>JAGFJG010000070.1 GCA_024102915.1 Caldilineales bacterium
CTCGTACGCTGCGAGAGCGGCCTGGGCCACTTCCATCTCTTCTCGCGACTGCTCGACCAGCGCATCGCGGGCCGCATCGTCCGAAGCAAGGAATGCGCGCTTCTCCTCACGCGCGCTCGCAATCATGTTCTGGTTGATCGTCAGCGCCGCCTGGATCCCCAGGGCATTGTCCTCATAGAGCTGCTGGGTCCGGTCGGCTGATTGATTAAGACGGGTGACGCTGAGAATAGCGATGGCCGCCAGGAGCAGGAGCACGATGGCGAAGCCCCCGAGGAGCTTCTCGCGGATGCGCAATTTCACGGAGAGAACCCTGTGTAAAAATTACCGATGCTCTGCAGGGCTACCCCTACGTCTCACGGGTACAGTCATCGTCGAGAGGCCACCCAACCGCGATCAGTAGGCGTATCCCTTATCTCCACAGCCCTCCGCCCTTGCTCCCGGCTCAGGACTACGTAGTGTGCGCCAGCCGCCCGACCAGCGCTTCAAATGCCGTCCAGTCCGGCACCACGTGCCAGTCCTCTGCCCGCTGCTCCAGCTGGTTGTACGGCGTCTCCAACAGCGCCATCGCAACCGTATGTTCCTGGTTGGCAAAGTGGGCCAACTCGCCCACCGAGTCCTCAAACAGCACCGAAGCGTTCAGCGCCACGCAGTGGTCCACCTTCGCCCCGCGATTCGTTGCCGTGAGCGACCGCACCGAAAGCCCGTGCTTCTCCAACCACTGCATCGCAAATTCGCCTTCGTGGTCGAAACGTGCCGTCACAATGTGCAGGTCGTGGTCGCTCGCCAGTCGCCGCAACGATTCCACAGCCCCCGGCATCGGCTCCATCTCCACCGACATCGGCGAACCGAACACGTCGCGTAGCATCTGCTCGTACCGCTCCTCGCCCATCAGTGGCAGCGCCCCCGGCCGCATGCTCGTTGCGTACGTCAGCTCAATGTTCCACCGCTCCTTCGCATAGCGAATCTTTGCGCCCGCCGCGTCCGCAATCGTCCCGTCGAAATCCAGCGCGATATTCATTCGTGGCTGCGATGTGCCGGCCGAATCGGGCGTCCCTCTGCCGCTGTCGACATCACGATCGATGTCGAAGTCTTCCCTATCCGCAACAGAGATTGAAGGAACTGTTCCAGGTGCTCGGTGTCTCGCACAACCACCTTCAGATAGAAGCAATCGTCCCCCACGGTGTGCCAGCAGTCCGTCACCTCGGGCGGCCGCATCACTGCCTGCTCCCGCTCTCGACGCGTCGTGTTTTCCGACGCCTGGGGCGCCAGCCGCACGATCGCCGTGAGCCCGTAGCCAAGCGCCCTCGGGTTCACCACCGCCCGGTACCCTTCGATAACGCCTGCCTCCTCCAGCCGCTTCACCCGCTCGGCAACCGCCGGCGCGCTGAGTGCCACCCGCCTGCCAAGCTCTGCGAGCGAAATGCGGGCGTCCGCCTGCAACTCCTCCAGAATACGAATCGCTGTTTCGTCCAAAACACCATTGGATAGGAAAGCAACCATGGTTGACGACCTTTGGTTTGAAGGTGAGATGCCAATTCTGCCATAGATTACCGATGTAGGGCAGGAAGCGCCCTTCGTACGATCCTTCGTACTATGGAGCCGCTAGCAGCCCTGCCGGAGATCGAGATTCGGCTCTCAAACGCCGCAGATGCCGCGGCCCTTCGCCGGCTGGCCATGCTCGAGAATCGCCACGGTTTCGAAGGGCCGGCTCTCATTGCCTTCATCTGCGGTCGCCCCGCCGCAGCCCTCAAGCTCGATGGCTCAGACGTCGTTGCCGACCCCTTCGTCCCAACCGCCGCCCTTATCCAAGCCATGCGAGCGGTTGCTAGCCCTGACCCCGGCCGTCCCAACCGCCATCGCCTCTTGAAGCTCCTTCCCGGCACTCCCGGATAGCATCCATCCCGCCTACCCTAGCCAGCGTGCAACGCGTCCTTGTCATCGGCAGCGGCGGCGCGGGCAAGTCCACCTTTGCCCGGCGCCTGGCGGCGTTCACCCGGCTCCCCCTCTACCATCTCGACCGCCTCTTCTGGCATCCCAACTGGACCCGCACCCCCGAAGACACCTGGCAGGGCGTCGTCCAGAGCCTCATCGCCACCGACCGCTGGATCATGGACGGTAACTACGGCGGTACCAGCTCCCCACGGATGCGCCGCGCCGACACCATCATCTGGATCGACTACAGCCGCTTCACCTGCTTTCGGCGCGCTTTCTGGCGGGGCCTCAGTCAGTTTGGCCGCACCCGCGAACACGACATGGCTCCCGGCTGCGCCGAGCGCCTCGATCCCGGCTTCCTTTCCTGGGTTTGGAACTACAACAAACGCGAACGCCCGATGCTCAAGCGAATCCTCCGGGAACTGCCGGCCGGCAAGCGCATCCTCATCTTCCACAGCGACGACCACGCCGCCCGCTGGCTCCTTCGCGTCCACCACGACTACCTCAATCGTGATCCCTACCCCGCGGCTCCAACAATCCGCCTCGCGCTCCCCCGCGATGCCCACGACCTCGCTCGCATCCATGTCGAGGGCTGGCAGTCGGCTTATCGCCACATCTTCCCCCCGGAGGCCTTCGCCCTTCGCACCATCGAATCGCGCGAAGCCGAATGGTCGGAACTGCTTGAGAGCCCTCCGGAAGAGCAGCGCGTCTACGTCAGCGAAGTCGGGGGCGAAGTCGCTGGGTTCGCCTATACGCGCCCCGGCCTCGACACCGATCTCGAACGGCCGGGCGAACTCAAGCTCATGATCCGGGTGTAGATATTGCCCGGAACCGCCAGATTGAACAGATCGGCTCCATGTTGGGCGTTATCGAACTCGTATGCCACCGTCTGATAGATGGGCACGGCGACCGCCTTGGTCGTCGCCTCCGACTGATAGCCCGTGTGAATGGCAATGGTCTCGTCTCGCATGTGTGTACTCCTCTGTGTTGTGATGGTGAAAGTATGGAAAGGTGACAGTCAATGCGAAATTGACTGTCACCCGATCACTTGTAGGGCGGGGGCGTTAAAGCACGGCAGGCGCCAGTTGCTTATTGACGTACTTCAAGCCGAGCGGGTCGTATGGATTGATGCCGCTCATAAAAGGCTTGTGGCGATCCATGTCCGTGATTTTGTAAACCAGGCCCAGCCAGTTGTTGAAAATCGCTTTGGCAGTATCGCCCCAGGTGTTGTCCAGGTAATGATGAATCGCTGTTTCGGGGAAAGGCGGCGCGGCTGTGCCCCGCTTCCTGGCGAGGAGGATGGCATCGCGATAAGTGTTGGCGATCGTGGCCGCCTTGTCGCCGAAATAATGTTCGGGGTGCGGGGGATAATCTTCCCGGTCGCCGGTCAGGAAGCGCAACACCTCGCGCTTGTATTCCTTGAGCAGGCTATTGGTGTTGTATTCGGGATGCCCCTGCATATAGATAAAGCGGAATTGGTCGGGGCTGACAGCCATGTGCACCCCTGCTTCCGCGCTCTCCACCAGAATGGAAAGCCCTGCCGCCACGAATTGCTCGCGCGTGATCTCGTTGTAACGGGAGTGGGGCGTATCGAAACGGGTGTTGATATTTCGCAGCAAGGGATGATAGGGATGCACGGCGCGATGACTGTAGACGCCCCAGCGCTTTTCCCCCAACCGCTCACGGTCAAGGCCGTAGAAATATTTCATCAAGGCATGCGTGGCCAGGCACGAACAGAGCACGGAGGTCAGGCTTTCGGAAGCCCAGGAAACGACATCGGCCAACGGCTGCCAGAATGCTTCCTGCTCCAACAATGGATTCGCCACATTGGCGCCGGTGATGATCAGTGCGTCCAGGCCTTCGCTTTGCAGCGTCTCGAAGCTGGTGTAATACCGTTCGATGTACGCGGCGGTATCAGGGCTGCGCGTGAGGCCAGGTACCGAGAAAGGGTGGACGAAAAACTGGGCGATCTGATTGGAATTCCCCACCAGTTGCATGAACTGCATCTCCGTCACTTGCAGCGCGGCATCTGGCATCATGTTCAACAGCCCGATATGCAGCTCACGGATATCCTGGCGCATAGCAGTATCGATGGGCAGGATTTCTTGCCCGCGCTGTTGCAGTTTCTCGAAGGTGGGGAGTGAAGTGTGGGCGACAAGTGGCATGAGATTGGTCTCGGATCGAAATGAAACGAATGATCTGTCGAGATAACAAAAAACTCACTGCGGGTTTGCAGTGAGTTAATCTGGCCTGGTGTTCGGTCTGAGGAGGACCGGAACGTTCAATTCATTAGCGCTAATCCGATTCGTGGATTGACGGAAGGCAACTCACCGCAACACAGAGTGAGCGGGGCAGCCATCTCCATCGAATCGGCTACGCCCGCTGGAGACAGGAGCATAGCCGCATCAGTTGCTGAGTCGGTGTGGCAAACATGATGCGGCAGTATAGGCCTTGCCATCTCGATTGTCAAACGGAGTTTTAGAGACGGGTCGATACGAGACGCAATCGCTGCGGTTTGCTGCCCAGAACGCGCTCGATCTCGCCGCGCGCTTCCAGGTCAAGCTTGACCGTCGTGAAGTACCAGCCGATCGAACCTTCGAATTTCCCCTCCAGCCGTTGCTCAACCGCAGAGTTCAATTCGGAAAAGCTCAATTCCGCGCCATCCGCCAGGCACGCCAGAATGGCAGAGCGCATCGCGTCATACTTGTCCCGACTGATATTGACGCCCTGCTTTCCTGCTGGGTGCAGCGTCAGTATCCGTTCTTCGTTCATGGCGTCTGAGCATTATTGAGAGGTGCGTTGATCTCGATCAGGTTGCCGTCCGGGTCGCGAAAATGGGCGGTGCGAATGATCCAGTCCGGGCGATCCACAGGCCTGGCAACAAGTGTTGCCCCTCGCTTCCGCAGTTCCTGCGCTGCGGCGTCAACATTCAGCACCGAGAACGTGAGCACCGCCGTATCAGCGCTGCGTTCGACCAGCTTCGCATCGATGGCCGCCATCATGAAGTCCCGGCGAAAGAGGGCGAGAGAGACGCCGCCGGTCTCGAATTCAGCATACACGTCGTCTTCTCCGCCCATGCGGGGGGATAAACCCAACACATCTCGGTAAAACCGGAAGCAGGCGGGAAAATCATCGACGAGCAGGCGGACGTAATCGAATTTCAGGTTCATGGCGATTCTCCTTCCAGGCTTACAATCGTCCCTAACAGTACTTTCTTTCTCGACGATGGACGATGGACGGTTGAACATGTGTTGCCTGTGCTTTCGCCATCGTCCACCGTCAATGGACTATCGTCAAGCGTGAATCAAAATAGCAGTCTTAAAGTGATTGATGTCAGTTTAGTCCGCCGCCTCGGCCAGCGGCATGTCATCGAAATCACCGGCCGCTTCGTCATCATCGCCGGCAGAGACTTTCACGCCCTTGCCCAGCCCTGCCTCCTGGCGAACCAGCATCTCCATGCGATCAAGCACATCCGGATTCTCGGCCAGGAACAGCTTAGCGTTCTCACGGCCCTGGGCCAGACGATTGCCCTCGAAGCTGTAGAACGACCCGCGCTTCTCCACGATGTCCATGTCGGTGGCAAGGTCGAGGACGGTGCCGGTGCGGGAGATACCTTCATTGAACATGATGTCGAACTCGGCCACCCGGAAGGGCGGGGCCACCTTATTTTTCTTGACGGTGACGCGGGTGCGATTGCCGATATTCTCCGATCCCGCCTTCAACGACTGAATTCGTCTCACGTCCAGACGCACGGATGCGTAGAACTTCAGGGCCATGCCGCCTGACGTCGTTTCGGGATTGCCGAACATGACGCCGATCTTCTGCCGCAACTGGTTGGTGAAGATCATGACGGTGTTGGTTTGTTTGATAGCGCCGCTGAGCTTGCGCAAGGCCTGGCTCATGAGCCGCGCCTGCAAACCGACATGGCTGTCGCCCATCTCGCCTTCGATCTCGGCGCGGGGAACCAGGGCCGCCACTGAGTCGATGACGACGACATCCATAGCGCCGGAACGGACGAGGGCTTCGGCGATTTCCAACGCCTGTTCGCCGGTGTCGGGTTGGGATACGTAAAGGTTGTTGACATCGACGCCGATCTTCTCGGCGTACGAGGGGTCGAGAGCGTGTTCGACGTCGATGAAAGCACAAATGCCGTCCCGTTTCTGCGCCTCGGCGATGACATGCAAACAGAGCGTGGTCTTGCCGGAGGATTCGGGGCCGTAGATTTCGATCACGCGTCCGCGCGGCAGACCGCCGACGCCGAGGGCGATGTCGAGCGTCAATGCGCCCGTCGGGATGGCCGCCACTTGCAGGCTGGTCGCCTCACCCAGTTTCATGATCGTGCCATCGCCAAACCGCTTGTTCAGATTGGCGAGCGTGGTGTCCAATGCCTGTCCTTTACCGTTGTTGCTGCTCATCAAATAGACTCCTTAGATGTGGTGGGCTAAAAATACTCTTCCTGTTCGACAATGGATGATGCGGGGTAAGGGAGAGAATCAAACGTAGAACATCATAGTAGCACAAATGTTCTGTCACGTCAAATTTTGAAGTGAGTCATTTTTGGAAGGCCCTGGCCGCCATGCTATGATCCTCCTCATTCTGAAATGACGGAGGAAGTTGTGCGAGCGGTCGAGGCCTACGAAACGATTTTATTGGTGGGAAAAGAGGGCAAGCGCTATCTGGTGCAGCCGGCGCCGGGCGGGTCGTGGTCGAGCAATCGCGGGCACATCTCCTTCGACGACATCATCGGGCAGCCGGTCGGGCAGGTGATCACGACCCAAATCGGACACGAATACCTGGTACTGCGCCCCACCACCTCCGACCTGATCCAGCACCTCAAGCGCACGACGCAGATCGTCTATCCCAAAGATGCGGCTCAACTCATCATGGAGCTGGACCTGTGGGATGGCAAGCGCCTGATCGAAGCCGGGACCGGCAGCGGCGGCCTGACCCTGGCCTTTGCGCGGGCGGTGATGCCGAGCGGCCGGGTGTACAGCTACGAAGCCCGGGAGGAGCACCAGCGTTTGGCCCGGCGCAATCTGGAAAAACGGGGATTGCTGGCCGCAGTCGATTTCAAGTTGCGGGACATTGCTGAGGGTTTCGACGAGACCGAGGTCGATGCCGTGTTTCTCGATGTGCGCGAAGCGGATCGATTCATCCCGCAGGTGGAAGCCGCGCTGGCCGATGGCGGCATGTTCGGTTCGCTGCTGCCCACGGCCAACCAGGTATCCGCGCTGACGGCGGCGCTGCAAGCCGGCGATTTCGTGGAAATCCGCATACAGGAATTGCTTGTGCGCCCGTGGAAGCCCGTCCCCGACCGCCTGCGCCCAAACGACCGTATGATCGCCCACACCGGATTCCTGGTCTTCGCCCGCAAAATCAGCGCCCGCCATCGCCATTTCTGGATGGACAAACGCCAGCGGCGACGGGCGGTTGAATACGGCAATTGGCCAAATCGAGACGATATTGACGAGGATGAATCATGACCGCCTTTCACGAATATCGCGGCAACATCCACATGCACACCACCGCCAGCGACGGCGAAGGCGAGCCCGACGATCTGGTGGCCGCCGCGGCGCGGGCCGGGCTGAAGTTCATCATCGTCACCGACCACAATATTTTGCTCGACCAGGCGGGCGAGGGCTATCGCCAGGGCGTGCTCACCCTGTTCGATATCGAGGTGAATGACGCCAGCCTGACGCCGGAGCACAGCCACTGCCTCACGCTCGACGTCGGCGAAGATGTGACGCCTTTCGCGCCGAATCCGCAGGGGTTGATCGATGCTGTGCGCGAGCGAGGCGGCCTCACCTTTTTCGCTCACCCCATCGACAAGCCCAGCCCCCTCATCCCCGACACCTATCCCTGGCTGCATTGGGACGTCGAAGGTTTCACCGGCATCGAGCTTTGGAATTTTATGTCGGAATTCAGGCCATTCGCCACCAGCAAGCCGCGCGCCATCCTCGTCGGCTATTTCCCGCAATACTTCACCACCGGCCCGTACCCGGAAATGCTGACCAAGTGGGATGAGCTTTTACAGCAGCGGCCCACGGTCGCCATTGGCGGCTCCGACGCCCACGCCAATATCTTCAATATCGGCCCGATCCGCCGCGAGTTTCTGAACTACGACTATTGCTTCAGCGCCGTGAACACGCATATTCTCACCGCCAAACCTTTCAGCGGCGACTATCGGCACGACCGCACGCTGGTCTACGAAGCGCTGGCCGCCGGCCGCTGTTGGGTAGCTTATGACAAGCTGGCTCCGACCGAAGGCTTTCGTTTCGGCGCCAGCGGCGACAGCCAATGGACCACCATAGGCAGACAAATCGATGGCGACGAGCTTGTCCGCTTCGACGTAAGCCTGCCCCAACGTGGCCTGATCAAGCTCATCCGTGCGGGCGCAGGCGTGATTGCCGAGACGAGCGGGGATCGCCTGTCCTATGTGGCCGACCGGCCGGGCGCGTACCGGGTGGAGGTGTGGAAGAAACGGTGGGGCAAGCCCAGGGGGTGGGTGTTCAGTAATCCGATCTATGTGATTTGAGTTCGCAGTTCCGGGTTCAGAGTTCGAGGTTCGAAGATGACGCAGTGAACTATGAACCGTGAACCGAATTTCGGATTTCCGCCTACCAAAACGCCGCCGACTCTAACCCAACCCAAACCCCATTTTCATAATAGCCTAACGTTCGTGATGTATATTGATAGTTGTAGACAGGGCGACAAGCCCAACAACAGAAAGCGGTGGTTCCTCCTCAAGCTCCTTTCCTCCTCCTCTCGCTAAAGCCCCAGCCGAAACTCTGGGGCTTTGGTATTTCTGGCGGCCAAAAAAGAACCGCCGCTGAAAGTGGCGGCGGTTGGAATGCAATTCGGTGTCGAAAGGCTCAATAGCCTTTGAGTTTCGCTTTGATCAGGTCGCGATTCATGCGGGCGATCGCGCTCAACGGGATCAGCTTCGGGCAGACGGCAGAGCATTCGCCATGATTGGTGCAGCCGCCAAAACCCTCTTCGTCCATCTTGCTAACCATGCTGGCGGCGCGCTGATAGCGCTCCACCTGGCCTTGCGGCAATTGGCCCAGGTGCGTGATTTTTGCGGCGGTGAATAACATCGCCGAGGAATTGGGGCAGGCCGCCACGCAAGCGCCGCAGCCGATGCATGCCGCTGCGTCCATCGAGAGATCGGCTTCTTTTTTGGGGACGGGGATGGCGTTGGCGTCGGGCGCAGCGCCGGTCGAGACCGAGATATAGCCGCCAGCCTGAATGATGCGGTCGAACGCGCTGCGATTGACGACGAGGTCTTTCACAACGGGGAAAGCCTTGGCGCGCCAGGGTTCGATCACGATCGTGTCGCCATCTTTGTAATTGCGCATGTGAAGCTGGCACACCGTCAGGCCGCGCACAGGCCCGTGCGCCAGGCCATTGATCACCAGCCCGCACATGCCGCAAATGCCCTCGCGGCAATCATGATCGAACGCGACCGGCACCTCGCCCTGGTGGATGAGCTTCTCGTTCAACAGGTCGAGCATCTCCAGGAAGGAAGAATCCGGGCTGACCTCATCCAATTCATAGTCAACCAGCTTACCTTCAGCCTGATTGTTCGCTTGCCGCCAGATTCGCAGATGTAGTTTCATGATTTCGGGTCTCCCTTACTTGTAGCTGCGTTGCGAGAGCGCCACATAATCGAATTGGAGCGGCTCCAGGTGCAAGAGGGGAAGGTTGCCGTCACCCTGGTATTGCCAGGCGGCCACATATGAAAAGTTTGCATCATCGCGCAGGGCCTCGCCGTCGGCTGTCTGGCTGCCTTCACAGAAATGACCGCCGCAGGATTCGGTGCGATGCGATGCGTCCAGAGCCAGCAGCTCGCCCAACTCCAGAAAGTCCGCCACCCGGCCCGCTTTCTCCAGGCTTTGATTCAAGTCAGCGGCGCTGCCCGGAACCCGCACGTCCTGCCAGAACTCCTCGCGGATTTCGGGGATACGGGCCAGGGCCGATCTCAGGCCCTCCTCGTTGCGAGCCATGCCCACAAATTCCCACATCACTTTGCCCAACTCGCTATGGAATTCGTCCACCGTGCGCTTGCCGTTCACCGCCAATAGCCGCTCAATCCTGTCATTGACATCTTTGCGAACCGCGACGAAGGCGGCGTGGTCTATGTCGGTGTAAACCGGCCCCGCCGACGCCAGGAAATTGCCCAGCGTGTAAGGGGCGATGAAGTAGCCATCCGCCAGCCCTTGCATGAGTGCGCTGGCGCCCAGGCGATTGGCCCCGTGATCCGAGAAATTAGCCTCGCCGATCACGAACAGGCCGCGCACATTGCTCATCAAATCGTAATCCACCCACAGACCGCCCATCGTGTAATGCAGGGCCGGATAGATGCGCATCGGCACTTGATACGGGTTCTCGCCGGTGATGCTTTCGTACATGTCGAATAGATTGCCGTAGCGATCCCGGATGACATCCTCGCCCAAACGACCGATGGCTTCGGCGAAATCGAGATACACGCCATTACGCAGTTCGCCCACGCCATGCCCGGCATCAACCACCGTCTTGGCATTACGGGAAGCGACATCGCGCGGGACGAGATTGCCAAAGCTGGGGTATTTCTCTTCCAGGTAGTAATAGCGCTCAGCCTCCGGGATTTGACCGGCCGGTCGGGTGTCCCCGGCCTTGCGCGGCACCCAGATGCGACCGTCATTGCGCAGCGACTCGCTCATCAAGGTCAGCTTCGACTGATGTTCACCCGCGGGCGGGATGCAGGTGGGGTGGATTTGCGTGAAACAGGGGTTAGCGAAGAGAGCGCCCCTTTTGTACGCCCGCCACACAGCCGTGGCGTTACAGCCTTTGGCGTTGGTGGAGAGGTAGAAAACGTTCGAGTAACCGCCGGTCGCCAGGACGACGGCGTCGCCTTTCCAGGATTGGATCTCGCCCGTGATCATGTCGCGGGTGATGATGCCGCAGGCCCGGCCATCGGCGATCACCAGGTCGAGCATCTCGGTGCGAGTGTGCATCTCCACCGTCTTGAGCTGGATCTGACGGGCGAGCGCCTGATAGGTTCCGAGCAGCAATTGCTGCCCGGTCTGACCGCGAGCGTAGAAGGTGCGGGCGACCTGCGCCCCACCAAACGAGCGGTTGTCGAGCATGCCGCCATATTCGCGGGCGAAGGGCACGCCCTGGGCGACGCACTGGTCGATGATCTCATTGCTGATCTGGGCCAGACGATAGACATTGGCCTCGCGCGAGCGATAATCCCCGCCCTTGACCGTGTCGTAAAACAGCCGGTAAATGCTGTCGCCATCGTTGCGATAGTTCTTGGCGGCGTTGATGCCGCCCTGCGCCGCCACGCTGTGCGCCCGCCGCGGGCTGTCCTGATAGCAGAAGCACTGCACGTTGTAGCCCATCTCGCCCAGCGATGCCGCTGCAGACGCCCCCGCCAGCCCGGAACCGACGACGATGATATTGAACTTGCGCCGGTTGGCCGGATTGACCAGTTTCATATCGAAGCGATGCCGGTCCCATAGGCTCTCGATGGGTCCCTCCGGCACTTTACCGTTCAGGACATCGGGGGCGATGTGGACATCGTCCGGGTTCCAGATCATGTAGTCTTTCGTCATTGTCATTGCCTCCGATGTTAGCTGACGAGGCCCAGCAGCACGGCGATGGGAACGATAGCGAAGCCGACGGCGACCACCAGGCCTAACAGGGCGGCCAATACGCGCACGAGCCGGTCGAATCTCTCATTGAGCCAGCCCAAGGTTTGCATCATGCTCCAGCCGCCATGATAAAGGTGCAGGCCCAGAAACGCCACGGCGATCACATAGAAAGCCACCACGATAGGCGAGCTAAATGCGATCAACACGTTGTCGTAAGGGTTTCCCGCCTCGAAACCGGGCAAAACCGCCTGCATGCCAAACGTCAATTGGGCGAGATGGAACAGGATGAATGCGATGATGACAACCCCGCCCAGTCGCATGGTTTTGGAGGCGTAATTGGCAGCCAGTGTGCGTTTCGCCTCGTAGTTGCCGGGCCGGGCTTTGCGCGCCGCCACGGTCAGGCTAAGCGCCGCCCACATATGCAAAATCACCGCCGGGATCAGGATCAGGCGAATGACCCACAGCAATTGCTCGTACCCAAAGATGGGAGCGCCAATCTCGCGCAATGCCTCCGAATAGTGATTGAAATACTCCGGCCCGACAAAAATCTTGAGATTGCCGTACATGTGGAGAACCACATAGCCGATCCACAGGATCCCCGTCAGCGCCATGATCACTTTTTTGCCGATGGTTGTCCGGGGGAAGGAAAGCACCTGAACACTCTGCATCGAGTTGCCTCCTTTGTAATAAACAGACGATGGATGGGAAATTGAGAATGATGGTTGGATCAGCGGTCACGAGCCGCATCCATTTGCCTGGTTCCTATCTTAACCGACATTTTCCCTCGCGCCCAAAAGATCGCTTGCGGTACTGACGCATTCATGGTTGTTTCACTGATTGTAACTTCATGCGACCTTCAAACTTCGGTTGTCGGCAACCGCCGCTTATGGTAGGGTACGTGACCTGGAAACCTGGGACGTACGCCGGGGGGTGTGCGTCCCTCAACGGCCAACGTAAATCATTGGAGATCGAACATGACCGCACAAATCAATATCTATCTGCGTACGCTCCGGGCGTCTGCCCTCCGGTTACGGCGATTGTCTCTCCTCGCAGCCATCAGCCCGCTGCTGTTTATCGCCCCCGCCCTGCCCCTCCTCCCCGCCCAGGGCGGGCTCGACCCGACCTTTAGCGATGACGGCGTTTTCACCATCGACCTGGGCATGGGGCTCGACCAGATTTCGGACATAAAGATTCAGCCGGACGGCAAAAGCGTCGCCATCGGCTCCGGCGTTACGCAATCGGGGCCGCAGGCGAATGTCATCCGCTTGAATCAGGACGGCTCATTGGACGACACCTTCGGAACAGGCGGCGTCGTCAGCCTCAAGCCAGGGGGCAACCCCGCCTATGGTGAGGCGCTGGCGTTGACGCCCGGCGGCGACATCATCGGCGTCGGCTCGATGATTGGCGCGCCCAGCACTTCGGCGGTGATTTTCGCTCTCAAAGCGGATGGCACGCTCGATTCGAGCTTTAGCACAGGTGGTTTCGCATCGGTCAACCTCACTTCCGGCCCCGACAGCGCCACCGATATCGTGCGCCGCAGCACGGGCGAGTTCGTCGTCTCGGCGGTTGGTGACGCCGTCGATAGTTCGCAACCATTTATCCTCCAGTTCGACGAGGATGGCAACCTTGACAGCGGCTTCAGCGGCGATGGCATCCTGCCCATCCCGCTGCCCGGAGATTTCAAGGGCCAATTGAAGGGCATCGGCCTGCAATCCAATGGGAATGCGGTCGCCGCGGGCGAGGTGCGTGACGGCTCCCAGCAGGATTTCCTTTTTGCCAGCGTCACCCCGACCGGCAACCTGAACCCGGACTTCGATAGCGACGGCGTCCTGTTTCTGCCGGTTGGCAGTGGCAATGACGCCGCCGAAGACATGGTCATTCTGAACGACGACAGCATCGTCGCCGTGGGTTCGGCCACCGTGACATCAGCCTTCAACTTCGCCCTGGCGAAACTTCAGCCGGACGGCATGATCGACAATGATTTCGGAACCAATGGCCGGGTGATCACGCCGGTGGTCGATGCTTCCAACATCGCCCAGGCTGTGGCGGCTGCCAACGGGTCGCTTTATGTCACCGGCATTGCCGATCTCGCCCTTCTGAACTCAGCCATCGCGCTCGTGCGTTACGATGCCGAGGATGGCAGCCTGGATGCCGACTTCAACGACGATGGCAAGGTCTTTCTCGACCAGACAGGCGGTTTCGATGTGGGCCTCGCTCTCGCCATTCAAGCCGATTGCAAACCGCTCGTCAGCGGCAGCGCTGACAACCTCATGCCGGGTGCGGATGCGCTTGTCGCCCGTTTTGTCACCGAGCAGACGGAGTGCAATGGGCATGGCGACGATCACAACATCTATTTGCCCATCATCTTCAAATAACCCCGCCGCCAATACCGCATCACAGTCGCCCTGAACAAAAGACAATCAGGGGGAAGTATGAAAAACGCCCTGCCGCGCGGCAGGGCGTCTCGATCATCGGTCAAACGAATGGATTACATATTGGCGATCAGCGCATCGCCAAATTCGGAGCACTTGAGCAGCGTCGCCCCGTCCATCAACCGCTCAAAATCGTAAGTCACGGTCTTGGCGGTGATGGTCTTTTCCATCGATTTCAGGATCAGGTCGGCGGCTTCGCTCCAGCCCATATAACGGAACATCATCTCGCCGGAGAGGATGACCGAAGACGGGTTGACTTTATCCTGCCCGGCATATTTCGGGGCGGTTCCGTGCGTGGCCTCGAAAATAGCAGCGCCGGTCACGTAGTTGATATTCGCCCCCGGCGCGATGCCGATCCCGCCCACCTGTGCAGCCAGGGCGTCCGAAATATAGTCACCGTTCAGGTTCATGGTGGCGATGACGTCGTACTCGGCCGGGCGGGTGAGGATTTGCTGCAGGAAAGCGTCGGCAATCACGTCTTTGATCACGATGCCGTTGGGCAGCTTGCACCACGGCCCGCCGCCGAATTCTTCCGCGCCGAACTCATCCTTGGCGAGCTGGTATCCCCAGTCCCGGAACGCGCCCTCGGTGAATTTCATGATATTGCCCTTGTGCACCAGGGTCACCGATTGGCGATTGTTGTCGATGGCATACTGGATGGCCGCGCGCATGAGGCGTGCCGTCCCTTCCTGCGAGACCGGCTTGATGCCAATGCCGCTGGTTTCGGGGAAACGGATCTTGGTCACGCCCATCTGATTTTGCAGGAAATCGACCAGTTTCTTGACTTCGACCGTGCCCTCGCGCCACTCCACGCCGGCATAAATATCTTCCGAGTTCTCGCGGAAGATGACCATGTCGATCAGTTCCGGTTGCTTCACCGGGCTGGGCGTGCCATCAAAATATTGCACCGGGCGCAGACACACATAAAGGTCGAGCATCTGGCGCAGGGCGACGTTGAGGGAGCGAATGCCGCCGCCGACCGGCGTCGTCAATGGGCCTTTGATGCCGACCAGATACTGGTTAAAAGCTTCGATAGTTTCGTCGGGCAGCCATACATCGGGGCCATACGTGTCCACTGCCTTCTCCCCGGCATAGACCTCCATCCAGGCTATCTTCTTCGCCCCGCCGTAAGCTTTTGCCACAGCCGCGTCAAGAACGCGCACCGAAGCCGCCCAAATGTCCGGGCCAGTGCCGTCGCCTTCGATGAAGGCGAGGATCGGGTTGTCCGGCACATGCAGTTTGCCATTGCTGATTGTGATTTTCTGTCCTTCTGGAACAACGATCTTTTCGAAAGCCATATCTAACATCCTTGTGAATATCTGGAACGAGATTGCATCCCGCATTCGTGCAGGGTTTCAAGAGAAACGCCGTGCCATGATAGCGCAAGCGCAAGCGCACGGGCAAAAGCCAGCAGCCTTGAGAATTCCGCTCTCTTCGATTTCTGATCAGTCTCTCGGATGATCAGTTGCTGCGAGCCTTGCTGACAGCCAGGTAGATCGCCTGTCCGGCCCCGACGACCGCGCCCAAAATAGCGCCTCGCACCATCCAACCGATGAATTCAAAGATGAACACCGTGGTATCCCAAGAAAGTGGACTATTGTTGATGGCGTCAATGAGCGGCTGGGTGGCGGAATTCGCCCACTTATCCATCAACGAACCGCCGTCAGTTTCGCTCAATGTGCGCCAGGCCAGGGCAAGGCCAATCATCAACACAGCCGCCACGAAGGGAGCCCAGCCAATCGCCCAGAGGGGATGCAGGCGACGCCATAGGGTCAGCGATTGCAGAAGGCCTAACGTGAGCAACAAGGCTAAGAAGTAGCGAGAGGGTTGATCGCCAAATTCCACCTCGCCAACCAGGATCGTCGCCAGCATCAACCCGATCCCGGTGGCGGCGATCCAGAAAAGTTCACTGCCCACGATATTTTTGAGCTTCGGAGATTGCCGCCAGCCTATCATCAAGCCGAATACCAGACCGGTGAGCGGCAGTTGCCAGCGCCAGTCGGTCAGCGGTCCGCCGATCCACATTCCCAGCGCCCATCCGAAGGCGGTACCGATCACCGATGCCAGCAGGAACGATAGGATGAAACCAATTCGTCTGTTCGCCGGAATTAGCGGTTTAGTCGGAACATGGGCTGCATTGGCAATTCTTCCAATCGTCGATTTACCAGGGATGCCCTTCTGCTCAACTTTGTCTACAGGCGGTGTTGCGGCTGGCACAGGCTTAGCAGTTTTTGGTTGCAATATCGTGTTAGCGGCAGTCGGCGACCGAAATGTTGGGCGAGGTTTGGGCGGCGGTTTTGCGACCGGCTCCGCCTGAGTTCCCGCGGCCAGGGCTTTGACAAAGTCCGAGACAGAAGGATATCGCTCCTCAGGTTGCTTGGCCAGGGCGGTAAGGATGGCGCCAGAGACCGCAGGGGGCAAATCGTCGCGCACGTCGCTGGGAGCCGGAGGCTGTTTGTGCAGATGAGCGTACATGACCTGAGCGCTCGTGCCGCTGAACGGCGCCTGGCCGGTGAGCATGTGATAGGCGACGATGCCCAACGCGTAGATGTCCGTCCCCGGCCCCACCTCGTCAGCCCGATCGATGTCAAGCTGTTCGGGCGCCATGTACTCGACCGTCCCCACGATGGTCCCGGTGCGGGTGAGTTCGGTGTGTTGGGACAGCGCCTTGACCAGCCCAAAGTCACTCAACAACGGGCGCAACTTGCCGGAGCGGGGCCTGTCCAAAAGGATGTTCGCCGGTTTCACATCGCGATGCACCAACCCCTGCTCATGCGCCTCGTCCAGAGCGTCGGCGATGGGCATCAGCAAATTCACCGTATCAGCCACGGCGAGCGGCCCTTGCGCCTGCATATGTTCTCGCAGCGTCCCCGCATTGGCCAGCTCCATCGTCAGAAAAAACTGCCCGTCGACATCATCGATCTCGTAGATTGTGACGATGTTGGGGTGCTGCAATTGGGCGGCGGCACGCGCTTCTTGCTTGAATCGTGCGACAATGTTCGCATCCCAGGTGAGATGCGGGGCCAGAACCTTCAGGGCGATGACGCGCTGTAATTCTGTGTCGCGAGCCCGGTAGACGATTGCAAAACCACCGCGACCCAGTTCACCGAGGATTTCGTATTTGCCAAGCCTGGAAACAGAATCCGCCATTAACCCTCAACGCACAACGGTCAGAAAACGACAAAAGACACTGCCTGCATCATAGCGTATACGTGAAATGCAAGCAATGAATGCTGTGACCGTCGGTTGTTGGTCGATGCCCCTTAGCAGATCGACACCGCAGAACTTATCTCACCACAACCGCGGCGACGACCAGCGGCTCGGCCATGCGCTGGCCGGTTTCCGGATCATAGAAGCCGGTGACGAGATTGTATTCGCCTGGAGTCAGCTCAGCCGGCAGGGCCAGCACGAATTCGTCTCGGATCACATCGCCAGGATGCCAGAGGGTGGCCGGGAGAAAGATGCCGCCGGGGCGATGGTCATCCGCCTGCGCCGCTTTCTCACCGCTGGCGTCGGTCAGTTGCAAAAAGCTGTGCCAATTGACCGGCGGCTCTTGCGTCACCCGCCAGAAAAGCGACACATCGAGTTCCCCGCCCGGTTCGGGCTCGCCCGACCAATCGATGTTCAGCCAGCGCAGATATTCGCCGTATGGGTACTCGAAACTGGTTTCGGGCGCGGGCACAACCCCGGTGATTTCCGCCATCTCCCCCCCAATCGGTTCGGCGAGGAAGTGCGCCTCGATGCCCGGCATCGGCTTGATGATGTGAACGGGTCGCCCGGTTTCCAGCGCCGCTGTCAGGGTCGTGTTCAAATCCTGCCATTCCGGCTCATTGCTGATCAACGGAAACAGGCCGGTCATGCCGGGGGCCAATCCCTCCACGTTTTGCTTGTACAACAGCGGCGTGATCTCATCCCGATCATTACTGACCAGAATCCCATCGGCGGGCAAATCCTGGCTCAGGATCGTCGCCCATCGCACCGCGGTGGCGTTGTCTTGCGAACGGTTGAGGGTATCGACATAGTCGCGCCAGTGCAAGGCTGGGATGAGCAGGGCGATCAGGCCGAGAGCCAGCAGATAGGGCCGCAGCGCCGTGGTGGTCAGTCTCGTGATCACATCGATCAGGTACGCCAGTCCGGCGGTCAACCAGATGGCGGCAATGAGAAAGAGGGGAATGTAGAAGGCGATAATGTCCTCGATCCCATAGAAAAGATTGAAGACCTGTAGCAGCACAAAACTGATTACGGTAAGAATCAGCACCGGAAATTGCTCTTCCAAAACCAATGCCGCAAACCCCAGAATAATGAGGGCGATTCCCAGCCAGCCGTAAACCTGTAAGAACAGCGCCGCGGCAAATGGGATTTGACTGAGCGCCTCCGCTGGCGTGCGCAATGCCGGGGCAAAGCCGACGCCGAGAATGTAGCGGATGATACCTCTCAGGCTTTCGTCAAAAAGGTCGAGCATCCATGTGGGCGACAGATGCACGGTCAGCCACGGGCTGGCGGATGCGCGCAAGGGCACGTACAGATAAAGTAGCAGCGGGATCAGGAGGAAGGGGGCTAGGCGTACAAGGCCGATCGGGGCGAAGGCGTCGGGGCGGGTGAGCAGCAGGTAAATGAATACGGCCGGAAGCAACAGCAGGATGGTGAGGTGATGCGTGAGAGCCAGCCCCACCAGAAGGGTCAGCACGGCCAGTGAGGACGCCCACCAACGGCCTCCTCGTCGTTCCGTTCGGCTGCCGACCCGCAACGCCGCCGCCAATATCCCGGCAAAAAACACAGCCAGCAGCGTATACACTTCCGCCTGGATGGCCTGCGACCACAAGACCGGGTTCAGCGCAAAAAGCATGGCGGCAAACCCGGCCAGCCAACCCGCGCCCCACGGCCATTTCATATGCGTGGTCAGTTGTTCGATGGCGAGATAGCAGGCAAGATAGAAAACGCCCACCGCCACGCCCCCCCACAGGGCGCTAAATTGATTGGCCCCTTGCGCCGGATTTTGGCGAAAGAGGAGGCCCCAAAGCCAGCCCGTGAGATGATAGAGCGGATAACCGGTCGGGTGCGAGAGACCGAGGTTGGGGATTGTGAATTGAAACTCGCCGGCGTCGCCGGGCAGCATGCCAGGGGCAGCGGCGGCGCGATAGGCGAAGAATGCCAGCAGGCCAAGAATGAAAGCGACTGAGATATGGCGAAATCGCATAGGTTGAAACTGACGATTGATGAATGAAGATCAATCAACTGCTGTCAGGAATCCAATCTTCAATCATCAATATTCGATATTCATCTCACTCGATGTGCAGCCAGTCGAAGGCGGCGGCCAATGTGCGGAAATCCCCCTCCACCAACAGATAGGCATCTCTCACGTCGATCTGTTCGGCTGCGGTTCCGGGTGCGGCTCCGGCCACGCCGATGAGAACATGCGCCTGATCGACGACTTCAGCGGGATCGTTGATGTCTGAACCCAGTCGGCGCATGGCCGCTACCAATTCTGGCGAAACGAACTCGCCCGCGCCTTCGCTCGTCGACAGGATGACGATCTTGCCAGCCGGGATATCGTTCAGGTACTCGACCAGCGCTTCGACCTCGAAGGCGTTGGCGACGGTGTCGAAGCCGAGCATATCTTCGATCTCACCGCTTTCGGGGTCGAGAACGGTGACGTTGTAACCGCGGCGGCCAAAGGATGCGGGGATCTCATTCCCATCTCCATCGTACAGGCTGACAAAGGCGAAATCGAAGCTATGCGCCTCAATGTTGAGCGGAGCCCGCACGCCGGTCGTGCCGATCATCGCCTGGCCGAGCAGGTTGCGCGGGCTATCGGCGCGGCTGAATTGGAACTCGATGTGATTGATGCCGGGCTGGGGGACGATCTCGAAACTATATTCCTGCCAGTCATCGGCCATCTCGACCTGACCGATCTCCCGGCCATTCAACAGCACAGTCAGAGTTTGGGCGGGAGCGTTGGGCCACGTGAAAGGCTTGGCGCGGAATGCCAGTTCGCGAGGCGTGCTGTCATCGCTGCGGAAGAGCGCCATCGCATCGGTATCGGTCACCCAGATGCCGGGAGCGCCTCCCACGTCCCGCTCATCATCCCCCCAGCCTGCGCCTCGCCAGGCGGCGCTATCACCCGTGCCGAAGTCGACATCGAGCGGCAAGGGTTCGCCAGGATCGACGCCGTAAATGCGGATCGTGCCGTCATCGATAATCGGCTCGTCGCTGTGCGGGATCAGGTCGAGGGCCAGTTGCTGGCTGGCTTCGTAGGTATCGGCATAGGGCAGACGGCCTTCCACTGGCGGCAGCAGCATCAGGTAGCGCACGCCCCAGAGCTTGAGGAGATCGCCCGCCTGTTCTCTGGCAGCCTTCAACTCCCCATCGTCCGGCGGAACGCCGAATTCCTGACGGGTGATCGCCGTGACCAGAGGCAGGCGGCCGAAGTAATCGAACTTGATGGCAGGGTTGCGTGAGGTATTGCCGGACAGGATCGGTTTTTCGTGCGCGCTCATATAGTACTGGGCCTGTGTGCGCTCCACACCCAGCACGCCAAAGCTATTGCGCCAGCCCATGGGGATTTGCAGGACCGCCCCATCCTCCAGTGTCGCCAGTTCGGCGATGGCGGGCGGGATACGGGCGTCGGTGGTGGGCAGGGGGACGGCGGCATGCTCGAACAGGATGAACACTGCCAGGATCGCCGCGACTCCGCCAGCGACATACGCCAATCGCCGGTCCGGGCTGCGCTGCCGGATTTTCGTCAGCAGCCAGAATGCGCCCCACGCCGCCAGCACCGCCAGACAGAGCATGAGGACGATGCTCCAGCGGTTGGCGGTGCGATTGCCCTTCACAAATGGGATGTAGTGCAGCAAGAGGAAAGGCATGGGGATGCCTGTGCTCAGATCGTCGAAATCGAAGAAAATCTTGCCCCCGATTTGCAGCAATGGCCCCAGCGTGAACAACGCCGAGAGCACCGTCGCCACAATCCAGCCGCGCAGTTTCCGCCAGGCCGTGATGACGCCCAACAACGCCAGCGCCGTGGTGGCGAATCCCAGGAAGACCGTGTTGATGTCATTGAACGGGCCTGTGCCCTCCTGCACCTCGCGCAGGCTGCGCACCCAATCGCTGCCCCACAACGGATGCAAGGCGGTAGGCGTGAACCAGCCTTTGAGATCAGCCGACAACTTCAGGGCGTCACCCCAGCCGCTCAGCAGGAAATCCGCATCCAGAAAGGCTTTCACCGTCTCCCAGAAATAGGGCAGGGTGAGGACGAGGGCGGTGGCGACCGCCAACAACAGCGCCAACCAGCGCCGCCCTCTTCCAGTGTCACGAAACAGCAACGGTCGCAATGGTTTCGTCAGCAGCAGGCAGAGGGCAAAGAAGGCCATGAATACGCCGTACTGCATATCGACCAGCAGGTTCAGCGCCCCAAAGAACCCGGCCATCAAAGCGTTGTGGCGGCTGGGCTGCCGCATAATCCTTAGCAGGTAAAGCAGGAAGAAGGGCAGCCATTGCACGCTGTGGATATTGTAATGGCCCAGCGCCAGGTAGATCATGCGATTGCTGGCGAAAGCGTAGATGATCCCGGCGATGAAGGCGGCGAGTTGGAGATTAGATAAATGGTATTGGGTATTGGATATTGGTTGGCTCCCTTTAATATCCAATATCGAATACCCATTACCCATCCGCAAGAGCCACAGCGCCAGCAGGTATGCGCCATACCCCGACATAACGATGCTGAATAGCAGGCTGAGATTCGAGGCCAGCGCCCAATTCGAGGCCAACCCAACAGGCAAGGCGAGGATGGCCGCCATCAGGTTGTAGGAGTAGAGGATCAGCTCCATGCCCAGGGGATAGAAAATATTCGGGCTGAAGAAGATGGAGCCGACGCCGTCGATCAGGCTGTGTTTGAGCCACCACATCGACCAGATGAAGGTGTATTCATCATATGCCCAGGTATCGGAGCCGGGCACGTGCGTGGCGATGCGGCTAACCAGCGGCCAGGTCATGATCAGGGCCAACAGCGTAAACAGACCGAGAGGAAGCCAGTGACGGCGAATCGTCGACATGGCGGGGATCGTACCACAGGCAGGGATGCAGGGGCTAAATGCAGGGATATGTGATAGCACGCTTGCCATTCCTGAGCGGCGAACGCACCCTGTTAATGAATCTTAACGTTAAGAAATCGACGTATACTTTAAGATATTGTTATACTTTGCATTGTATTCGTTCTGACTGACACGAAGGTCGATGTTGAGCCAGGAACGATTGCAATGACGAAAAACCTGTGAAGCAATTGTTCATGTTTCTCCACCTTCAGTCCACGATCTCTGTAGCCCGTTCTATCGGGAAACACACCGCTTATCTTGACGTCATGCACCACTGCACTGAAGGAAAAGCTGATTCTTTGCATGGTGAGGAATTTCATCTATGAAAAAATTATGGGGATTGGGTTTCATTCTCCTTGCATTCATCATTCTGGCCGGACTAACCGGTTGCAGCCGCCCCGAAACGGCCGGAGCGGCAGGCTCGGACAGCGCGCAACGCGCCATTCAAAACAAGGGCTCCGACACGTTAGTCAACCTGGCCCTGGCCTGGGCCGAAGCCTACCGGCTGGTCGATCCCAGCGTCTCGATTGCGGTCACTGGCGGGGGTTCGGGCACAGGCATCGCCGCCCTGATCAACGGGACAGTCGACATTGCCAATGCGTCTCGGCAGATGAAAGAAGACGAGATCGCAGCAGCCGAGGCGAACGGTTTTGAACCCTATGAAATCACGGTCGCCGTCGATGCGATTGCCGTCATCGTCCATCCCGACAATCCGGTCGACCGACTGACCATCGACCAGCTTTCCGATATCTTCACCGGTCGCATTACCAATTGGAAGGAAATAGGCGGGCGCGACGCCGAGATCGTCCTGCTCTCGCGAGAGACCAATTCCGGCACGCACGTCTATTTCCTGGAAGAAGTGGTGCGCAAAGGCAAATCGGACGACAAGGCGATTTTCGCACCGCAAACGTTGCTGATGGTCTCGTCGGTCGGCATCACCAGCGAAGTGCAGCGCAATCCCAATGCGATCGGCTACGACGGTCTGGGCTATGTCGATGCCGCCCACGAGAAGGTGTTGGGCGTAGCCAAGGATGCAAGTTCGCCGTACGTTGCGCCCTCGGTCGCAACCGGGGCAGATGGCAGCTATCCCATCTCGCGCGGCCTTTATATGTACACGGCCGGTGAACCGACCGGCGTCATCACGGAATACATTGATTGGGTCTTGGGCCCTGCTGGTCAGGCAATCGTGGCCGAGCTGGGCTTTGTACCCCTGGGCGCGGCGGAACTTGCTTCTGAGGAGTAACCACCCATGACAACCGGCGAACAAATCCAAACCGCACCGGCTTTGGACCGAAAAAAATCTTCGTTCAGGCGCATTCGCTGGGGCGAATTGATCATCGAAACAATCATTCGCCTGGCAGGCATTTCGGCGATTTTCATCATCGCTCTCATCTTCTTTTTCCTCGTCCGAGAGGGCCTGTCCGCCATTCTCGACATCCCATTACGCCAGATTTTCGCCTCGCGCTGGTACCCGATCGAAGGGCTGTACGGCATCATGCCCCTCCTGGTTGGCACTCTGATCGTCACCGCCGGCGCAATCATCATGGCCGTGCCCCTGGGATTGATCTCCGCCATTTACCTGGGTGAACTGGCGCCAACCTGGCTGCGCGAGACGCTCAAACCCCTGATCGAAATCCTGGCCGGGATCCCCTCGATCGTGCTCGGTTTCCTGGGCTGGGTGGTGCTGGCGCCGATCATCCAGCACGCGGGAGCCTCGACCGGTCTCGTCGCCTTCACTGGCTCGCTGCTGCTGGCCTACATGTCTTTGCCCACGATCATCAGCATCTCCGAGGACGCTTTGTACGCCGTACCCAAGGATTTCCGGGATGGCGCCCTGGCGATTGGCGCCACCAAATGGCAGACGATTCGCAGAGTAGTGCTTCCCGCCGCCCGTTCGGGCATCGTCATCGCCGTCATGCTGGGGGTGGGCCGGGCGATCGGTGAGACGATGGCGGTGTTGATGGTGACCGGCAATGCCGCCAATATCCCTTACCTGGGGCCGGGCATGTTTTTCTCGCCAGTACGGACGATGACGGCGACCATCGCCGCTGAGATGGGCGAGGTGGCACAGGGCAGCCTGCACTACAGCGTGCTCTTTCTCATCGGAATCGTGCTCTTCATGATCACCTTCACCATCAACTCGCTGGCTGCTCGATTCGTGGGCAAACAGGTCTCCCGGCGCAGTGGAGGTCAATTATGAAACGCCAGACGACGAACAAAATCGCAGTCGCATTGATCACGATCATGGCGGCGCTGGTTGTCGTTCCCATTATCATGGTGATCGTCTATGTGATCTATCAGGGTTTGCCCGCCATGAGCTGGCAATTTCTGACCGAACCGCCCACCAACGGCATGCGCGAAGGCGGGATTATGCCCGCCATTTTGGGCACCGTGATCCTCACCTTCGGGACCGCCATCGCCGCCATCCCGCTGGCCGTGGCAGCAGCCATCTATCTGGCCGAATACGCTGCGGATAACCGACTGACGCACTGGGTGCGATTGGCGATCGTCAACCTGGCCGGCATCCCTTCCATCGTTTATGGGCTGTTCGGGCTGGGCATCTTCGTGCTTTTCCTGAATCTGGGCACTTCGATCATCGCCGGGGCCCTCACCCTCGGCATTATGACCATGCCGGTGGTGATCAGCACATCCGAAGAAGCGATCAACGCCGTCCCACAACAATTCCGCACTGTCAGTTTTAGCCTGGGGGCCACGAAATGGCAGACGATCCGCCATCAGGTGTTGCCTCATGCCATGCCTGGCATCATCACCGGCATGATTCTGGGGCTGGGCCGCGCTGCCGGTGAGACCGCGCCCATCCTGTTCACGGTCGCCGCATTCTACCTGCCCGAACTGCCGAGATCGATATTCGACCAGACGATGGCCTTGCCCTATCACCTCTATGTAATCTCCACCCAGGTTCCGGGCATGCCCCTGGCCATACAATACGGCACGGCGCTGATCTTATTGCTCATTGTGCTCTCGCTGACGCTCATCGCCACAGTTTTCCGCACTTCCATGCGCCGTCGCCGGGACTGGTGAAAGAATGGACGCCAAAATCGCTGTAGAAAATCTCTATTTCACCTATGCGGATGGCACAGAAGCCCTGCACGATGTTTCCCTGAAAGTCCTGCCAAACCAAATTTACGTGCTGTTTGGTCCGGCGCGTTCAGGCAAGAGCACTCTGTTGCGGTTGCTGAACCGGCTCTCGGACCTGACGGAAGGGACGCAGAGACAGGGCTCGATCTTGTTCGACGGGCAGGATATCTTTGCCCGCGGCGTGGACGTCACCGATCTGCGACGCCGGATCAGCATGGTTTTCGCCATCCCCACGCCCCTGCCCGGCAGTATCCGCGACAACCTCGTCTATGGATTGAAAATGGCCGGGATCAAGAACCGGTCTATTTTGGATGAACGAGTGGAAAGGTCGCTAAAGCAGGCGGCCCTGTGGGATGAGGTCAAAGATCGGCTGAATAGCTCGGCTTTCGCCCTATCGGGCGGGCAGAAACAGCGCCTGTGCATCGCCCGAAGTTTGGCGTTGGAACCCGAAGTCCTGGTGCTGGATAACCCTACTTCCGGCCTGGACCCGCTCTCGACCGCAACCGTCGAGGAATCACTATATAAACTCAAGCAGCAATATACGATCCTGCTGGTTCCGCACAGCGTGCAACAGGCCGCTCGCGCCGGCGATCAGGTGGCGTTCTTCCTGAACGGCGAGTTGGTGGAATGCGGGAAAGCAGCCGAAGTGTTCTCGCGGCCTAAAGACCAGCGCACAGAGGACTATATTACCGGCCGCTTTGGCTGATGCGATAGCAGTGACCCTATGAAAAACCGAATCGAAGTCCGTGACTTTAACTTCTTCTACGGCGATTTTCAGGCTTTAATCAACTTGAATCTCGATATCGCCGCCAACCAGATCACCGCGCTCATCGGCCCATCCGGCTGCGGCAAATCGACCTTCTTGCGGGCCATCAACCGCATGAATGACACGATCGTTGGGGCAAGGGCGCAGGGCATAATCCTGTTGGATGGCAAGAATATCTACGATGACGATGTTGATGTGGTCGATCTGCGGCACCAGGTGGGGATGGTCTTTCAACGTCCCAACCCGTTTCCGCAGAGCATTTATGACAATGTCGCCTTTGGCCCCAGGGTGCTCGGCACGGCGAAGAAATCCGAGATGGATGATGTGGTGGAGGAGAGCCTGACCGGCGCCGCTCTGTGGGCCGAGGTCAAACACCGGCTGCACGATTCCGCCCTGGCCCTGAATCCAGGGCAGCAACAGCGACTTTGCATCGCTCGCACCATCGCCGTCAAACCCGAAGTCATCTTAATGGATGAACCCTGTTCCGCCCTCGACCCGGTGGCGACGCTCAAGGTGGAGGAGCTGATGCGCACGCTCTCGGCGGACTACACGATCGTGATCGTGACGCACAACATGCAACAGGCCGCGCGGGCGTCCGACTTCACCGGGTTTTTCTGGCTGGGCGAACTGGTGGAATTCAACGCCACCAAAGACCTGTTCGCCGCACCCAAAAATGATCTGACCGAAGCCTATATCACAGGCCGCCGAGGCTAGGCGACGTTGGTATTGAACAATGCCATTCTCTTGTCTGGATAGGTTATAATATGATCATGCGCGAGCGCTTTTTACGTCAATTGGAAGAGCTACGAGACGATGTCTTGAAGATGGGCGTCCTGGTCGAGGACGAGATGAAGTTGGCGTTGGCGGCTTACGAGGAACTGAATCTGGAGAAAGCGCGTGAAGCCGCGACGCTCGACCAGAACGTCAATCATGCCCGATTCGATATCGAGGGCAGATGTTTCGCCTTATTGGTGACGCAGCAACCCGCTGCCGGAGATCTGCGCCATGTCGTGGCGGCGCTGAACATCATCGTCGATCTGGAACGCATGGGGGATCAGGCAAAGGGTATCGCCAGGGTGGTGGAACGCATCCACAGCCGCCCGCCGCAGGTGAAGCCGATCGAGATCAGGCAGATGGGACAGCGTGTGCTCGCCATGTTGCATGTGGCTATGCAGGCGTACGCCAATGAGAACACCAATCTGGCGCGTTCGCTGTATGAAAAGGATGATGATGTCGATGCGCTTTACGCCAGGGCGTTCTCGGAAGTGATGGACTACATGGCCGGTGAAACGGACAAGTCTCAACTGCAATCCGCTTACGAGATCATCCGCGTGACCCGTGAGTTGGAGCGATTTGGCGACCTGGCCGTGAACCTGGGCGAACGCACGATCTACATGGTCACCGGTTCGCTGGAGGAGCTGGATGGCGAGGAGGATGACTAGGCGGCGAACCGCTCCGACTCACCAACACCTACGAATCCGCTAACGAACCAACCCAACCAACTAACCAACCATTTTACCAACTTCCATGCCCAACTTCATCTCCACCTGGAAACAAATCGTCGCCGCCAAAGACCTGAACGCCCTGCAGAACATCCTGGCCGAGGACGTGGTCTTCTATTCCCCGGTCGTGTTCAAACCCTACCAGGGGCGCACACCCGTCACCTTTCTACTGGCGAATGTGATCGAGGTCTTTGGCGAACTGAACTACACCCACGCCTACACCAATGACGAGGGCGGGGTCGTCCTCCAGTTCGAGACCAGCGTGGACGCCCCCGACAAAACCATGCTCGTCGAGGGCGTCGACATTTTTCAATTGAACGAGGCGGGGCTGGTGCAGGAGATGCAGGTGATGTTGCGTCCGCTCTCAGCCACGCAGGCCGTGGCGCAACTCATGCAGGCGCGGCTGGGGCAGTAATCAGTGAGTAGTGAGCAGTAGGCAGTTGGAAGAGGTCGGAGGTCAGAAGTCGGATTACGCAGTGCTAGATACGGCCTGCTTTATCACTTCATTACTCCATCACTTCATTACTCCTCCATCCCTAACAGATAATCATACGCGGCTAACGCCGCCTTGGCGCCTTCGCCGGTGGCGATCAGCACCTGCTCGCCAAAGGTATCGGTGACATCGCCCGCGGCGAAAATGCCGGGATGCGAGGTGCGGCAGCGGTCATCCACGATGATGAAGCCTTCCTCGTCCAGATCGACCAGCCCGGCCACCAGTTCGGAGCGGGGGGTCAGGCCCAGCTCGGCGAAGACGCCGCTGACCGGCACTTCCTGGCGACCGCCGTTCGCATCCTCGATGGTGATGGCGTTGACGTAGCCGTTGGCGTGAATCTGCTTCACAAACTGGCCTTCCAGAATGGTGACGTTCTTCATTTCGCCGATCCTGCGTCGCAATGGGCTGTCGGGCAGAGGCTTGGGAGCGACCAGGATCACACGGCTGGCGACGGTCGCCAGCTCGGCCACCGACCGCAGGGCCAGATCGCCGCTGCCGACAACCGCAGCCTCGCGCTCCCAAAACAGGGGCGCATGACTGACCGCCGAATAGCTCAGACCTCGCCCCATCGTCGATTCTTCGCCCGGCACATGCAGGCGCATCGGCTCCACGCCGGTGGCCACAATCAGGCTGCGCGTCACATAGGCATTACCATTGCTGGTTAACACCTTGAACGCGTCCCGGCCCTCATTGACGACCGGCTCAATTTTGACGGCTTCCTCGCGCACGCGGGCGAAATCGAGATATTGCAATTGGCTGCGGAATTTGCGCACGATCTCCTCGCCGGTGATGTGCTCAAAACCCTCCAGCCCGGACAGGTGCATGCGGTAGTTGGCTTTGCCGCCCAGCTCAGGCGCGATGACCAGCACCTCCAGGCGTTTGCGTAAACTATAGGCTGCGGCTGCCAATCCGGCCGGGCCGCCGCCGATGATGATGATATCGTACATGGTTAAACCTCCGGCGCTTCGGCAATGTAGCCTTCGCGCATCATCCACTGAGTGAGACCGCGCGAGCGGGCGATAATATCGCTGGCCCGGCGATGCAGCGCCTCGGCATCCACGGCGATCCCGGCCAGCCCCTGCTCCTGAGCTTTCATGCCCACAGCCACGGCCTCGCGGGGGAAAACCTGCCAGTCGTCCATCGTGGGCAGGATGTGCTCGTCGTCGAGACCGGCTTCGATAGCCGTATCGGCCAGGGCCTGCGCCGCGGCAATGCACATCTCGTCGCTGATCGTGCGAGCACGGACGTCGAGAGCCCCACGGAAGATGCCTGGGAAGCCAAGAGAGTTGTTTACCTGGTTGGGGAAGTCGGAACGTCCGGTGGCGAAGATGCGCACGCCTGCCGCTTTCGCCTCCCACGGCCACATTTCGGGGATGGGGTTCGCCATGGCGAAGACGATAGCGTCGCCGGCCATTTTTTCCACCCACTCCGTTTTCAGAGTCCCCGGCCCCGGCATGCTCAACGAAATGCACACATCCGCCCCCACCAGGGCATCGGCGATGCCGCCCGTGCGTCCCCCGGCGTTGGTGATATTGCACAACCGCCACTTGTCCACATACTCGGCCTTGCGCCTCTGCAAATCCTCCCGGCCCGCGTGCAGGATGCCCTTACTATCGACCACGATGCAGTTCTCCGGCAAAACGCCCCAGGCGAACATCAACCGGGTGCAGGCCACATTGGAAGCGCCCGCGCCCTGGAACACGATCTTCACCTCTTCCGGTCGCTTGCCCACGAGTTTGAGCGCGTTCATCAGCCCGGCCAGAGCCACGGTGGCCGTGCCCTGCTGATCGTCATGCCAGATCGGAATCTCGGCCCGCTCGCGCAACGTATCGAGAATGTAAAAGCATTTCGGCTGCGAGATATCTTCCAGGTTCACACCGCCGAAACAGGGTTGCAGCATCAGCACCGTGCGGATCAGTTCGTCCGGGTCTTTTGTGTCCAGGCAAATGGCGACGGCATCGACGCCGCCCAGGTATTTGTAGAGCAGCGCTTTGCCCTCCATCACCGGGATGGCGGCTTTGGGGCCGATATCGCCCAACCCGAGCACCCTCGTCCCATCCGAAACCACGGCTACCAGGTTGCCTTTGTTGGTGTGCTCGTACACCTCTTCAGCCTGGGCGTTGATCGCCCGGCAGGGTGCGGCCACGCCTGGCGTGTACCAGATGGCGAAGTCGTTGAGGTCGCGAATGGCGCACTTGGGAACCGACTCCATTTTGCCCTTGTAAAAGGGGTGCAGGATCATGGCATCCGCCGCTGGCTTTTTGGCGCGAGCCAACAGCGCGTCCACATCCGTTTGCGCAGAAAGCGGCTTGCCCGCCTCTCTGTCCTTGATTTGGGTCATGGTGATTGCCTCCTTTGGCAATTGCATATCGACATTGATATGCACGAAACAATACGATTCGGCCACTCCAGCGCATGAATGCACTATGCAATGCCACCAAACGCAACACCCGACCGGCTTATACACGTTATGTATCCACAAAGCCGCCGGCCGCATGCTGTTCGGAATGACCGACGAATCCACTGATACCAGCTTACTCGCAAAACCCCGCCAGGGGTATGATCCAGGTCATGTGCGGGGGAAATCAGCGGATCACTTGCTTGCAAACGCCACCCTCTCTCGCTCTGGGAGAATGGGCCGGGGGATGAGGGAGCCGGGATCAGCGAGATTCCCCCGTTCATTGGAAACGCTCAGACGCCATGCTATACTGCGATCGGAGCAATCACGACAATGCCGCACCTTCGCCAGAATCTGGTCACCAGGCAATGGGTCATCGTCAGCACGGAACGGGCCAAGCGGCCCCATTCATTGACGGCGGAGGAACCGGCTCTTCCCGTCGATTTACCGCCCTACGATCCGGAGTGCCCTTTCTGCCTGGGAAATGACGGGGCGGACGAGAGGGAATATCTGCAATTACCGGATGACGGGCCGTGGCAAGTGCGCGTGCTGGCGAATAAGTACCCTGCCCTGGATCGAGACGCTGTCGAAGAACGAGGTTTCGATGGCGTGGAGCGGATCATGAGCGGTTTTGGCTATCACGAAGTTGTGATCGAAGGACGGCGACACAATCTTTGCCCGGCCACGGACGATCCGACCATGCTGGCGCACGTCTTTCGCGCTTTCCAGTTGCGCGGGAACAGTATTGGCGAAGACAATCGCATCGAGTACATTCAATATTTCAAGAATCACGGACGAGCCGCTGGCGCATCATTGCATCATCCCCATAGCCAGTTAATCGCTCTGCCAGTCGTGCCTGGTTCCGCCCGCCTGCGTGCGGAACGCGCTCGCAGCTATTTCGACGACATCGGCCATTGCGTGTTCTGCAAGGTCTTAGCCGAGGAGATAGAGCGCAACCAACGCGTTGTCGCCATCAACGAACATGCGGTTGCATTCGTACTCTATGCTGCGCTCAGCCCCTTTCACATCTGGGTGATGCCTCGGCGGCATATGGCCAATTTCCTGGAGGCGACGGAGGACGATGTCAGGGGCGTGACCGATTGTCTGCATCAGGTTCTGCGTCTGCTCCATCAGGGACTCAATGATCCGCCATTTAACTATGTGCTGCGTTCCTGCCCCCTGCACGATCGAGGCCGGGAATATCTGCACTGGTATGTTTCGGTCGTCGCCCGTATCTCAACCAGCGCCGGTTTCGAGCTGGGCAGCGGCATGTTCATCAACCCGGTCTTGCCCGAACACAGCGCCGCTTTCCTGCGCGAGGTCGCCCAGGGACTAAGCCAATAAACAACTTCGTCTCATCGTCCACTTTGATCAATGTTCGTCTCACTATGAAGCGAACCGCTGAGACGATTGCAGAGATAGCATCCAACCTTAATTTGTCTGATCATCGTCGTCTGCGAAACCGATCTCAGGGGAAATCTGCAACCTGAAACGACTTTGCAACGGTTGACATCCTATCGGCTAAAACTATAGAATGAACCCATCTTATCTTTCGGTCGTATCCCACTCTAGCCCGACCGGAATCGTATTCTCAAACAAGGAGAAGCCCAGCGATGAAGCTCACAATACAGGTTCACAACATCGAACTCACGGAATGGTTGGAGCAATATGTAGACAAGAAAATAGGCAGGCTGGATCGGTATCTCCCTGACATTGACGAAGCGCGGGTGGAGTTGCGCGAGGAGAAAACGCGCAGCGCCGCCGACCGCGCAGTCGCCCAGGTGACGATCCGCAGTCGTCGCACGATTTTGCGAGCTGAGGAACGCACAGGCGACATTTTTGCTTCGATCGACGCCGTGGCCGACAAGCTGGAACGGCGCATCGAACGGTACAAGGGCAAGAACGCTCGCAACAGCAAGCGGGCGGTCGCCCACGCGACCACTGTATCCGAGGCGGTGGCTGTGCCCGAAGTCGATGAAATGACCACGACCGGCATTGTTCGCACGAAACAATTCGAGGTGCAACCGATGGGGCCGGAAGAGGCCATCGATCAGATGGAATTGCTCGGACACGATTTCTATGTCTTTCTCAACGCCGACACCGGCACGATCAATGTCGTCTATCGCCGGCGTGATGATGCGTTTGGGCTGTTGCAGCCTGAGCTTGGCTAGAGCTTTCTCGCATCGAAACGGTTTGAATGAACGCTGGCCCGTCCGATGACATCATTGGGCGGGCTTATTTTTCGGGGCTGAACATCATGAAACAGGCGCTTCTTGTTTGTACCGGGAATATCTGTCGCACACCCATGGCGGAAGCTCTGCTTCGTCGTGTTTTCGCCGAAGCCGGTCTGAGCGATAGTGTCGAGGTGAGTTCAGCCGGGACCTACGGTGTCGAGGGCGGAGCGGCCAGCGAAGGCTCTGTCGTGGCGATGAATGCACGGGACATCGACATCACCGCTCATCGCGGGCGGCAACTCAGCCGCAGCATGATGCAGGAAGCCGACCTGGTGCTGGTGATGGCCGAGAATCATCGCACCTATATTTTTCACACCTGGCCGCAATACCTGGCCAAGACCTTTTTGCTGAGCGAGATGGCCGGCGACCACGCCGACATCGCTGACCCCATTGGCCTTGACCAACCCGCCTATGATCGCACGGCGGAGATCATCGAGAATTATGTGCGCCGCGGCTTCCCCGAAATCCGACGGCGGTTGGGCGTTTAGAAATCGGTCGGGTTAATGAAATAAACTGACGTCAGTTTAAGAACGTTACATTTAGTCAACCGTTGACGATAGATCATTGACGGTGGACGATGGCAAACACACTGACAAACCGTTCATCGACTATCGTCCATCGTCGAGGAAAAAACTACCGTTCTCGTTGTGACTTCAGGTTAGCCGAGGGTTATTGCGGGTCCGTGCACAGCACCCCGTGGCCGGACATGTCCATGTGCACGAAATGAGTTTCACCGGCCACCTCGACCGTGACTTTGTAACCCGGCGTGATCACCTGGGCGTAAAGATAGTCGGGCTGCGGGCAACCGAGCGAGCTATCATTCCAATCGATCTGCTCAACCTCGACCACCGTCACATCCGCTGGCGTCACATCCAGCGCATCCGCCGCAATGGATTGGGCGGCGACGGCAGGGGCATCGGGACTTGATTCGGGTGCGCTTTCGGCAGAATTCGGCATAGACGCGAGCGGCTCTTGCGTGGGCGTGGGCAGCGGTGAATGGGGCGCTTCTTCCGGCTGCGTCGTTTCGAGCGGGATAAAATTGGCCGGAGTGGGCGCTGGCTCCATCGCCACGGGCGCGCATCCGGCCAATGCGATGATCAGGGAAACAAAGCCCAGAAACAGCCGGAGATTGACCCGCATCACACTGATCAGTTCAGGGCTGACAACAGCAACCGTTCGACCAGATTTAACAACACCAGGACGATGATCGGCGAGAGGTCGAGCCCGCCCATCGGGGGGATGATGCGTCGGGCTGGAGCCAGGATCGGCTCGGTGATCTGTTCCAGAATACGCGCAACCGGATACAGGGCTTCCACGCGAATCCAGGTGAGCAAGATGCGAATGATGATCGCCCAACTCAGGATGGTGAATAGCAGGCGGATGAATGTGACAACGAAATCCATGTTCATGATCTATCTCCCCTACTTGACCTCAGTCGCCTCACCCAGCTCGACCGAACGCCGGTACGCGGCGAATACCGCTTTGGACAGGATCGTGCGGAAGCCGCCTTTTTCCAGTTCGTAGATGGCCGCCGCCGATGTGCCGCCGGGCGATGTGACCATATTGCGCAGCGTAGCGGGATGGCGATTCATGTCGCGCGCCACTGTCAGCGAACCCTCGATCGTCTGCAAGACCAATTCTTCCGCCACATGCCGGGAAAAGCCCATATGAACGCCAGCATCGACCAGCGCCTCGATGAACAGAAATACATAGGCGGGGCCGGTGCCGCTCAATGCCGTCGCCATGTCTAGATAGGACTCGTCCTCCATCCAGATTTCCCGGCCCAGCGCTTGCAGGATTTGCTGGGCTTGCAGGCGCTGCTCATCGGTCACATGGGGGGTGCTCGTCCACACCGTCATGCCCACGCCGAATTGGCCCGGCGTATTGGGCATGGAGCGCACGATAGCGCCATGATGCAATCCTGCCATCATCATGCTGATGCGAGCGCCGGCAATGATCGAAAGCACAAGCGCCGACGGCTCGACATCGATGCGGATCTCGTCCATCACCTTGGGCAGCACTTGCGGCTTGATGCTGAGCACGAGGATGTCGGCTTCGTTGGCGACTGCGCGGTTGTTGTCGGTCACACGGATGCCGTAGGTCTCATGCAAGAAGTCGCGGCGTTCTTCCCGTGGTTCAGAAGCGATGACCTGTTCGGGCTGCACCAGCCCTTTGACGAGGATGCCTTTGATCATCGCTTCGCCCATGTTGCCGGCGCCAATAAAGGAAATCGTGGAGTTTTTTAGCATGGAAAATTCACAAAAAATTAGATTGGAAATGAATCAAGACATCAAGCGCGAGGCCCGAAGATAGCGGAACCGACGCGCACGTGGGTCGCACCCTCGGCAATGGCGATTTCGAAGTCATCGCTCATGCCCATACTCAGGTGCGACCAGTCTGTGTGAGGATACGCCAGCGCCAGTTCATCGCGCAAGCGGCGCAAGGCGATAAAATGGGGACGTGCGGTTCCCGGGTCTGGATCAAAGGGCGGGATGGTCATGAGGCCGTGGACACGCAGGGCGGGCAGGTCGAGTAATTCGGGCAGGGTCCGGCGTAATTCGTCCGGGCCGAACCCGGCCTTGCTGGCCTCGCCGGAGACGTTGACCTCGAGCAGAACGTGCAAAACCTGACCGTCCGCGACAGCCAGATCGTTGAGTTTGCGGGCGATCTTAAGGCGGTCGATGCTGTGGATCATTGCCGGATTACAGGCGTAGGCAATGGCGGCTTTGCGGCTCTGGATGGGGCCGATCAAGTGGAGGTTGAAGGTTGGAGGTTGAAGGTTGTCACGCTCAGATATTCGTATCCCTGACTCAATCTTCTCCAGCGCTTCTTCCGGGCGATTTTCGCCAAAGTCGCGTTGTCCGGCAGCGATGGCTGCACTGACATAGTCCCAGGGATGGGTCTTCGATACCGCTACGAGCGTAATGCCGTCCGGGTCGCGACTGGCCCGCATTGCGGCATCGGCAATGCGTTCGCGCACACGCTCCAGATTTTCGGCGATAGGGGGGAGAGTCATGGTACTAAACACCTAACGGCTAACAGCCACCTGCTATCTGCTTTCCAAAACGATGAATGCGCCGAAACGCCCCGACTTCCCTTTGTCGCCGCGATGCGAGAAAAACGTATCGCGATGGCAGGAGGTGCAAAGTTCGGCTACTTCGATCTGGCGGACGCCGGCGTCGCGCAGTTGGACGGCGTTGGCTTCCCACAGGTCGAGATAGAAGCTGGCAGGTCGAGGGCCGGGTCTGAGCAGGCGGTCGGGGTCGGTCTGTGTCTGGCGGATGGCATCGGCCACTTCCAAGCCGACTTCGTAACAGCAGGGGCCGATGGCGGGGCCGATTCCGCCCAACAGATCGGCTGGCTCCGAGCCAAAATGCCGTTGCATCGCCTGCACGGCCGCTTCGGCGCAGCGGTTGACTGTACCCTGCCAGCCAGCGTGAGCGATGCCGCAAGCGTGCCTGACGGGATCGTACAAAAAAATAGGGGTGCAATCGGCGAAGCGCTGGACGAGGGGGATCCCGGCCGTTTTCGTCACCAGACCATCGGCCTTGCCCAGGCTGCCGTTGCGGTTCTCGGCATCGGTCAGGATGATGTGTTTGCCGTGCACTTGCCAGGTGGTGGTCAAATCTGCCCGCTTCAGGCCGAATGCCTGCGACCACAACTCATAGTTTGCCTCAATGTTTTCCTGCGGATCGCCCACCGTCCATCCCAGGTTGAGCGAGTCCCAGGGGGCTGGGCTGACGCCGCCGCGCCGGGTGAGCACGGCGTGCTTCAGGCCAGGGTGGGCATCGAAGCTGGCGAAGGTGTAATAGGAAACCGGGCGGTCGTTATGATAACGCATGGCTTAAACTGGCGAAGGTTGGTTGCGCCGTGCCAACCTGGCTGCGGCATAGCCGAACAGAATGATACCGGCATAGTCGAAGGTCAGATCGATCAGCGAGAAACTGCGGTTGTCCATCAAGATTTGAGTGAATTCTTCCAGGGTTACAATCGCCAGCACGATGAGCGTGCCGAGGAGAATATCCACCTTGCCGAGGCGGATGGTGCGGGCGCGCAGGGTGAAATTAACCAGGAAGGATAGCGTGCCCATGAGCAGGAAGTGACCGACTTTGTCGCCGCCGGGGAATCCATAAAGGACGCCGAAAAGCTGACCTGCGTAGCCTTTATCGGCGGCCAGCACGACAAACGCCAGGAAAAGGACGAACAGCACGGTCAGGACTTTCATCAGCTTGCTTACTCTGTCACCGGCGTGGCGAATCCCTGCGGATGCGTCGAATGCCATCGCCAGGCGGTTTCCACGATTTCTTGCAGGCCATAGCGCGGCTCCCAGCCCAGCACCTCGCGAGCGCGGCTGTTGTCCGCCCAGATGTAGGGCAGGTCGCCGGGTCGGCGTGCGCTGTACATGATCTCGAATGAATGTCCTGAAATCTCCTGCACGAGTTTCACCGTTTCGAGATTGCTGACGCCGATGCCCGTGCCCAGGTTGAAACACATGCTCTCGCCGCCTTTCCACAGATGTTCCAGGGCGGCGATGTGCGCCGTGGCCAGATCATCGACATGAATATAATCGCGCACGCAGGTGCCATCGGGCGTGTCGTAATCCTTGCCGTTGATGAAAAATCGTTGGCGCTGGCCCAGGATGTACTCAATCGCCACCGTGATCAGATGCGTGGCCGGTTTGTAGGCATGGCCGATGTGAGCGTCGAAACTGGCCCCGGCTGCATTGAAATACCGCAGATTCGCAAACCGCAGACCTTTGAGTTGTCGATACCATTGGATCACCTCTTCGGCCATCTTCTTGGAAGCGGCATAGGGACTTTCCGGTTTGAGCGGCTCGGTTTCCGATACCGGGACCTGTTCGGGTGAGCCATAAAGGGCGCAGGTCGAGGAAAACGCCAGGGTGCTGACCCCGACTTCCGTCATCGCATCCAACAGATTGACGCAACCCTGTACATTGTTCTGGAAATACTTGCCGGGCTTTTCCATCGATTCGCCATTTTCGATGTACGCGGCGAAGTGGATCACCCCGGCAATATCGTCGTACTCGGCAAAGACCTGTCTGATTTCGTCCGGATTCAGCAAATCGCCGACGATGACAGGCGCGTTTTCGACAGCGGCCAGATGCCCGTGCACAAGATTATCGAAGACGATGACCTCATAGCCCTGATGTTGTAATTCACGAACGGTGTGGCTGCCGATGTATCCGCAGCCGCCGGTGACTAATATCTTTTTCGACACGTATTTCTCCTGATTTTATACAGAGGGTATAGATATTGGGTATTTGGTATTGGTTATTGGATACTTTGTGCGGACGATAGCTCTTGCGAAAAATATCGAATACCCAATACCAATGTCGGTCAGCTAAACAACGGAATCGCAGTTCTTAATTCACGAACCGGTTTGTGCGGGATGCCGTCGGTGAAGCGAAAGGCCCAGTCGTCGTCGCAGGCGCCGCAGGTGAGGCAACCGGCGCTGTCGGGCGGGCAATGTGGGCCGATCTGCGAGCGCTCCGCCAGCCGCCATTCATAATTGAAGAAATTGTCACTGACGCCGCTCTCGACCACGTACCAGGGCATGGCTCCGCCCACGTCAAGCTGGCCCAAGAATTCGTCTCGTTCCAGGCCGTGCCGCGCCATCGTCTCCCAGAAATCGCGCACGGTCAGGGCCGGGATATTGAGCAACACCTGCGCCAGCCGACGATCGCCACGCGAAAGCACGCCCTGAATCTCGGCCCAGGCGGGGGAGTCGGCTCGCACCGCCACCTGCATGCGCCCCACCTGTTTCTGGATCGACTGCTGGCGCTTCTTTAGCGTTCTGGCGTCGGTCATCGGCATCCACTGGAAGGGCGTGTGCGCCTTGGGCACGAAGGGCGTGGCGTTCATGGCGATGCGGCGTTTGAACAACCCGCGAGCTTTCTGCACGAACGCCGCCAACTCGTCGATGTCTTCGTCCGTCTCGGTGGGATGGCCGATCATGAAATAGAACTTGACCTGCGGGAAATCGAGTTCCGCCGCCAGCTCGACCGCCTGCAAGAGCTGTTCCTCGGTTTGGGTTTTGCTGATCACATCGCGCAGGCGGCGAGACCCGGCTTCGGGTGCGATGGTCAGCGTTTGCGCCCCGCCCGCCCGCATCGCCCGCACCAGCGGCACGGAAATCGGATCCACCCGCATGGAGGAAACGCTGATCTCTGCACCCATCTCGAACAGCGCCATCGCCAGTTCGTCGATTTGGGTGTGGTCGGAAACGGCGGCGGAGATCAGGCCCACGCGGCGATCACGCTGCAAGCCCCGCTCCGCCCAGGCCAACAACTTTTCCAGCGGCTGCTCGCGAGGCGGTCGATACACATAGCCCGCCAGACAGAAACGACAGCCGCGCCCGCAGCCCCGGGCGATCTCCATCAAATGCATGCCGCCGAATTCGGTTTCGTTCGTGTACAGGCTGCTGATCGGGGGATATCGTTCCAGGTCGCGCACCCACAGGCGTTCGATGCGGCGGGGATTCGTTCCCTGCTCGGAGACAGGCGGAACCAGGGCGGGGACATACACGCCCGGCATCCGATCCAACTCGGCCAGTAGTTCAGCCCGAGGCGCGGTGATGGCTGACTGAAAAAGCGGGATCAACTTGTCGATCGCTTCTTCGCCTTCGCCCACCACAATCGCATCGAAGAATGGCGCAATCGGTTCCGGGTTCATCGTAACACCCGGCCCGCCCGCAATCAGCAGGGGCCAGGATTCGTCTCTGTCCTCGGCCAGAGGCGGTACGCCAGCCTGGCGCAACATCTCCACCACATTGAAATAATCCATCTCGTAGGATATCGTAAAAGCCCACACATCCGCCTCGGCCACCGCCCGCCCCGATTCCAACGTCAGCAGCGGCCGATTGGCTTCCAACCCGCCCTTGTCCCAAAACACCCGCTCACAGACAACATCGGTGTGCGAATTGAACTGGCGATACAGGATTTGCAGCGCCAGCGAACTCATGCCCACGTAATAGCTATTGGGGAAGGCCAACGCCACAGCCAGCCGCCCGCCCCAATCTTTGCGAATGGCGCCGGTTTCACCGTCGAGTTGAGCCAGTTGTTCGGAACGAAGTGACCAGGTCATTGGGTACATTCGAGCTGCAAGATATCCGCACGATTTTTGCGTTTCGACGTCAGCCCGAACGATTAGTATAGCCCGACAGCCGTATGCTTGGCGAATCGCAATGATTTGCGCTAGGATTTCCGGCGTTGTTCACCCATTCGATCACAGGCTCGCAATGCAATCGACAATCCTCACCAGCACTCCCAAATCCCCCTTCGACTTCCATTCCGCCGCCACCGGTCATGGCTGGTATCAGCTCGCACCCTTTCGCTACGACGCTGAATCCCGTGTCCTTACCTGGCCCCAAGTCCTGCCCGGCGGCGAAATCATTCGCATTGCCTTGACCGGCAGCCAGGCGCACGAAAGAACGCCGTGGTTGCGAGCGGAGGTCGCGTCACCGCAGGCGCTCGATCAATCTGGTCGGGATTATGTCAACGCCATCGTCAATTGGGTGATGGCGACGGAGATCGATTTGCAACCGTTTTACCGGCGCGCTGCCCAGGTCAGCGGCTACGAGACTGCCATCGATCAGGCGCAGGGCCGCTTCTTGCGCTCCCCCACTTTGTTCGAGGATTTCGTGAAAGTTATCTGCACAACGAACACCACCTGGGCGCAGACCAAGGGCATGGTGCGGGCGCTCATCGACGGCTGGGGTCAGGAAGCGGGCGGGGATCAGGGCGAACGCTGTTTTCCCACAGCGGGAGCATTGGCCGGTGCCAGTGAAGAGGCGTTGCGGCAGCGAGGCCGGTTGGGCTATCGCGCACCTTATGTGCTGGAACTGGCCCGGCGGATAACGAGCGGCGATCTCGATCTGGATGCGTTTCGTCTACCCGATTGGACAACGATCGACCTGCGGCGGGCGCTGCTCAAAATCAAGGGCATCGGCCCCTATGCCGCCGCCTCATTGCTCACCCTGCTCGGCCATTATGATCATCTCGCCGTCGATTCCTGGACGCGCAAGCTGGTGATCCCTCGCTTCTTCACAGGCCAGGAACAGGTCTCGAATGCGGACATTATCGCCTTCTATGCTGACTGGCATCCGTACCAACAACTGGCGTACTGGTATTACGATTGGGAAGGCACGGGTGAGACTTCATGACCACGACTGAAGAAGTCACTGTGGTGCAGCCTGCACGGGGACGGCGCTGGCCGTGGATCAATCTGGTTTTATTGATCGCCACGCTGTTCAGCACGATTTTCGTGGGCGCATTCCTTGGGGCGAGGGGATTGTTCGGCCCTTATCTGCCGCCGCTCCTTTCCGGCTTCATGTTCGCAGCCACGTTGCTCCTGATTTTGGGCGTGCACGAATTGGGCCACTATTTCGTCGCCCGTTATCACGGCGTCGATTCCAGCCTGCCCTATTTCATCCCGTTTCCCATCGGCATCGGCACCCTCGGCGCTTTCATCCGCATGCGCTCGACCGTGCAAAATCGCCGTGTGCTTTTCGACGTGGGCGTCGCTGGCCCTCTGGCCGGATTGGCGATTGCATTGCCATTGTTCGTCGTCGGGCTGGCCCTGGCGGCGCAACAAAGACATCCGCCGCTCTATGGCAACGGCCTGCTGATGGATGCCCTCGTCTTCGGCGTCGAACGATTGCGCGGCTTCCCTGCCGATTATCATCTTACCATTCATCCTGTGGCCTTCGCCGCTTACATCGGTCTGTTCATCACGGCGCTGAATCTGCTGCCGGCCGGCCAACTGGATGGCGGGCATCTGGCCTATGGTGCGTTGGGACGGCGCAGCTTCATATTGGCTGTCATCATCGTTTTTGCCCTGGCGACTATCGGCCTCAGGTTGAATCAGTTGAACTGGCTTATTTGGGCCGGATTCATCGCCTTTACCGGCCTGCGGCATCCCCCCACCCTTGATCAAAGCACCGGCCTGGATGGCCCCAGGTGGCTGGTTATGGCGGCGAGTATTATCTTGCTGATTCTACTTTTCGCCACCAATCCCCTGCCGGTTTTCCGCTAACGACTCAATCGCCCACCCATCGCTCGATCAGCGATAGCAACCCCCACAAAAAGAGGATGAGACCGGCGCCGGGGATCAGGCACAGCAGACCGGTGAAGAGGGCGAAGTCGCCATAAATCAGATAGATCAGGCCGCCGCCCACCAGCAGCAGCGCCCCCACCACAAGCCACAGCAGACGCCGGTCTCCCTGACGCCGCATGCGTCGATAATCGGTGGGTGGTCGTTCTCCCTCTTGAGGCACAATTGGATCAGGCGATCAGTCTTCGAACTTCATGCGCTCGGCAATGCCAGGGCCTGCCTGATAACTATCCAGATAACTGCGCGGGTAAAGCGTATAGGTATAGATAAAGATGTTTTTGTTCAGTGGAGCCACTTCCAGGCTGCGGTTATCCTCGCGTTGGACGATCACTTGCGGGGAACGCGGCGACTCATCGCTTTCCTTATCAGACCGAGATGAGCGGCGGCGGCGCGATTGCGAGGAGCGTCGCTGGCGAGCGTTTGGCGCAACCTCTTCGCCTGTGCTGGCTCCGCGGCTGCTGCGTTTGCCCGAACGGCGTGAGCGGCGACGGCGTGAGCTTTTCTGTTCTTCTTCACTCATAATGATTCCATCCTATTCAATCACAACGTCATCCAATCCTTCTTCCGGATCAGGGTACGTCGGATTGAGTGATTTCAAGGTATCGACCAGAATGCTCATAATGACCAGGTTTCGATACCATTTATGGTTGGCGGGCACCACATACCAGGGCGCGTCCTCAGTGCTCGTGCGATTGAGGGCATCGGCGTAGGCGGCCATATAATCATCCCACAAAGCGCGTTCTTTCAGATCGCCCTTGGCAAACTTCCAGCGCTTATTCGGATCGTCCAGCCGCGCCTGCAATCGACGCGCCTGTTCATCCTTGGAGATGTGCAAATAGAACTTGAGGATGACCGTGCCGTTGGCAGCCAGAAGCTCCTCGAACTCGCGGATTTGTTCGTAGCGCTGACTCCACACCTCTTCCGGCACCAGGCTATGGACACGCACAACCAGCACATCCTCATAATGCGAGCGGTTGAAGATGCCGATCATGCGGCGAGCGGGCGTGGCCTTGTGTACTCGCCACAAATAATCATGCGACAGCTCTTCGGCGGTGGGAACCTTGAACGAAGTGACTTCCACGCCCTGGGGATTCGTGCCCTTCATAACGTGCTCAATCGCCCCGTCCTTTCCGCCCGTATCCATCGCCTGCAAAACAATCAACAGGCTGCGCTTGTCCCAGGCGTAAAAACACTCCTGCAATTCGACCAGCTCGTCGCGCAACAATTCCAATTCCGCCCGCGCTCGTTTCTTGCGCTCGAAGGGGCCGGTAGCCGTGGGATCGACCGTGCCGAGTTGCACCGGTTGGCCCGGTTTTACCCGGTAGCTTTCCAACAACTCTTTGCTCAAATTCTTGCGAGGAGTTTCGTTCATAGTCAGCTCAGTCCGGGGAGAGTACAGGGGTCGGGGCGCCAAAACGGGTGGCGAAAATCGCCAGAGTCGTCCCAAACATCAGATGCGCGAGGAAGCCCCACCAGGTGCGGTTGAAGACGAGGATCGCTGGATTGATCCAATCCGCCAGGATGAAACTGGCGACAACCCAGATCGTAAAGCTGTAGAATAGCGCCACCACCAGGGTCTCGCGCCAGGGTAGTCGATCCTGCGATGCCGCGTAAAGCACGCCCAGGCCAATGCAAATCAGCAGGTGAGTGCTGGTGCCAACAACAATGGCGGTTGTTTGTGATGCGGGCAAATAAGCGGCTGCTCCCATGAAAGTGGCGGCGATCGTCTGGAGCCAGGCGATTCCGCCCTCGCCAAACAGGCTGGCGAGAACCATCATGAAAACCGCCATGACCAATCCGGCCAGAATGCCGGCCGGAATGCCCTGGCGAGGCTTGAGTTGCAGACCGAGAAAAGGACGATGTTGGGACATCAGAGATAATGGGTGATGGAGTAATGAAGTGGATTTTGCGCGAGAGCGATCTGCTCTCGATTACGCAGGCTTCCAAAACCTGAATTCTAGCGGGGATTGTCGCTCAAGGCCAAATTCGGTCGTCGTTGACGCATGTCAGCTGCGGCTGTCCATCGGGCCGGCAAATGGCGCTTCCTCGCCGCCGGGCAAAAGCTCCTGTACGCGCAATTCGGCCTTGTCCAGCAATTCGTTGCAATGGCTGATCAACGTCATGCCCTGTTCGTAACGGGCGATCTGGTCTGCGAGCCCGCCATCGCCCCGTTCCAATTCGGCGACGAGAGATTGCAGCTTCGCTAGCGAATCCTCAAAGTTCAGTTCAGCGATATCATGCTTCGACATGTTGGCATTTCTCACAAGCGTGGGTCAGTCAGAGTGATTTGAAGGTTGGGTGCGCACCGGGAATGCGCCTTCGGAGACGCGCACGGTGAGGTCCTGGCCGGGTGCGATCTGGGCGACGCTGTAGATCACCTGACCGGCCTCGTTCTGCACGATGGCGTACCCGCGGGAGAGGACAGCGGTCGGGCTGAGCGCGTCGAGACGGTCGTGGAGGGCGGCAAGGGAGTGTCGCTGCGTTCGCAGTGCTGACGAAATCGCCAGATTCAATCGCCTGTCCTGTTCGTCGAGCATCAGTCGTTGCTGGTCGATGCGATATTGCGGTGAGAGCCGCCGCAGCCGAGCCTGTTGCCGCTCAATCTCAAAACGCCTTTCCCGAATCGTGGCCGCCATCCGCTGCGACATTGAATCCGCCTGATCGGTAAGAAACTGCCGCCAGGATTCGATGTCGGGCGTGGCCGCCGCTGCCGCGGCTGAGGGCGTGGGCGCGCGATAGTCCGCCACGAAATCGACGATGGTGAAATCGGTCTCGTGCCCGACGCCGGTGATGGTGGGCACGGGCGACTGCGCCAGCAATCGAGCCAGACCTTCGTCGTTGAACGCCCACAGGTCTTCGATCGAACCGCCCCCGCGCGCCAGGATGATCACATCGATATCATCGCGAGCGTAGAGTGAATAAAGCGCCGCCTGTAAATTGGGCGGAGCCTGCTCACCCTGCACCAGGCTGGGCACGAGCAACACGTCGGCCAGCGGCCAGCGCTCCGCCAGGACGCGCAGCACATCCCGCAGGGCTGCGCCGGTGGAGGATGTGACCAGGCCGATGCGCCGCGGCAGCCGGGGCAACGGGCGCTTGCGCTCGGCGTCGAACAGCCCTTCTTCTTGCAGCCGAGCCTTGGTCGCTTCGAAAAGGCGATAGAGATCGCCGATGCCGCCTGCCGGGGCGAGCGCGTCCACGACGAGTTGCAACTGCCCGCGCTGGGCATACAGATCGACCCGGCCATGCACGATCACCTGTTCGCCCACCTGCGGCACATCGAACAGAGCGCCCACGGCATTGCGCCACATCACGCACCCCAAACTGGCATCTTCATCCTTGAGGGTGAAATAGAAATGCCCGGAGCGAGCCAGGGTGGCGTTGCTGATCTCGCCCCTGACCTGCACATCGGACAGCGTTTGGTCCGCGCGCAAAAGGTCGGCCAGGTAGTTGGTCAATTCGGCGACAGAAAAGATTTCGGGCATTTCAGGGGCTGATCAGGCGTTGCTTCGTCTTGTTGGGATCGAGATAGACTTTGAGGTGGCGAGGGAGGACTTCGATCTGGAGCGGCGCCTGACCCAACGGATCGCCATCCAGATGATAGGGCAAGTGGTCTTCGGTTTCCAATCTCAGGCGGCGAAATGGCCGCCTGACGATGCGTGGATCGACGCTGGGGATGGGCGTGACAGCCTTGGCCGAGGTATAGAGAAATCGCGACAATTGTTTTGCATCAACCAGGAACAGATCGAGCAGGCCGTCGTCGAGATAGGCTTCTGGGGCCAGCCGGATGTAGCGCGCATAAAGGGAGATATTGCTGGCGACGGCCAAATAGTAATATCCCTCGAATGTCTCGCCGTCCGCTTCCACGCGCATCACCGAAGGCGAATATCGGGTCAACATGCGCAACACTGCCCGCGTATAAGTTGAGATGGGAGATTGCCGCTTATTGAATGCGAATTGAGTTTCGACCAGATCCGTCACAACCGCATCAATTCCGCAACCGGACCAGCTCATAAAAGCCTGACCATTGGCGATGCCGACATCGATGGCGACGGCGCTTCCCTGCAGGATGATGCGCGCCGCCTCTAATGGCGCGTGCGTCTGGCGAGATTTGGGATAGGGCAGGCCGACATCGCGGGCGAAAACATTGCCCGTGCCGAGCGGGATGATGCCCATGTACACGTCTGTGACGCCGGTGCTGACGATGCCGTCGGTCGCCTGACCGATCGAGCCATCTCCGCCGGCGACGAGAATCTGGCGATACCCCTCCCGCACCGCCGCTGCGGCTAACTCACGCGCATGGCCCTTGTATTCCGTCTGCCGAATGTCGAGCTTCCATCTCGCCCGGCGCAGTTCCTCCACCGCCAAAGCCAGAGCGTACTGACGGTCGGGATTGCCGGATATGGGGTTGCGGATGAGGACTGCTTCCAACGATAAGGCCCAATTCGGAGCGATTGAGATGACTGCGACGACGCAGCAGGCATTGTAGCACAGAACCGCAACACGCACTGATCGGGTTGTATTGGATATTTGGTATTGAATATTGGAGTCTGCGATAGCCGAGTTGAGTTACCAATATCCAATACCCGATACCCATTCCCCTATCCCCCAATCCAATTCAATGTATGGCACGACGCATCGCCGCCGTCGGCCTGGAGATGATTGATCACAACCGGCGGGCTGATGGGATTCCCGCCATCGTCCACCACGGTCAGGGTGTATTGATTGGCGAAATGATGGATCGGGAAATCATAGCGGCCAAAATCGATATCGCCGCTCTTGCTGATGGCATCGGAGCGGTTTCCCCACTGATCGACCATCACGATATGGACGCCCGGCATCGCCGCCCCGGACGAGTTCAGGGTGAAACCGATGATGTAATTGCCTGGGCAATCGTTGTGGTGGCTGACCGGTTCAGCCGGGCCGAAACGATAATCGCCCGGCGCAAACGAACCGGCAACCGCGACCGCCACGGCGTCGCCGCCCGCAACCGGCCCAGCGTTGGGGTCCATGGCTGCGGCCAGATCGACGAACACTTGCGTTTGCGGCTCGTCGGGTACGGCGTCAAAAGCAAGGGCGACAGAAGCGATCTCGCCCAACCGATCGCATGGCCCCAAATTCACTGCCGTGGGATTGCGCAGGCTCCAGGCCAGGGCGTGAGCTTGTTCCAGGCGAACGGTCTCGTTGTCCGCCGGTTGACTCTCGCGTCCGGGCAGACCCAACCGGTCGGGTAAAGCCAATAAGGGCCGGGCCAGCGCCGGTTCGGTCTGGCAATAAGCCGTCCACAGCGCGCCTGCGCCCCGATCGGCATACACGGGCGCTGTGGGCACGCTGACCACGCTATCGGCCAACGGCCCTGCCTCGCTCGCAGCTTGCAGCCATTCCTCCGTGAAATATTCGCCGCCCTCACGGCAGACTAAGCCCGTCGGGCAGTCCGGCAGTCGTTCCAACCCCGGCGGCGGGGTGAATGCCCATGCCGCCGAGTCAGCGGGCGCGCCCAGCCGTTCCAGCATCGCCGGATTATTGAGTACGCCCTCCATAAATGCCTGCCAGATCGGCGCCGCGCCCGTGAGGCCGCTGCTGTTGCGCATGGGACGACCGTCGCTGTTCCCCGCCCACACGCCGGCCAGCAGATAGGGCGTATACCCCAGCGTCCAATTGTCCCGAAAATCGTCGGTGGTGCCGGTTTTGGCGGCAGCCGGGCGGCTGAGCCGCAGGGCGCTGTTTGCGCCAAAAGCCGGGGAACGGGCGGTGTTGTCGCTGAGAATGTCGGTGACTAAGTATGCCGCCTGCGGCGAGATAGCATGTTTGGGCTGTGGCCGGGCGGGCAGGTCGATGGGATTGCCCTGGGCGTCGGTGATCGCCAGCAATCCGGTTGGAGCCAGGTGCAGGCCCTGATTGGCGATGGTGGCATAGGCCGTGACCAGGTCGAGCAAGGTCACTTCGCCGCCGCCCAATGTCAGGCTGAGGCCGTACCATTCGCTGTCCCGATTGAGGCTCTGAATGCCCATAGCTCTGGCGCTTTCCAACATGCGCGGCACTGTCAGCCCATCCACCAGCTTGACTGCCGGGATGTTGTAACTGTTCGCCAGCGCGGTGCGGGCGGTCACTGGCCCGTGGAAGACGTCATCGTAATTCACCGGTTCGTAGACGAAGTCGGCGCTGATCGTATAGGTGACGGGGATGTCCCACAGCACGGTGGCCGGGCTGATCAGATTGTCGCTCAGGGCGGTGGCATAAAGGATGGGCTTAATGCTGCTGCCTGGCTGGCGCAGACTGGTCGCCACATTCACCTGGCCGTCGATAGTCTCGTCGGTGAAATCAGCGCTGCCAACCATGACCAGGATTTCATTGGATCCGGGCTTGAGCGCCACCAGCGCGCCGTTGCTCAGATCATGCTTTGGCTGAAGCTCCGCCACCTTTTGGGTCACGGTCGTCTGCGCCAATTGCTGCATATCGAGGTCGAGCGTGGTCGTGATCTGTAGTCCCGCCCGCCTGGCATAACCCTTCCCAAATTGCTCGTCCAGTTTTTCTTCCACAAAGTGGACGAAATGCGGCGTCAGGTTTGCATTGGCGTCGGCATTCGGGTTCAGTACGATTTCCTCGCCATAGGCGGCATCGGCCTGTGCCTGGGTGAGATATCCGTGCCGGACCATGAGACTGAGCACCACCCACTGCCGTTCCTTCACCGCATCGGGATTGCGCAAGATATCGAGTTCAGCCGGGTTTTGGGGAATGCCCGCCAGCAAAGTCGCCTCGGCCAGGGTGAGGTCGGCGGCGGATTTCCCGAAGTAAACCTGCGCCGCCGCTTCCGGGCCATAGGCCAATCGCCCGTAATTGAGCAGATTCACATACATTTCCAGCAATTCGCTTTTCGTAAACAAGCTGGTTAGTTCCTGAGCGAAACCGGCCTCGACCATCTTGCGATCCATCGTCTGGTTATAACGATCTTCACTGCTCAGGAAGAGATTGCGCGCCAACTGCATGGTGATCGTGCTGGCTCCGGACACAACCCCGCCTTCCTGGGCGTTTTGCAGTGCCGCGCCCGCGATGCGCACCGGATCGACGCCGGTATTGCTGAAAAAGGTTGCATCCTCGGTGGCGATGGTGGCGTTGATCAGATCGGGCGAAATGGCATCCAATCCCACCCACGTGCGCCTGCCCTCATCCCAACGCTCGGCCAGTAGCCTGCCCTGGCGGTCGAAATAGCGGCTGGTCTGGAAGACACGCGGCATCGGGCCAGGCTGATAACGCTGCAAATAGGCTTCGGTCGCGCCCAGCACATCGGGAGCCGGGCGCGGGCCGATACTCTGGCTGGAAGCGCAGCCGGATAAAACCAAAGCCAGGGCAACGGCAATGAGCAGGACGACGCCCGCAATTTTACCAGGACATCGAATACGACCGGGCATGATAGCCTCGCAAAGGACAGGCGGCTGAAGTTCAAGGAAAGCGCTAAGTCTTCAACTTGAAACCTGCAACCGGAAGGGATTACTGTCCTCTATAACGTTGAACGTTCTTCAGATGTTCCTGAAACGTGCGGCTGAATACGTGTGCGCCATCTCCATCGGGCGTGGCGACGAAAAATAGGAAATCGTGCTGTTCAGGATTCAGCACGGCTTCGATGCTGCTCAGGCCGGGGCTGGCGATGGGGCCAGGGGGCAGCCCCGGGTTGAGATAGGTATTGTAGGGGCTGATCACGCTCTGGTATTCTTCGATGAAGACTGGCGTCTTCCACCACTGACCGCTATCCGCCTGAAAGCCCATGGCGTATTGCACGGTTGGGTCCGCCTCCAATTTCATGTCCTGCACCAGGCGGTTGTGATAGACTCCGGCAATCGTTGGCCGCTCCGCCGGGATCACCGCCTCGCGCTCGACGATGCTGGCCAGGGTGAGCAGTTGGTGCAGCGAATAATCGGTCGTTTCTGCCTCGCGCGCAGCCGTGTAGGCCGGCGCCACCCGCTCGGCGAATTCGCGCAATTGCCGGTCGATCAAATGCGCCGCCGTGGGATTCTCGGCGTCGAGTTGATAGCTGTCCGGATACAGATAACCTTCCAGGCTCGTCCCCGCCGGTAAATCGGCCAGGAAAGGATAGCGTTCCGCGTGCAGCGCGGCGTCCGCGGCCAGAATGTCATACTCTTCTCCTGAGATCGGCGTATTGGCCGAGAGATATTCGGCGACCTGTTCGTAGCGCCAGCCTTCCGGGATGGTGACGAGGATGCCGGGCGCCAACGCATGTTGCAAGGCTTCGGCGATCTCGACCGGCGTCATGGCCGGGCTGAGAGTGAACTCGCCCGCCTCTAACTGATTGGCAAGCCCATACGTGCGCACATAGGCCTCGAACAGGCGAGCATCCTTGATCAATCCCGCGGCCTGCAAATTCTCGGCGATCGTGCGGGCGGGCGTGCCCGGCTCGACTACAAAAGACATGGGATTGTCCGCGCCGGCGGGTTGATCCAACTGGGCGAAATTCGCTTCCAGGTAGACGGTTGACGCCGCCTCCGGGTCGCAGGCGGTCAGAAGCAGCATCGCAAGGATGAAGACAAGCAGGAGTGAGAATGTTCGTACTCTATACATGGGGGAAACTTCCACTCTGAGATTGTGATTGAAAGCCGTGAACGTTACGTGACTTCTCCGATGATGGCCAAAATCTGATCAGCCGTGATCGGCCCAGGTCGCACGATCTTGGGCGGCGACTGCGTGAGATCGAGCACGGTCGAAGCCTGCCCGCCCGGAGCCGTGCCCCCATCCACGATCACTTCGACCCGGCCCTCAAGCTGCGCCCTAGCTTCCTCGGCGGTTCGGGCCGGGGGCTCGCCCGAACGGTTGGCGCTGGTCACGGCCAGAGGCGCATCGACCAGACGCAGTAATTCGAGCGCCAGCGGATGATCGGGAATGCGCAGGCCCACGGTATCGCCGCCCGTCACCAGGTCGGGGATAGATGGCAGCCTGGGCAAAACGATCGTGAGAGGGCCGGGCCAGAAAGCCTGGGCGAGTTCCAGGAATCCGGGCAGAGGTCTGGCGACCCCGCCGACCAGCGCAATGTCCGCCACCATGACCGGCAGCGCGACTTTGAAATCCCGGCCTTTGGCCGCGAACAACCGGATCACAGCGTGTTCATTTTGCGCCAGCGCCGCCACGCCATACACGGTGTCGGTGGGGAACACGACCAGATCGCCCGCGCGCAATGCATCTACGGCCAGGCCGATCTGCGAGGGATGGAGGATTTGTGTAAATGGCAAGGGTCGAGAACAGGAAGAGATGAGAATATTACTCCACAGCAAAAAGCTAAAACGCAAAGTTGCAGAGGTCACAAAGAGTCAAAAGAAGGGATTTGGCTTCCCTGAAAAACCACTGAGCTGAATTCTTTGCGAAACTCTGGGGTTTTCTTTGTGTCTTTGCGTTGAATCGCCTTTTTCGGGGGAGCCAAGAATATGCGCGATTATCAACATGCAGTATACCAGAATCTCCTGGGAAATCGCCCTTTGCTTTTGAATTGCCCCCCTCATGGCGCATAATAGAGTCATGCAAGAGATTGCCGAAATCCTGGGATTGCGACCTCATGACCTGCGTCGATTAATCGTGGCGCTAGTCCTGATTCTGGCGATTCTCGCTTTTGGCGTCATCGGTTACAGCATCCTGGCGCACCTCAGCGTCGCCGATGCCCTCTACATGACGATGATCACCATCTCGACAGTGGGGTTCACCGAGATTGGCAACTTCGACAGCAGCACACGCCTGTTCTCGACCCTATTGATCATCGTGACCATCGTCTGGGGAGCGTGGGCGCTGCAATCAGTTCTGGGCACATTCATGAGCCCGCAATTTCGCATGGGCGTCAGCCAGATGCGTTCGGTGAGGAAGGCTAAACGCATGGAAGATCATACAATTATCTGCGGCTTTGGCCGCATCGGTCGTTCTGTCGCGGCCGAACTGGAACGAAACGGCGAAGCGTTTCTCATCCTGGAGCAGAATGAGGAACTGGTCGAAGGGTTGCGCGAGCGAGGCTGGCACATCGTGCAGGGCGACGCCACGGATGACAAGGCGCTTTTGTCGGCAGGCGTGACCAAGGCCAAACGGCTGCTGGCCGTACTCAACACCGACAATGCCAACATCGTCACCGTGCTCAGCGCCCGCGAAATCAATCCCAGACTTTGGATTGCCAGCCGTGTGGTGTAGCCGGACGCCGAGTATAAATTGCGTCGTGCGGGGGCCAACGAAGTGATCTCGCCCTATGATTTTGGCGGTCGCCGCATGGCCTTGACCGCGTTGCGGCCGCACGTGGCCGAGTTTCTGTCCGAGGTCGTTTTCGACGAAGGCCGGGGGGCCGAGATGGACGAAGTGCCGGTTTTGCCTGATTCGTCTCTGGTCAATCGCACGCTCGGCGACATCAATCTGCGCCGCCAGTTTGGGGTTACGGTCATCGCCCTCTATCATCCCGACCTGCCTGAGTTTCATGAAGTGACCGGCTTCGAACTGAACCCCGGCTCTGACGCCATCCTGCATGCCGGTGACGTGCTGATCGTCGTGGGCACTTCCGAACAGCTTGCCCGCGTGCATCAAGCGCTCGGCGCCTGACCCTCTCAAAGGATTCTCTCATGAACGTGTATGATGCGGTCTGCAGCAAACGGGCCATCCGCCAATTCAACGACCAACCGATCTCTGACGAGGCGCTCGTCGCAATCCTCAATGCCGGACGCTGGTCGGGCAGTTCCAAAAACAACCAGCCCTGGCATTTCGTCGTCTTGCGCCAGCGGGATCGACTGATCGCTCTCAGCCAATGCGGACCATTCGCCGGACATCTGGCCGGGGCTACTGTGGGAATCGCCCTGGTCACGGGGGATTGGATGGAACGCTGGCCGGTGGCTTTCGATCTGGGCCGCGCCGCCCAAAACATGATGCTCGTCGCCCACGAGATGGGCATCGGCTCGGTCATGGCCAACATCTACGAGATCGAACAGGCTAATGCTCTGCTGGAACTCCCGCCCGAACTGATGTGCTATTCCGCCATTTCGTTCGGATACCCCGCCGATCCCGAAGCGCTGACCCAACCGCCGCGCGCGGGCAGAAAGCGATCGCTTGACGAGGTCGTCCATTGGGAGCGCTGGTAATCGAACCGGAAAAAGGAGACAACGAATGAAAGAGAAGCTGGAACATGCGGGCGGCTGGATTGCTTTGGAGTTTCCGGTTCGCCGCAAGTCACTGGACGACCTGCGCGAACAACTCCGCCGCAATGGCGTCGCCGTTCAAAATAAGTTGGCGGCATTCCCCGATTCCGATCAGAATCGCCGTGTTCTCAGCCACATGATCGGCATCGAGCGCTGGGGGCAATCACGCCTGCGTGTGGCCTTGGGCGAGCCTTTTGTGGAAGAGGAATACAATGGGTATCGCCCTGCCCGTGAAGTCGGCTATTCCGACCTGTGCGATCAATACCAGGAAACGCGAGTGCAAACGTTGGAGATCGCTCAGGCATTGAGCATGGCTGACGCAGGGGATGTCAAAGTCTTGCACAATCAATGGGGGAATCTGTCCACAAAAGCCTGGTTGGGCTATCTCGACCGGCATGCCAACATGGAGTCCGACCGGATGCAAAAGGACTGAGCCTGCGTCATGGCTGCGACGTCCGCCCCGCGCCCCGCGGTGAATCGATGGCTGCCGGCACTGCCGCTCTTGGTTGCGGCGCTGCTCGCGCTTGCCCTGCGCAATCTCGCCGTCGATGACGCCTTCGTCACCTATCGTTATGCCGCCAACCTGGCGCGCGGCCTCGGCTTTGTCTACAACCCCGGCGAACAGGTGCTGAGTACGACCGCGCCATTCTATGGCCTGCTGCTGGCCCTGCCCGTCTGGTTGGGATGGCGCCTGCCGCTGGTCAGCAATGCACTGGGCGGGCTGGCGATTGGGTCGGGAGGCTTAGCTCTGGCGCTGATAGGGCGAAGTTATGGGTGGCCGGGGGCAGGACTGTTGGGCGGGCTGTTCTATGTGTTAATGCCGTTGTTGTGGCTGGCGTTGGGCATGGAGACGGCTCTGTTCCTGGCCCTTGTGTTGGCCGCCTTCGCCGCCGACGCCAATAGCCGGTCGGGCTGGGCGGGCGTGTTTCTGGGGCTGGCCGTCATCACGCGCTACGACGCCGCCCTGGCCGCCGCCATCCTTTTCCTCTGGCGCTGGCTTCAAGACCGGCGTCCGTCCTGGCGCATGATCCTCGCCGCCGGGCTGGTGGCCGCGCCCGTACTGCTCTATCTCACCCTGACGTTCGGCTCGCCCCTGCCCGTCACTCTCAGTGCCAAGCAATCCCAAACCGACCTGGGCGTCACCGGCTTCTTCGCCGGGACGAGCTATGTGCAAGGGCTGGGCGTTTTGCTGCGCGGCTGGTGGGCGCAGACCTGGCTCTATGTCCTGCCAGTGGCGGCGATGGCGCTCGGTTTGGCCGTGGCCGTTTGGCGTGAGCGTTGGGCTTTGCCTCTGGTGATTTGGGCCATCCTCCACGCCTTCGCTTATCAGGCCCTGAGCGTCGCCCCTTATTTCTGGTACTACGCCCCGCTGATTCCCGCCGCCGCCGTGACGATGGGCGTGGGCGTTTGGGCAGCGTTCAATTGGGCGGGTCAGAGATTCCGGTTGGGCAAGTCAGGTCGGTCGGCGATTCTGATCGTCCTCACCCTGCTTGTCTCGCTCCCGCTCGTACTCTCGCTCACCGGCATTTTCAGGGCGCTCTCTGCGTCATTGCCCGACCCATCCACCGCCCTGAGCAAAGTGTTGCCCGAAGCCAAGACTGAGAGTTATCGCCAGGCTGGCGTATGGCTGGCCGCAAACACGCCGCCCGATGCCTCCGTTGGCGTGACCGAGGTAGGGGTGATGGGCTTTTTCAGCCAGCGGCCAATGGTCGATTTCCTGGGATTGATCCAGCCCGATGCCGCCGCAGCGCTGGGGCGAGGCGACCCGCTGTGGACGCTCTATACCTATCAGCCCGATTATCTCGCCCTGATTGCCGCCAATCCCTTGTACAATGTTGACCCGCGCGGCGATGACTGGTTCCAGGCCGCGTACGAACCCGTCCATCGCATCGACGACCCGCGCTTTTGGGGCAGCCCGGTCACAATCTATGAACGGCGAGCCGATGCGGTCGATCTACCATCCGCCGAAATCGCCGCCGATCCGCCGCTCGCCCGCTTTGGCGATCAAATCGACTTGCTCGCGGTCGAACCGCAATCCGCCGAAGTGATGCCGGGACAGGCTTTGCCCATGCGGATGTTGTGGCGGGCGGACGAGGCTGTCGCGCAGGACTTGCGCGTGAGTGTGCAACTGTTGGGCAAATACGATCGAGTGCTCGCCCAGCGCGATAGCATCCCCGGCCTGGGCGCTCGCCCCTCCGCTGGTTGGCAGCCGGGTGAAATCGTGCCCGACCTGGCGCTGATCGGCATTCCAGCCGCGGCCTGCGCCCCCGACGAAGGCGTACTCAACATCGTGCTCTACGACGCCGACAGCGGCGAACGCCTGCCGGTGAAGACGCCCGATCAGGCCGACGCGTCCGACAGCCTGCGCCTGGGCGAATTTCAGCTTATCCCCGAACCGGCGGATACGCCCATCGCCCGCTTCGCCAATAGCCTGACCCTGAATGGTTACGATTTATCTGCCCGCCTGATCAACCCTGGCGAAACCATCACACTAACCCTCGGCTGGGGCGGGAGCGCGGCGGATGATGCGGATTTATCGGCATTCGTGCACCTGATCAACGAACAGACCGGCGAACGCGTGGCCCAGGCCGACGGCCCGCCCATCCTCGGCGGCGACCGGCGTTCGCTCACCCTGCCGCCCGACCTCGCCCCCGGCATCTATCGCCCGGTCATCGGCCTCTATCATCCCCAAAGCGGGGGCCGGCTGGCTGTGGTCGATGCCGTCGGCCAGCCGATCACGGATTCTCTGAATTTATGCCCGGTTAGGGTTGAAGGTTGAAAGTAATAAGTTGAAGAATCAGTCGTTTCGCGAAACGCCGCCTTCAACCTTGAACTTTCAACCTGTAACTTCTATCCCTGATCCCATACAGCCCAAACCAGTCCCTGGCTACCGGGGACGCTGAAGCTGACGTCGCGGCTGTCGCGATTGCTGTTGCCGTCGAGCACGTACATGGTGTAGGAGCCGCCGACATTGTTTCCGGGCAGTTCGGGCAGATTGAAAACGCATTCGAAGTTGTAGTCGCCAAGCATGCCGCTGCTCTTGGCTTTGGCGATGCTGCGGCCGCACTTTCGCCAGTTCAGTTCCTGGCCGTCCTTGAATAAGGCGACGGTGTAACTACCCTGTGGCTGGCCGCCCTCGACGCCGCTGTGGATGAAGAACATCTGTAATTTGAGTTCGTTGCCGCCATTTTCGCCGGTGTTGGGGCCGTTGCGCACGCGGAATTTACAGGCGAGTCCGGCGCAGGGGTCGGGCGGGGGAGGCGGAGGGGTGTCGGTGGGGCGAGCAGGCGGGCGCGTGGGCTGCGGCGGGGCCGGGGTATTGGTGGGCGGGATCGGCGTGTCGGTGGAAGCCGGTTCGGGAGTGTCGGTCGGCGCTTCGGTCGGGACGGGGGTCGCCGTGTCGGTGGGTGTTGGTTCGGGCGTGTCCGTGGGCGGGACCGGCGTATCGGTGGGCGGGACCGGTGTGGGGGAGACATAGACGGTCGGCGTCCAGGTGGGCGGCAGGGCGACATCAGACGGCGCTTCGGGCGCGGTAGAGCCGCCGCAAGCAGCCAGGAACAGGGCTATGAACAGCGGAAGCGCCAACAACAGGCGGCGGATACGTAAGTTAGAAAAATCTCTGTGAATCATTCGCGAAATCTCGGGATAGTATCAGGCATGATGTTATCTGAAGGACAGAGTCTAGCAGATATGAGTGATGAAGGCACGTTTTGCATCCCCCTCAAAAGCTATCAGTTGGAGTCGCTGATGGAGCTAGAGTACAATCCGACTAAGCATGAAACATACAGATTCCATCAGTGATTATAGAATCACGGATCTAGCCACCTGACAGTTTTCAAGAGAAGTAAGGAGTGAGTCTGAAAGGGAGGAATAGGTCGAATTTCAAATGTCTTTTGATGATACTGCGACCGATGCGAAAAACACTAAGGTCTCTGCGTTCTT
>JAGFJG010000077.1 GCA_024102915.1 Caldilineales bacterium
TTATTCGTTTTTGCCACGAATGGCACGAATTCACACGAATAAAAGACTTCAATTCGTGCCAATTGGTGAAATTTGTGGCTGATTTTCTAATCGGAAATAGATACCAACACTCCAGAGGGAGACTATCGAAATCTACGGTTCAGAGATAAACAAAAAACAGGCGGCCTGTATCAGGTCGCCTGCTTTGTTTTGGGCGTTATCAGAAGTTTGGATCAGCCCGTTGCGGGGGGCAGGCCGGTGGTCAGGCTATTGACGATATTGGTGATGTCATCCGGCAGAGGCGGCACCATGTCGGGCGACCAGTTATTGACGATGGCGGCGGCGGCAATCTGCGCCTGCAACCACTCGTCAAAGGCAGTGTTACGCCTGCGCTCGATTTCGGCTTCGTCCAACGGTCGGGCGGGGTCTTTCTCTTGTACGAGAATGATGTGGTAACCGAACTGGCTCTTGACCGGTTCACCGACTACGCCCACCTCTTGCGAAAACGCAGCATCCTCGAACTCAGCCACCATCCGGCCCCGGCCAAACCAACCCAGGTCGCCGCCCTGTGAGGCGCTGCCCGTATCGTCGGAGTACTCCTCGGCCAGGGTGGCGAAATCCTCACCGGCTGCCAGACGATCCTGCACTTCCTTGACCTTGACCAGGGCCGCCGCATCGGCTTCTTCCGCCGTTTGCGTCGTCGTCACAGGTTCGGTGCTGATCAGAATGTGGCTGGCATGCACCTGCTCTTCGGTCGTGGCGACTTCCAGCGGGATCGCCGCCTGCAACCGCTCTCGCAGCAGCCGGTCGCTGAAGGTCTCGCGGAATTCCACTTCGTTGAGGCTGCCACGGTCGCGCTGGCCGCTCACCGTCTCGTTGTAAAGCTCCAGAAAGCCTTCCGCCGTCATCGGCGTGGCCGCGGGCACGGTGTTCGTGATCGCCGGGTCTGGCGTGGGCGTCGGTTCGGGATTGCGCTCGTAGCCGAACTGCGATTCGATATCGAGTTGCACGTCATCTTCACTGACCGAGATGCCCTGCTCCGCCGCCAACTGGCGCACGAGCAGTTCAGTGGTCATGGTGTCAACCACATCCAACGATTGGCGTTCAGGGGTGAGCAGAACGCCTAGCTGTTGCTGGATGATGGATTCGAAGGGATTGTTGCCGTCCGTGCCGAATTGCTGCCCAAACTGAATGTATTGAGCCACTACGTCGAGCAGATTGTCCTGCTCGAATCGCAATCGGCGCTGGAACTCGGACGTGGAAATCGCCTGGCCGTTGACTTCGGCTACAGGTTGATTCGGTTTCAGGCCGTATTCGTAGACGATGCCCGCCAGAAGTAAAACGGCGACCAGACCGAGGGCGATGCCGAGTGCGATCAGGACCCGCCGCTGATTCTGGGCGTCTTGCTGGCGCAGCCGGCGGTGACGTCTGGGTTCCTCCGGTTTTGCTTCTTCCTGTTGTTTTCGGCTTTGCTTGGACATAGCTTGGGGTCCCTGCCTGTTGAGGTCTAGGAATCAGAACCCATGCCGGACTGGCGGATGTGTTCCGAAGTGTGGGGGAGCAAAGCCAGGAAGCGGGCGCGCTTGATGGCCTGAGCCAGGCCGCGCTGATGGCGGGCGCAAGTTCCTGTGCGCCGGCGGCTGAAGATTTTGCCGCTATTGGTTAAGTAAGGTTGCAAAACGGCGATCTGTTTGTAGTCGATGTCATCGACCTTATCAACGCAAAAAGAGCAGAAGCGGCGCTGATAGCGTCGTTCGCCGCCACGCTGGCGTCCGCCGGAGCCGCCTCGCCCGCCAGAGCCGCGGGAAGAACGGGAATCGTCTCGATCATCATCATCGTAAGCCACGGAAAGTACCTCCGAGTATGGTTAGGGAAAAATGAAGAGGGCTAACTATCGATACACGTTGCCGGAAAAGCTCGGTCGCGTGCTCTGATAGTTAGAAGGGAAGGTCAGGTTCGTCGTCGAGATAGTAATCTCGGTCATCGGTTGACCGGGTGCCGCCACGGTTGTCGCGGGAATCCAGGATCAGCATCTCGCTGGCGACCAGTTCGGTGCGATAGTGCTTTTCGCCATCGCTATCCTCCCAGGTGCGTGTCTGCAAGTGACCTTCGACATACACGCGAGAGGCTTTGCGCAAGTATTGGTGGCAGATTTCGGCCAGACTCCCCCAGGTGACGACGCTAAACCATTCGGTCGCTTCGCGCCGTTCACCGTCCGAGGTCACCCATGTGCGGCTGGTGGCGACGTTGAAAGTCGTCATCGGTTTGCCGCTTGCCATGTAGCGCATTTCCGGGTCCCGGCCAAGGTTGCCGATGACCATTACCTTGTTCAATCCTTTAGACATAACTCACTCCTTGACTCATTAACTGCTTGTATGCGCGATTTTGGCGTTGGGGTCTGCTGGTCTTTTCTTTACCTACTTGCGAATGGGGAGTTGGCGAATGATATCTTCGTTCAGACGCATGAATCGATTCAGTTCCGTCAGTTGGCGGCCGTCCAGCGTAAAATCGAACTGGACATACGTCGCCTCGTTGAGTTTCTGAATCTGGTAGGCCAACCGGCGCCTGCCCCACGGCTTCACCTCGCTGACTTCACCGCCCAGGTCTTTGATGCGGGTCTGCACCCACTCGGTCGTTGTCGCTACACCTTCCTCGTCGAGGCGCGGGTGTAGCAAGGTTACCATTTCGTATTCGGACATGTTTGAGATTAACTCCTTTCTTTGGGTTTTGTCGCCGCACCCCGTGGCGGTCATCGCCAGCGGAAAGCACGGAGACAGAAAGAAAGAGGGGCGAAAAGGTCGCCCCTCGCAACGAATTAGGAATGATACCAAAGGGTGGGGATAGGCGCAAAAATCAGGGTGTGTTTGAGGGTTGGTCAACAAAACGCCGTTGTTGTTTTGCATGCCAGCCCCGGCTCAAGTATAATCCCTGCCAACGTCGGGGCGTAGCGCAGATCGGTAGCGCGCACGGTTCGGGTCCGTGAGGTCGGAGGTTCAAATCCTCTCGCCCCGACTTATTCGGTAGAGCGGCGGCTGGTTTGGGGAATGCCGTCGCTTCGGGCTCTAATTTGATTATCCCAGGCGGCGAAACCGCTCGACCACTTCGTACATGGCGAACAGGTTTTCGTCGGGCGTGCCGTAATCCATATTGATGCAACACACGCCCACTTTGTCCAGGGGACCGGCGGCGGAAAGCAGCATTTCGGTATCCTGAGCGATATCGTCGGGGCCTTTTTGCAGCATGCGGATGGGGCTGAGCCGCAGGTTGAGGAAAGCGTCGGGCAGGGCCTCCCGCACTTTGACGACATCCGATTCCCAGCCCACATCGACCATCGCCAAAGGCAGTTCGGCGTAGACCGGGGCGATTTTGTGCAGGTTGTTGCCGCAATGATGCACGCCATAGGGCTGGATGCGCGCTGCCATTTCCTTTTCCACGGCCAGGTGCATCGAGCGATAACTCTGCGGCGAGATCATCTGCACGGAGCAGTTGGCGTGAAAAAACATGGCCGGATCCACACGCTCGACCATGCGATTGACCGAAATCGAGCAACTGCCGGTGCGCTGCCGCAAATACAGCGCCACATCGACGATCAATTCGCCGAGCATGTCGAGTAATCGCTTCATTCGTTCCGGCGCACGATAGAAGTCGATATATAGTTGCTGGCCGTAGAGATGATAGGCGGCATTCAGCAGCCCGTCCGTATTCATGTCCCCGACCACGTATCCCCACTCGGCCTCCAGCGCATCCATTTGGGCGATGAGCTCATTCATGGGCCAGGTGGTGTGGAAATCCGGTTTTGCCAGCGCTTCGATCTGGGCGGCGGTCATCTCGCGCGGCATGGGCTGCGGGGCGGCGTCCTTCTCGAACCAGATGTCGCAGCCGAGCAGGGCGGGAATGATGAAGCCGCCGGCGACATGCACAGAGCCGATGATGGGGCGAGGTTGCGGGTCGGGTTCACCCAGGCCCATCTCGCCGAAGCGTTCAAAGAGAACCCGTCGCATGACCACGTCGTTGTCGATGCGCGCCTGCGGATCGAAATAGAATGACCTGTCGAATGAAATCCCCGCCGTCTGATGCCACCAGTTGGGGTTGAAGACGAGTTCGATGGGGATAGGTTTTTCAGTTGTGATGGGACTCATCGACGATATGACCTTGATGCGGAGAAATCATCCACAGATTGCACAGATTGGCGCAGATTCTTCTGGTCTTAAATCTGTGCAATCTGCGAAATCTGCGGATAAACTTTATGCTTTCGATTTGCCCAGGTTACGAACTGGCGAGACGGTGGGCGGGCGGCTGGATGATCTCCAGGGTGATGTCGTCGGGATCGAGGAAATAGCAGGTATAGCCGCCTTTGTTGATGCCCGCCTCGATAGCGATGGGCGTTTCGCTGCGGAAGCGCACGCCCAGTCCTTTCAGACGGGCGAATTCGGCGTGGATGTCGTCCACCTCGAAAGCGAGGTGAGCCGTGCCGGGATTGGGCGTGGCCGTATCCACTTTCACTCCCTTGGGCGCTACATATTGCACCAGTTCCAGGATATGGCCGGAGCGGGGCGACTGCTTGGCGGCGATGGCGAATTGCGCCACCTTGAGATGAGCGTCGGGATAGCCGACGAATTTGCGCGTGTATTCATTCGCCTGTTCCTGTTCGTGCACCAGCCTCATGCCCAGCACATCGCGATAGAAGGCGATGGATTGTTCGATGTCCGAAACGGTGAAGCTGAAGTGCCAGGTATCGACGAGCATGGTTTTCTCCTTGATGGCAGAAAGAGATGACAGTCACTCCGAAAGTGACTGTCACCTGATATCAAGCTGAATGATGGAATGACGCAAGTTTATCATTCTGAGGCTGGAGTTGTCATTTGCCGCGAAAGGGTCGCCCTCATCCCCCGGCCCCTTCTCCCGCCCTGGGAGAAGGGGGGAAGCAGTTGCCCTCCAAATCCCCCCATTTCGTCGCCCCGTCTGAGTGATCAGGCAGCTATCCTATCTGTCGTTATTTCATTGCGGGCGAACTCGGCCCCGGTGTGGAGAGCGGCGATATTTGCATCCATCAGATGATGGTGGCGGCGCGGCAGGTGATCGCGCAGGGCGCGCTCGACAACATCCACTTCCAGCCAGCCGGTCGTCGCCAGCAGCGCCCCCAGCATGACGACGTTGGCCATACGCACGTCCCCCAGCTTTTCCGCCATCGTGTTGGCCGGCAGCAAAATGGCATGAATTTCCGGCCTTTGGATGGTACGGTGCACCAAAGAACTGTTGGCGATCAAAGTCCCGCCCGATTTCACCAGGGGCTCATATTTATCGGTCGATGGCAGATTCATACTCACGACGGCATCGGGGTTGCGGACGATGGGCGAACCAATCGGGACATCGCCGAGCACGACCGTACAGTGCGCTGTGCCGCCCCGCATCTCCGGGCCGTAAGAAGGGATCCAGGTCACGTGCAGATTAGCGTCGACGGCGGCATAGGTCAGCAATTGTCCGGCGAATAGCGCTCCCTGGCCGCCGAATCCGGAGAAAATGACTGAGTATTCCATGATTCCGCTCCTTCGTTAGTTTGGTGGGGTTGTCAATGCCTCGTGTACCTTAAAATCGCCCAAGGGGTAAACCGGGATCATTTCATCCCGGATGAAATTCAGCGCGTTGGTCGGCGTCAGTTTCCAGTTGGTGGGGCAACTGCTGAGCACTTCGACCAGCCCTAATCCCAGCCCTAGCACCTGTGCTTCGAACGCCAGCCGGATGGCTTTTTTGGTCTTGCGCACTTCAGCAGCAGAATGCACTGAACGGCGGGCGGCGTAAGCCACTCCCGGCAGCATCGCCAGCATTTCGGTCAGGTGCAATGGCTCGCCCTGCAATTTCACATCCCGACCATAGGGCGACGAAGCGGTGACCATGCCCGCCAATGTGGTTGGGGCCATCTGGCCGCCGGTCATGCCGTAAATGGCGTTATTGACAAAGATGACCGTGATTTTTTCGCCGCGAGCGCAGGCGTGCAGGATTTCATTGCCGCCGATGGAGGCCAGGTCGCCATCGCCCTGGTAAGTGAAAACGATGTGGTCGGGCAGAACCCGTTTGAGACCGGTCGCCATGGCCGGCGCTCTGCCATGCGCTGCCTCGCACGCATCCAGGCGAAAGTAATCGTAGGCGAACACGGCGCAGCCCACGGGCGCTACGCCAATCGTGCGCTCGCGCAGTCCCATCTCGTCCAGGACTTCGGCGACGAGACGGTGAACGACGCCATGACCGCAGCCGGGGCAATAGTGTGTAGGCGCGTCGGTCAGGGATTGCGGGCGCTGATACACGATCTCCATCTGGTTAATATCCATGCTGAACCGATCGTCCAGACTGAACCGGTCGGTGATGGGGTCGAGTGTTGTAATTGCCATGAGTCGGTCCTCCGGGTTTTTCAAATCAGTTGAGGACGGGTTCGGGCCGCTGGTGTGGAATGGACATCGGGTTAGCGGCCAGCTTTCGGATGATAGGCAGAATATCGTCGGGCAAGGGGATGATGCCGCCCGTGCGCCCGTGGAAGTGGACGGGCACACGGCCTCGCACAACCCGCTGCACGTCTTCCAGCATCTGCCCGGCGTTCATCTCTACGACCAGGATGTGGGAAACCTGGTCGACCAGCGCGTCCAGTTCCGGCTCTGGGAACGGCCAGAGGCTGATGGGCCGGAATAGCCCCGCCCTGATGCCGGAAGCTCGCGCCTGGCGGATAGCCGAATGAGCGATCCGCCCCACCGTGCCAAAAGCGACGACGAGAATTTCGGCGTCTTCCGAAAGAACCTGTTCGTGCCGTCTTTCCTGTGCGGCAATTTGGGCCAGCTTTGATTGCAGCCGCAAATTCAGCGCTTCCAGCTTCTCGGCTCCCAGGTAAAGGGAGGTGATCACGTGGCGTTCGGGTCTGTCGTTGCCAAGCGCCCAATCTGGACGCCGGTCAGGGTTTTCTTTGAACGGCGGCATCTCGACCGGCTCCATCATCTGGCCCAGGCTGCCGTCGCCCAGGATGGTGACAAGGGTGCGGTATTTGAAAGCGAGATCGAAGCTGTCGTAGACGAGATCAACCGCTTCCTGCACGGTGGATGGCGCCAGTACGATGGCATGATAATCGCCGTGACCGGCAGTCTTCACCATCTGGAAATAGTCGCTCTGGCTGGGCTGGATGTTGCCCAGGCCCGGCCCGCCCCGCATGATGTCGACAACCACGGCGGGAACTTCGCTGGCGGCGATGTAACTCAGGCCTTCCTGCATCAGGCTGATGCCGGGGGATGACGAGGATGTCATGGCGCGAAAGCCAGCGCAGGCGGCACCATAGACCATGTTTATCGATGCGATCTCGCTTTCCGCCTGCAAGAAAGTGCGCTTCAGTTCGGGCATGCGCCTGGACAGATATTCGAGGAGTTCAGTCTGCGGCGTGATCGGATACCCGAAGTAAGCCTCCAGCCCGCCCCGCAAAGCGGCCTCGGCCATCGCTTCATTGCCTTTCCACAATTCTTTTTCCATGATCCCTCCCGGTCAGACCGTACTTTGCGTTTCCACGCTGCGCACGCGCACGGATTTGGGCAGGCGATAGACGGTAAAAACTACGTCGGGACAAACCAGCGCGCAGACTGCGCATCCGGTGCAGCGCTTTCCATTTTCATAGAGCGTCACGGGTCTGTAGCCGTGCGTGTTGTACTTTTCTTCCAGGTGTAACACCTGTTGCGGGCAGGCGACAATGCAGAGTTCGCAGCCCTTGCAACGCTCCCGGTCTATGACAACTGTGCCAGTAGCTGACATCGATTAGCCTCCTTACAATGCGTCCATTTATCCAACCCAGGCCGTACCAACTCGCCCCACCATCTGGCAGGAGGGTTCACAACAATCAATTTGGACGGGAACAACGATTGCATCGACGTTGATGCAAGTCTATTCATAGCCCTATTATTGCACAGCTTTCTTCTGGGGTGTATGATCTAGAACATATTTGTTCTCGGTTACAGCAAGAACAAAACATATGAAGGCGGAAACAATCCGTTTTGATTTGTCGTTAGTTCGATCCATGCTTGTCCGGCACTCAAACGAATGGGTAAAAGGAGGCTCCGGTGACAAAAATCGCAATATTTTCTGACAGTCATGACAATATTTGGAACCTGGATAAGGCGCTGGGTCAGGCCAGAAGCCTGGGCGCAGAGGCGCTTGTCCATTGCGGCGACCTGTGTTCGCCGTTCGTGATTCGACAACTGGCCGAGGGTTTTACCGGGCCGATTCATCTGGTTTTCGGTAACAACGATGGGGATGGCCGTCTGATCCAGACGGTGGCGTCCGAATTTGCGCACGTGAAACATCACGGCTTTTATGCCGAGATATGGATAGCGAGCCGCCACATCGCCCTGATCCATTATCCGGAACCGGCGCTGCGCATTGCCCAATCTCATCAGCTTGACCTCGTATGCTATGGACATAATCATGCCCGGCAAATTCGCCAGGTCGATGATACCTGGCTGGTCAATCCCGGCGAGCTCCTGGGCAAAGACAACCCCGCTACCTGGGCGATGTACGATTGCACAGCCCATACCTGTGAGTTGATCACTGCCGCCTGATGACCGTACAAACCCGCGCACCAAAGCCGCCATCCGGGCTAACCCGTATACTGTTCCGGCTGCCTATCTATCTTTACAAGATCGGATTGGGCGGGCTGCTGGGCGGTCGTTTCCTTCTTCTCAATCATGCGGGACGAAAATCGGGCCTGCCGCGCCAGACCGTGGTCGAGGTGGTCCGTCACGACGCGCCTAACGATACCTACATCATTGCCTCCGGCTTCGGTGAGGGATCACAGTGGTTCCAGAATCTGATGCACACGCCCGCCGCCACGATTCAGGTCGGACGGCGGCGGATGTCCGCCCATGCGCGTCGTTTGTCGTCGGACGAAGGAGCTGCAGAAATGGCGGATTATGCCCAGCGCAACCCCAAAGCAGCGCGTACGTTGGCCGGTTATATGGGCTTCGAGGTGGATGGTTCGGAGGCGGGATATCGACAGTTGGGTGAACAGTTGCCATTCGTGGCGTTGCAGGTTGTTTGAATTCAGCTGGCTTCAACTGGGGCGAGATTGCCATTCGATTTGACACCCCAAAAAACGCGATGCTATAATGCCCTTCGCGCAAGCACCTTAACAACTTGTACGGCATTGACCACCCTGCACAGAGAAACCGTCGCTGCCGGTGAACCGTTTGGAACCGGTAGAGGAACTTCCCGACTCCCTGTCTTTCACCTCATGGGCGAAAGGCAAGGTTGCCTCATGAAACAGCAAGTGAGGGCATGACGCTGGCAACGGCGTGATGACTACAACCGCAACAGAAAGCATTCCCGCCAGAAATTCTGGTAAGGGCTGAAACGGTAGGGTAAGAGCCTACCAGCGGGCTTAGCGATGAGCCCGGCTGGGCGAGCGTGCAACTGGGAGCAAGGCGAGAGGGCCGGGCGATGATGTTAATCGTTCGGTCTCGTCGCAGTGAGCAGCCGGCAAAGTCGGGTTACACCCGTCAAGCCAGGCCTCACCACGCTAACAAGTGTGAGACAGATGACGGTAAGCGCTTTGCGCTGAACAGAATCGGGGGTACTCTGTGTTTTGACTGGTTCTCGCGATTGCCGATGCTGTGCCGACGGATGTCGTGCCGACGGACGCCGTGCCGACGTGGCGGAATTGGCAGACGCGACAGACTTAGGATCTGTTGGCCTACGGGTCGTGGAGGTTCGAGTCCTCTCGTCGGCACCTGGCCTGTTTAACCAGGTATGGGCCCGTGGCCTAGTGGGAAGGCGCCTCCTTTGCACGGAGGAGATCGTCGGTTCGAATCCGACCGGGTCCACCTCCCCACACCTTCGCAGATTGCCGACACATTTCATTATTATTCTTGCGGGCGTAGTTCAGCGGTAGAACGTCTCCTTGCCAAGGAGAAGGTCGTGAGTTCGAATCTCATCGCCCGCTCTGGTACTTGCGCAAGGGCTGAGCGCCAATCTGGTCTCAGCCCTTTTCCAATTCATGCCGAGGTAGCTCAGTTGGTAGAGCACGCGACTGAAAATTGCGGAGTCGCCAGTTCAAGTCTGGCCCTCGGCACCTTTACCACTTTATTGGCGGGTCGTCTAATTGGCAGGACCGCGGACTTTGGATCCGCTAGTCGGGGTTCGAGTCCCTGCCCGCCAGCTTAGCGCTTTGCCTGGCTCAAACGATCCTGCAAAGTCTACAAGTTTATATGCTACATGTGGACGAGCCCTGGTATGGTGGCCATAGCTCAATTGGTAGAGCACCTGGTTGTGGCCCAGGAGGTTTCGGGTTCAAGCCCCGATGGTCACCCTTGTCAAAATCGCCTGAACGTGTTTCGCCGTAGGCGGCGGGACACGTTTTTTGTTGGGCCTGGAATAGCGCGATTCGGGCGCTTTCGTCGAGATGATTGTCACTCGGACAAGTGACAGTCATCTGGGCACAATGACTGTGTTCGCATAAAAGCAAGAGACCTCCCGCGCGGGAGGTCTCTCACTTTGGTGCGCCGTGGCAATCATCCGCAGTGCGAAGGTGATGCCACGGCGCCGGAACTAAAACCTAAGTCCATTGACATCACCTCCTTGGTTATAGGGATGGCTAGGGAGGGGTTGGCCGCGTGAGCGGTCAAGTTGGCGGGATTATGGCACAGGGCGGGGCAGGTGTCAAGTGGGGTTTTGCGGTCAGGCTGGGGTTAGGTCCCGATCGTGGTTGCAGGGTGCGCTCGCCATTCGCCCAGCAGAGCATCCAGGTCATCCAGGCTGGTGATGGTTTGCGTCGCCCGCACAAATGTCGCCAGATCGGGCATGAGGTCGCGCAATTCCCACAGCTTGGGGCCGACGGGATCGGATGAGGCAGCGCCGGTGGCGTAGGAGCCGTGAAACGCAAAGTAAGCCTGGTTGAGCTTGCGGATGATGTAGCCGTTCTCCACGAATTTCTGCCTGCGCGCTTCCATATAATCTTCCGCCTCTTGCACCCGGCCTTCCGCCAGCAATTCATCCACATGAAGACGCGTCCGCCGCATTTCAGTGCGGAAATCGAAACGGTCGGGGTCAGGTTCGGGCAGGGGCGTGTTCGCCGAGGCAGGCGGAATCCGCTCTGGCCGGGGAATGCCGTAAATCTCAAAAGCGATCTCATCCCCCACTTCGTCGCCGATAATGGTCGCCACCGTCTCGTTGATCGTGTTCATGCCCGGCCCGTCGAACATGTTCCGCCCTAAGGGGTGGAAAACCATATAGTTGTGCACCCACTCGTGGGCGATGGTGCTGAGAATCCAGGAAAGACTCGCTCCATCGTTGACGATGGCAGGCCATGCGCCCTGCCCGCCCAGCCCTTCGATCAGGGCGGAGCGGTCGAATTCAGCGGAGACTTTTTGTTCGATGGTTTCAATTAACGGCAAATCAAGCTGAGGCCGCAAGTGCAACCCGGCTTCGACTTCGATATGGTCGCGGGGCGAGACGATCAGATAATTCGGCGGCTCGCTGAAATTGAAACGCAGCGGCGGCCACATCACCCCATCCGTTTCCAGATCGAGATCAGCCAACATCTCGCTCACCTGCCTTTCGAGCGCCGCCTCGACCAATGGCCGCACATCGTCCTGCGTGGAGCGCAACTTCTGCAACTGCGCCTCTAACTCCTTGCTGGCTTCGACGGGGTCGGTGATGGCAGGATCGGCGAAGATGCGTTCGATGTTGTATTCCAGATAATCGATATAGCGAGCCCGCTGCAAGTATTGCTCGACCAGCCGTCGTTGCTCCTCCACCGTCAGATGTGCGCCCAACCGTCTGCCGGTATTGATCACCTTGGCTGTAATCGCCCTGACTTCGTAATCGGTGAAATTGAATCGGTAGGGATGAGCGGGAAGCGTGACGCCGGCCGGATCATCAATGAGCAGGCGGTCTATCTCGCGATAGGCTGCAACGGACAGCAATGCGAGCAGAACGAGTACAATGAGGCCGGCGATTGCCAGGCGACGACGGGTGATCATGACTGACAGGTCGAAGAATCGGCGGGTGAATAAAGCAAGTCGCCCCCGGCGGCATTTCGGCCATCGCGGGGGCGACGGTAGTTGATTGACGTCCGGAAACTATTCTCGGAACAACATAGGCGCGTAATCGAGGTTGCGCGCACCATCGTAAATCTGACGTGGCCGGGCGATCTTTCGTTCCGGATCGAGCATCATCTCACGCCACTGCGCCAGCCAGCCGACCGTGCGAGGAATGGCGAACATGACGGTGAACATCGATGTGGGCAGCCCCAGCGCCTGGTAGATGATGCCGCTGTAGAAATCGACATTGGGATACAGCTTGCGGGAGACGAAGTAATCTTCCTGCAGGGCGATCCGCTCCAACTCCAGGGCGATGTCCAGCAAGGGATTGCGTCCGGTTACCTCGAATACCTGGTGGGCGATTTCCTTGACGATGATCCCGCGCGGGTCGAAGTTCTTGTAAACCCGGTGTCCAAAGCCCATCAATTTACGATCCCCGTCCTTGACGCTATCCAGGAAATTGGGGATGTTCTGCACCGAGCCGATCTCGGTCAGCATGCGCAAAACCGCCTCGTTGGCGCCGCCATGCAGCGGCCCGTACAGCGCAGCCGATGCGCCAGCGATCGCCATGTAGGGATCGGCCAGTGAGCTGCCGACCATGCGCATGGTGCTGGTCGAGCAATTCTGCTCGTGGTCGGCGTGGAGGATGAAGAGCACATCCAGCGCCCGCTCGACGATGGGATTCGGTTTGTATTTGAGTTCGGTCATCTTGAACATCATATTCAAGAAATTACCGGCATAACTCAGATCGTTGTCGGGATAAACATAGGGCAGGCCCATCGCATGACGATAAGCGAAAGCGGCCAATGTCGGCATCTTCGCCACAAGTCGTCGCGTCTGACGCTCTATCGATTCCTCATTCGTCACCTGCCGGGCTTCGGGATAAAAGGTGGACAACGCCGCAATCGTGCTGGTGAGAATGCCCATTGGGTGCGCATCATAACGGAACCCATCCATAAGGATGCGAATGTTTTCGTGCACGATGGTGTGATGGGTAATATCGTAAATCCAGCTATCAAGCTCCTGCTGGTTCGGAAGTTTGCCATATAACAACAGATAAGCGACTTCCAGGAATGTCGATTCCTCGGCCAGTTGCTCGATGGGATAACCGCGATACTGCAAGATGCCCGCGTCCCCATCGATATAGGTAATCGTGCTGCGGCAAGATGCTGTATTCAAATAGGCGGGATCGTAGCTCATCAAACCAAAGTCATCATCATCGACCTTGATCTGGCGGAGATCCATTCCCCTGACTGTGCCGTCGGTGATGGGTAGCTCGTAAGCTTTGCCTGTGCGATTATCAGTTACAGTAATAGTGTCTTTGCCCATGTGATATCCTCAAAAATGAAGCGTTGTCCAAGAATTTTGTAGATTTAGAAATTCAAGACCGCTAGACGGTCAGTTTACCAGTTGATTATGATGCACATTGTACCACATCCGTTACGTGCTTCTGCTGTAATGCTCGTTCGGGTTGGCTGGCGCATTTTGTAATATCGCTGGCCGGAAAACGCAAATGATGGGCCGAACAGGCAGGTTCCAGATAAACGAAGACCCCAACGCATTTGGCTGGGGTCCCGGTCGTCAGAGTGTGGCCCATACGGGGTTCGAACCCGTGTCTCAGCCTTGAGAGGGCTGCATCCTAGTCCTCTAGACGAATGGGCCAATCACATTCTGCTGAAAGCTCGCAGCATTATAGCGGCAGGTTGGGCGGCTGTCAAAACCAGTCGGTTTGGGGCCGATCTACCACTCCAACACCGCCCCCTGACTGCCGCTCGTCACCATCTTCGCGTACTTGCTCAGCGTGCGCGGCAGGTTCTCGCGCACGATGGGCTGCCAGTTGACCTTGCGTCGCGCCAACTCGTCGTCGTCCACATGCAGCTCCAGTTTGCGGTTGGGGATGTCCACCGTGATCAGGTCGCCCGGCTCGATCAGGGCGATGGGGCCGCCCGCCGCCGCCTCGGGGCTGATGTGGCCTACGCAAGCGCCGCGCGTGCCGCCGCTGAAACGGCCATCGGTGATCAGCGCCACGCTGTTGCCCAGGCCCTGTCCCATGATGAAACTGGTGGGCGAGAGCATCTCCTGCATGCCCGGCCCGCCCTTCGGCCCCTCATAGCGGATGACCACCACCTCGCCCGGCTGCACCTCCCCGGCCAGAATCCCCTCGACCGCTTCGTCCTGGCTTTCGTAGATGCGGGCGGGACCGGTATGCGTCCTCATCTCCGGCTTCACCCCGGCAGACTTGACCACACAGCCGTCCGGGGCCAGGTTGCCGAACAGGATGGCCAGCCCGCCATCGGCGCTGTAGGCGTTGTCCAGCGTGCGGATGCAGTCGGCGTCCATGGTGGGGTGATCGGCGATGTTTTCGCCCAGGGTCTTGCCGGTGACGGTGATGCAGTCGGGGGTCAGCGCTCCTGGTTTCTTGCTCAACTCGTGCAGGATGGCGCTGATCCCGCCCGCTTTGGCCACATCCTCGACATGGTAATGGCTGGAGGGCGAGACCTTGCAGATATTGGGCGTGCGCCGTGATATGGCGTCGATGCGGCTGATGGGATAGTCGATGCCGGCTTCGTAGGCGATGGCCAGGGTATGGAGCACGGTGTTGGTGCTGCCGCCCATCGCCACATCCAGGGCAATGGCATTGTCAATGCTCTCCGGCGTGACGATGTCCATCGGGCGAATGTCATTTTCCAGCAGGTGAATGATTTGCTGCGCCGCTTGCCGGGCCAGCGCTTCCCGCTCCGGGCTGAGCGCCATATAGGTGCCGTTGCCGGGCAGAGCCATGCCCAACGCCTCGCACAGGCAATTCATGCTGTTGGCCGTGAACATACCGGAGCAGGAGCCGCAGGTCGGGCAGGCCACCCGCTCGATTTCCAACAACCGCTCTTGCGTCATCTTGCCTGCCGATACCGAGCCCACTGCCTCGAACACCGAAATCAAATCCACCGTCGTGCCATCGTCGGTCTGGCCGGCGTACATCGGCCCGCCGGAGATGAAGATGGTGGGGATGTTGCAACGCATGGCGGCCATCAGCATGCCCGGCACGATTTTATCGCAGTTGGGGATGCAGACCAGAGCATCGAACTGATGGGCGTTGACCACCGTCTCCACGGCGTCGGCGATGATCTCGCGGCTGGGCAGGCTGTATTTCATGCCGAAATGGCCCATAGCGATGCCGTCGTCCACGCCGATGGTATTGAACAGGAAGGGCACGCCGCCCGCCGCACGCACTGCGTCCTTCACAATCTGGCCGAATTTGTCGAGGTGCACGTGGCCGGGGATGATGTCAATATAGCTGTTGGCGATGGCGATAAAAGGCTTGTCGAAATCCTCGTCCTTTACGCCGGTGGCGCGCAGCAGACTGCGATGGGGGGCTTTGTCGATGCCCTTTTTGATGATGTCGGAACGCATGGGACGGGAGCCGTTGGTCATATTGGACATGAGAAACCTCTGATTTCTATGGTGCGTGAAACTCGATAATTTATAAAGTATACATTAAAAGCGGAATCTCCATCTCCTCCGCACTCAGCCCCCCATGATGGCCGAAGAATTTCTGCTCAAACCGCCCATCTTCGTACCACCAGACCGATTCTTTGGCGTGGGGGAGGATGACGAGGTTGCCGACATGGGAGAGGAAGATATCGGACTGAGGCGTAGGGCCGAAGTAACCGGCGGCGATCAGATCAGCAACTTTGACGACATCTGCTCGACCTTCCAACAAATCAGACAAGAATGGATGAACTTCGTCCAACGATCCGTCCTTGACGTAGAGGAACATATCTCGCGCTGACCCGCCCGGCGTCAAGAGTTTCCCTCGTTTGTCGGTTTGCAACCAGGGGCGGATGACCTCGAATTCGGGCAGGAGGTTGAGATAGAGCGTGGTGGCTGGATCGACGGCAATCTGGCCGTGGTCGGCGATGAGCAGGAAAGCTGTATTCTGCCGCCCGCTTCCCAATTTGGCGAAGAACCAGCGGTCGAGTGCGGTCAGGAAGGCGTCGATTTCCGCTGCCACCTGTTCTGATTCCGGGCCATAGTCATGGCTGATGCTGTCGATGCTGGGGTAGTAGAGATAGTGAAGAGCAGGGCCAGATGTGCGGTCGATCTGGCGGCGCAGGTTGATGAGCGCTTCGGGCAGGGTCTTGTAGCCAGCTACGGTTGCGCCTTGCGTCATCACCGATGTGTAGGTTGATTTCGCCAAGTCTTTTGGCAGAATCGCCCGGCAGTCCACGCCCTGCGTCTGCAATGTCTGAAACCACGTCTGTCGGGGCAGAACCCAGCGTGGATCGACCTTGGCCAGGCGCAGCAATTCCGGCTGCTCTTCCCCGGCGAAGGAGAACAGCAACGGCACGATCATCGCATCCAACTGCGGCTCGTAATATTGCCACTCGAAGAGGCCGTGTTGTCCAACCGCCTGTCCGGTGCACATGGTGGTGACATGCGCTGTCGTGGTGGAGGGGAATTGCGAGGTCAGCTTGTGAGTATAGCCGTGGCGGATGAAATGCTGTAGGCCGGGATGATCGCTGAATTGCTCAAAAAAGCGCCAACCAAAAGCATCAGCCAGCAGCACGACGACCTGGTCGAAGGGCCGTTCGGGATGACCCAGGCGGCCGGGCGATAGCTTGCCGGGCGGGGTCAAGCCCAGCAGATTGCCGACCAGGCCGGGAATGTCTGCAAAACAACCATCATCATAATCCGGCTTGACGACGGGTTGATTGAATGCCAGTGTGCCACTCATGCGCTTGCCTGCACCAAATCCAGCACCACGGCCCCCGTCACCTTCACCAGCGCTTCCGGCCTGACCTCGAACACGGCATTCGGCGTGCCCGCTGCCGCCCACACGACCTCATATTGCAGCAGGTCGGCGTCGCACAGTACCGGCAGTGGGGCGGGATAACCAAAGGGCGCAACCCCGCCGATGGCGTAGCCCGTGCTCGCCCGCACGATTTCGGCATCGGCACGTTGCACCTGTTTCCGGCCTACTTGCGCCCACCCAGCCAGCTTGCGTTCATCCAACCGGTTGCTGCCCGAAACCAGACAGATTACCGGCTCGCCCGCCACCACGAAGACCAGTGATTTGACGATCTGGCCGACCATGCAGCCGACCGCTGCGGCGGCATCTTCGGCTGTGCGTGTCGTTTCTGTGAACTCGACCACGTCGATATTCAAACCAAGTGCGCGTCCGGCATCTTGAACGCGCAGGGCCGTGGGATGGGCGGCGGGTCTCATGATCGACGGTCGGGTTCAGTTCGAGTCGGCGACGCCGTTGAGCAACGCATACTCAAGGCCGTCGGCCAACGCCAGCCAGCTTGCTTCGATGATGTTGGCGCTGGCCCCGACCGTCGCCCAGCGCTGCTCGCCATCGGTGAAATCGATCATAACGCGCGTGGTGGCCGCCGTTGCCATATGCGTATCCAGAATACGCACCTTGTAATCCGACAGGTGCACCCGCTCCAGGTTCGGATAGAATCGCTCAAGGGCTTTACGCAACGCCTCGTTCAACGCATTCACCGGGCCATTGCCTTCCGCCACCTCGTGAAATATCTGTCCGGCGATCTCCACCTTGACCGTCGCTTCGGTGAACAGGCCCCGGCCCCGGCGGTGGTCGACGCTGGTGGTGAAATCGATCATCTCGAACGGCGCTTTGTAATCGGCCTGAGTGCGCCGCAGCAGCAATTCCACGGAAGCGTCGGCGGCTTCGAAGGCATAGCCCTGGTTTTCCATCTCTTTGATTTGCTGTAAAACGGCGACTTCCTGCTCGCGCGTAATCCCTTCCAGCCCGAAATTCTCCCGTTTGAAAGCGATATTGTCCTTGCCCGATAGGTCGGAAACCACAACGCGCATCCGGTTCCCCACGAGATCGGGATTGACGTGCTGGTAGCTATCCACGTTTTTGAGGATGGCGTTCACATGCACGCCGCCTTTGTGGGCGAAGGCGCTGTTGCCGACATAAGCGGCGTGGGTGTCGGGATTCACATTCGCCACCTCGCTCACGAAATTCGATAGTTCGGTCAATCGCTTGAGCTGGCCCGGTGTCACGGCATCGATGCCCATCTTCAAATTGAGATTGGCAATGATGCTAACGATGTCGCTATTACCGCAGCGCTCGCCATAACCGTTGATGGTTCCCTGCACATGGACTGCGCCCGCCCGGATGCCCGCCAGGGCATTGGCCACCCCCACATCGCCGTCATTATGGGTATGAACTCCCAGCGGCGTCGTGATCCCCGCCGCCCGCACTTCGCCGATGATTCGCTCGATATCCCAGGGCATGGAACCGCCGTTGGTATCGCACAGCACGATGCAGTCCGCCCCGGCTTTCTCGGCTGCCTGCAATGTGCGCACGGCGTAGGCGGAATCAGCCTTGTAGCCGTCGAAGAAATGTTCGGCGTCATAGATGACTTCCTTGCCCGCTTCCTTCAAGTAGGAAACGGTGTCGAAAATCATCGCCACATTTTCGTCCAACGTGGTGCGCAAAACATCATAAACGTGCAGAGTCCAGGTCTTGCCAAAAATGGTGACGACCTGGGTCTCCGTGTCCAACAACATCTTCACCTGCGCGTCCTGATCCACGGGCGTGTTGGCTTTGCGCGTCGAGCCAAAGGCGGCCACGCGTGCGGTCTGCAATTTCAGTTCAGTCTTGGCCCGCTCAAAAAATTCCATGTCTTTGGGATTGGAGCCAGGCCACCCGCCCTCGATGTAAGCGATGCCCAATTCGTCCAACTTGCGGGCGATTCGCAGTTTGTCGCCGGAGGAGAAGTTGATGCCTTCACCCTGGGTGCCGTCGCGTAATGTGCAATCATAAAGTTTTACAGTCATGAGATTTCAAGCCGGAACAATTTGGGATTAAAGATTGAAGATTAATGATTGGTTGACAAGATGGCGCTCACGTAATGCATTTCACGCACTATTTCCCAAAAATTGCCGCACAATCGCCCCCATCGCCTCTGTGCCCACCACCTCGATGGTCTGGTCGGGGGCGGCGACGCTGGCGAGATCGGGCGTGCGATACCCGGCCTCCAATGCTCGCTCGACCGCTCTTTCGATGGCGGCGGCAGCGGCGTCCTGGCTGAGCGAATGCCTGAGCAGCATGGCGGCAGAGAGGATAGTGGCCAGCGGATTGGCGATGCCCTGCCCGGCGATGTCGGGAGCGGAACCGTGGATGGGTTCGTACAGGCCGTTCGAGGAATCGCCCAGGCTGGCCGAAGGCAGCATGCCCATCGATCCGGCCAGCATTGCCGCCTCGTCCGTGAGGATATCGCCGAACAGGTTCTCGCTCACGATCACATCGTAGGCCGAGGGCCAGCGGATCAGATGCATGGCCATGGAATCGACCAGTTGGTGCTCCAGCGTCACGTAGGGGAATTCACGCGCCATCACTTCGGTCGTGACTTTGCGCCACAACCGGGAGGACGCCAGCACATTGGCTTTGTCCACCGAAGTTAGTTTGCCCTTGCGCCCTTGCGCCGCCCGCGCCGCCACCCGCACCACGCGCTCGATTTCCGGGCGGGTGTAGAGCATGGTGTCGTAAGCCTCTTCGTCGCCTTCCAGCCGGGGACCGAAATAAGCCCCGCCTGTGAGTTCTCGCACCACCAACATGTCCACGCCATTCAGCACCTCCGGCTTGAGCGATGAGGCGTTGAGCAATTGCGGGAAGAGTTTGACCGGGCGCAGGTTGGCGTACAGGCCCAGCTCTTTCCGCAAGGCCAACAGCCCCTGTTCGGGCCGAACTTTGGCATTGGGATCGCTCCATTTGGGGCCACCGACCGCGCCCAACAATACGGCGTCGGCCTGACGGCAGGCGGTCAGCGTCTCGTCGGGCAGGGGTTTGCCGGTTTCGTCGATGGCGCATCCGCCCATCAAGTTGGTTTGAAAACTGAATTCGAGGGCAAAGGCCGGAGCAAGCGCTTCCAACACGAGCTGAGTTTCACGGACGACCTCAGGGCCGATGCCGTCGCCGGGGAGGAGGACGATGTTGTAGGTTTGGGGCATGGTGGTTTGGGGTATTTGGTATTGGATATTGGGTATCGATGATCGTGTTGCGTATCCCGTTTGAATGGATTCAAGTAGCACGCATTTTTGTTCCAGAAAAATCTGCGTATATCCGCTCAATCAGCGTCAACATCATGCGTGCGCGGCCTCGAACGTTGAGATCGCTTCGTCCTGAGCCAGCAAATAACCCAGGTCGTCAAGGCCATTCAACAGACATTGCTTGCGATAGGCGTCGATGCTGAACCCGGCCTGCTGGCCGTCGGGCAATGAGACGGTCTGGCTTTCGAGATCAACTGTGATGCGTACGTCCGGCTGTTCCTCGACCAGGTCGAGCAGCATGTTGACCGTGGCTTCGGGCAGGGCGACCGGGAGCAGGCCGTTCTTGAGCGAATTGTTGTAGAAAATGTCGGCGAATCCCGGCGTGATCACAGCCCGGAAGCCATATTCCGTCAGCGCCCACACAGCGTGCTCCCGGCTGGAGCCGCTGCCGAAATTGCGTCCGGCGATCAGGATTTTTGCTCCCTCATAGCAGGGCATGTTCAGGGCGAAGTCATAGTTGGGCTTGCCGTCGCTGTCATAGCGCCAGGCGGCAAAACAGCCGTCGCCCATGCCTTCTTTAGTCACGGCGGTGAGAAAGCGGGCGGGGATGATCTGGTCGGTGTCGACATTTTCCGCACGCAAGGGTACGGCGGTGGCGGTTAGGGATGTAAAAGCTTGCATTATTTCGTCTGAATCAGTGGCGTTAGGGGAGCGCTTTGATTGCGCCAAGGGATGAATTACAATGAATGAGTCTCAGGAGGCAAAAACTATGTCTTTGACAGCTCTCGAAATACCGGGCGAAGTCTTGTTAGCCGCCCGAATGACGCCCGAAGAATTAAAGGCGGAATTAGCCTTACATCTCTTCGAACAGCAGAAACTATCGTTGGGCAAAGCGCGTGAGCTTTCGGGGATGACCATTTGGCAATTCATGCAGCTATTGGGCAGCCGTGGCGTCTCCATTCACTATGACATTACAGAATATGAACAGGACTTGGAGACTTTGACTCGGCTGCAGGAACCATGATTGTCGTATCCGATGCTTCTCCCCTAGCTGCTCTGACATACATCGACCAGATCGATTTGCTTCGCCAGCTACTTGGACGGGTACTTGTGCCGGATGCTGTTTGGAACGAAGTCACGATTCAAGGTGCACAGTTTCCAGGGCGCTCGGCTCTACGAGACGTCCAATGGATTGAGAGGCGTAGCGTTCAGAACCGCCAGCTTGTTGTCGCCCTTCTGCAAAACCTTGATTTGGGAGAAGCTGAAGCGATTGCTCTGGGGGTCGAAAGTGGAGCGGATTTGTTGCTGATGGACGAACGTCTCGGACGGCAAACAGCAACTCTATTCGGGTTAAGTGTGATCGGTGTTGTTGGCGTTCTGGTAGAAGCGAAAAAGAGAGGGTTGATCAGTGAGTTGAAGCCCTTGCTAGACGACCTGCGTGATCGAGCGGGGTTTTGGTTGGGTGGGGATTTATATCGCAGAGTTTTGAGCGACCAGAACGAACTTTGATTCTATAGCACTTCTCGCACATCGACGACGCGACCGTTAATCGCTGCAGCGGCGGCCATGATCGGGCTCATCAGCAGAGTGCGGGCGCCGGGGCCCTGGCGGCCCTGGAAGTTGCGGTTGCTGGTGCTGGCCACGTACTTGCCCGCGCCGGCCTTGTCATCGTTCATGGCCAGGCACATGCTGCATCCTGCACCCCGCCATTCGAATCCAGCCTCAGCGAAAATGCGGTCAAGGCCTTCCGCCTCAGCCTGCGATTTGATCGCTTTTGAGCCGGGTACGACGATACCCCACACTGATTCTGACACGCGCTTGCCGCGCACGATGGCCGCCGCCTCGCGCAGGTCCTCGATGCGGCTGTTGGTGCACGAACCGATGAAGACGATATCGACCGGCTGGCCTTCGATCGGCTGGCCCTGGCTCAAACCCATGTATTCCATGGCGCTGAGCAACGCTCGCCGTTCCGCCGGATCGTCCAATTCGTCAGTGGTGGGGATGCGGCCGGTCACAGGCACGCCCTGGCCGGGGTTGGTTCCGTACGTCACCATCGGCTGAAGTTGGTTGGCGTCGAGGGTCAACGAACGGTCGAATTCAGCGCCATCGTCCGTGCGCAGCGTGCACCAATAAGCGACGGCTTTGTCCCAATCCTCGCCTTTCGGTGCAAACGGCCGGCCTTTCACAAACTCGAATGTGGTCTCATCCGGGGCGATCATCCCGGCCCTGGCCCCGCCTTCGATGCTCATATTGCAGATCGTCATGCGGTTGGCCATGCTCAGGCTTTCGATGGCACTGCCGCGATACTCGAACACATGCCCGGCTCCGCCGCCCGCGCCATTCTTGGCGATGATCGCCAGGATCACATCCTTGGCTGTGACGCCGAAACCCAGCTCTCCTTCAACGTTGATGGCGAATGTCTTGGGCTTGGTCTGCAATAAACATTGCGTTGCCAGCACGTGTCCGACCTCGGAAGTGCCGATGCCAAAGGCCAGCGCCCCAAATGCGCCGTGCGTGCTGGTATGGCTATCGCCGCACACGATGGTCATGCCCGGCTGCGTCACCCCCATCTCCGGCCCCACCACGTGCACGATGCCCTGCACATCGCCTTCGATATCCCACAGCGTGACGCCGAAATCCTCGGCATTCTGACGCAGCGTGCGCACCTGATTGGCGGCGTCGCTCGGCCACAGCGCGATATCGACATTGCGGGTGGGGATGGCATGATCCATCGTGGCGAAGGTCTTGTCCGGGCGGCGAACTTTCAGCCCGCGCTCACGCAGAGTGGTGAACGCTTGCGGCGAGGTCACCTCATGCACAAGATGAGCGTCGATGTACAGAACGGCGGGAGCGCCGGGATCCTGTTTGACCACATGCGCATCCCATACTTTTTCGAAGAGGGTCTGGGCCGTTGGAGGTGAAAAACCTGTCATAATTCTTTGTTATTCTCCATCAAATGAAAAAGTGTATTGCCACGCACCCACAGGAAAAGCATTTTAACGTCTGTGTGGATTTAGTGCATCGCGCAAAATCGGGTGATTAACCTCTTCACTCCAGCTTCTCAGTAACTGTAGTTGATCTTGGTAGTCCAAGGAGTTCCACTCTGTTTTCTTTTTCTTTTTCCATCCCCTATCATACCAACGCAGAAAGTCAGCAAAACTGTTTTCGTAACTAGAGACCCGAGTCTCAATATCATCTATGGTTGGTGGCATATATGCCATTGTTAATGCTGGGCCATTCCTGGTTCTCAGATAGCCTGAATCACTTACGCCATCACAATCAATTTCACCGGGCGTGAACAGTCCCCAACTAATGATAAGCCATTTTGCAGGATCGGAACCCATACGCCTTATAAATTCTTGATTCGCACATATATGATCAACTATGAATGTGAACACGTTTTCAATGCAGACAAACCATAGTTCGCGGTTTTCTGCATTTTGACCTAACCAATTGTGACAATAACCATACTTCACTGACGTCCAGGGATCGAGTTCGAACTCATATACTAACACATCTTTCCACAGGCGTTCCCAGTAGGGACACCACCAGCCAACAAAAGTCTTGTGGGATATCCGATCCCATAGATGAGGAGCGCGGCCGAATTTATCAATGGTAGCCAGTCGAGCGTGTTCCTCGGTAACTAGATAGGTCATGTCTTCTTCTGGCAAATCAGGTAACAGGCTGAATTCTTTCTCGTGCCGCTGTTCATCCCAACTCTTTCCTCTGATGGTAACAAACCATAAATCGCTCTGACTATAGGGTGCTCTAAGACATTTGCCGTACTCTACAGTGCTGTAAGCATCATTGCCATAACGTGAATTTCCGTATTTATCTTTAAGTATGTATTGAATCGGTGTGGCCATTGGTGCCTCTCCAGAGGATTGATGAATATCCGAGTTTTTCGATCTGATCAGGACTTACGCAGTTGGATGAAGGGACCGGCAGTCCTCTTAGGCAGCTAACCTTTTCATCAGACGAAATAGGACTACCAGCCCTGAATTGTGTAACTCCGAAAATGTGAAATTAGCGCGTGATTGGCGGCGTTAATCCTTAATCTCCAATCGCTGCTCTTTGGGTTTTAGACTGCGACCGCATCATCACCGGCGATCCGCACGGTGGCTGCATCTTCGCTTTCGGCGGCGATCATCTTGTTGACCGCCTGCAAGTAGGCTTTGGCCGAGGCCACGACGATGTCGGTGTCGATGCCGCGCCCGGAGAAGAGACGGCGGCGAGGGCGACCCTGGGCAGTGTGGGTATAGCCCCGGCTTTCGGGCACGGCAATTCGCACGGTCACATCGCCGTTGGCATCGATGCCTTCCGTGACGGCCTGCACCAGAAATTCGGTCAGGATATTCGGCGCTTTGGCGATCTTGTCGATGCCCTGATAGACGGCATCGACCGGGCCGGTGCCAAATCCGGCATCGGTGATAACCTCGCCTGAGGCCACATTGCGCAGCGTGACCACCGCAGTCGGCACCACGTTGCTCCCGCACTGCACCTGGACGTTCATCAGCTCCCAAGATTCTTGCGGCTGATACACCTCGTCGGCCACCAATGCCTCGATGTCCGCATCGGACACCGTCTTCTTCTTGTCGGCAAGGGCTTTGAAGCGCTTGAAAACCTTGTCCAGCTCCTCGTCGTCCAGATGGTAACCCAGGTCATTGAGACGCACTCGGAAGGCGTGCCGACCCGAATGTTTGCCCAGTACCAGCTTGCTGTGGCTCAACCCGATGGTGTCGGCGTCCATGATCTCATAGGTACGCTTGTTTTTCAGCATGCCATCCTGATGGATGCCTGCTTCGTGGGCGAAGGCATTGGCGCCGACGATCGCTTTGTTGGGTTGAATGACCATGCCCGTATAGCGACTGACCATGTCGGAGGAGCGGTGGATTTCCTGGGTGATGATGTTCGTGTCCAACTCGTAGATTTGCTGGCGTACGTACAGCGCCATCACCACTTCTTCCAGGCTGGTGTTTCCGGCCCGCTCGCCGATGCCATTCAGCGTCACCTCGGCCTGCCTGGCCCCATTCTGAATCCCGGCCATGGTGTTGGCCGTGGCGAAGCCCAAATCATTGTGGCAATGGACGGAGATGACCACATCCTTGGCGCCGGGCGTATGCTCGCGAATGTCGTAGATCAATCGGCCAAATTCGTCCGGCGTGGTATAGCCCACGGTGTCGGGGATGTTCAACGTGGTGGCCCCGGCCGCAATCGCCGTCGCCAGCACCTGATAGAGGAAGCGAGGATTGCTGCGTCCCGCATCTTCGGGGCTGAATTCGACGTCGTCGCAATACTGTCGGGCGTGACTGACCATCTGCCGCGTGCGTTCGACCACCTCTTCCGGCGACATCTTCAGCTTGAATTCCATGTGCACCGGCGAGGTGGCCAGGAACGTATGAATGCGCGGGCGTCTGGCCGATTTGATCGCTTCCCAGGCCGCATCGATGTCCGATTTGTTGGCGCGGGCCAGCCCGCAGATGACGGGCGGTTCGGTAGGATTACCGTTCTTGTCGACTCGCATCTCCTGCCCGACCGTTTCAGCGATGCGCCGCACCGCCTCCAGGTCCCCAGGCGAGGCCGCCGGAAAGCCCGCTTCGATGATATCCACGCCGAGGCGAGCGAGCTGGCGGGCGATGTCAAGCTTCTCTTGAGCGTTCAGCGTCGCGCCGGGAGACTGCTCGCCATCGCGGAGAGTCGTATCGAAAATCAGAACTTTGTCGGGGCCATTTGAATGGTTGGGCATGAGAGTGCTCCTTTTGGGGTGTCACGTGCCTTGGTGTCGGGTGTCAAGTATGGGTGTTCTTGAGAAGTGATTGACGGAATGCGCCGGAGAGGGCTTTGGCCTTATTGGCTTGAGCATAGAGTTCATCGAATGTGGCCTGGTTGATGTAGCTGGCATCGAGCGCGACGTAAAGAAATGATTGGAGCTCGACAGCCGATCTGCGAGCAATCTCAAGGAATCTGGCGAATTCCTTGCCAGAGTCGCAATCAAATCCTTCTGCGATGTTAGCCATCGTTGAGGCAGCGGCACGCCGCATTTGATCACGCAAACCATAATCTTTGGCAATGTCACCGGTTCCAGTGAGGGCATAAATCTGTTGCGTTAGGACGCGTGCTTCTTGCCATGCACGAATATCCTCAAACCGCTCAATCAGCGCCATAGCTCAGCACTCAAACCAACATGACACATGACACGTGACACATTTCTTAAACTTCCACCGGATTCAGCCAGGGCATCATGCTGCGCAATTCTTTGCCGACCTGTTCGATCTGCAAGTCGCGCTCGGCGGCGCGGCGGGCGTTGAAATTCGGGCGACCATTGGCGTTTTCCTCGATCCATTCTTCGGCATAGGCGCCGCTCTGGATGTCGGCCAACAATTCACGCATGGCTTCGCGGGTCTGGTCGGTGATGATGCGTTCGCCAGCATGATAATCGCCGTGCTCGGCGGTGTCGCTGACGCTGTAGCGCATGTACGCCAGGCCGCCCCGATAGAATAGATCGACGATCAATTTGAGTTCGTGCATGCACTCGAAGTAGGCGACCTCTGGCTGATAACCGGCATCGACCAGGGTCTGGAACCCGGCCTTGACCAGTTCGCTGACGCCGCCGCAAAGCACAGCCTGTTCGCCAAAGAGGTCAGTCTCGGTCTCTTCGCTGAAGGTAGTTTGCAGCGCCCCAGCCCGGGTGCAGCCGATGGCTTTGGCATAGGCCAGCGTGTCAGCCCAGGCATTGCCGCTGGCATCCTGATAAACGGCGACCAGCGCCGGGGTGCCCGTGCCTTCCACGAACAACTCACGCACCCGATGACCCGGCGCCTTTGGGGCCACCATACTCACATCCACGAAATCGGGCGGCATTATCTGGCCGAACCGGATGTTGAAGCCATGACCGAACATCAACGTTTTGCCGGGGCGCAGGTTGGGTTGAATGCTTTCCTGGTAGATTTTCGCCTGTACAGTGTCGGGAGCCAGCACCATGATGATGTCGGCCTCTTCGCAAGCCTGGGTGGTCGAGACGACCCGCAGGCCCGCCGCCTCCGCCTTTTGCCAGGAGCCGGAGCCTTTGTAAAGCCCGACCCGCACATCCAGTCCGCTGTCTTGTAGGCTTAGCGCATGGGCATGGCCCTGGCTGCCGTAGCCGAGCACGGCGATTTTTCGCCCCTGCAGGCGGCTGATGTCAGCGTCCTTGTCGTAGAAAATGTTTGCCATGATTTTGTGGTTCCTATTGGTGGAAAGTAGGTTGGTTGGATAGTTGGTTGGTTTTTCGGGGATAAATAGGCTTGCAGAAAAGGGATTGGGTTATCAATGTGCCAACCCCCATTCTACCAATGCTACAGCGCTGTGCGACGCGGGCGTGGACTGCTGCCATTCCTGCCCACCTGACCTCGTGTCATGGCGACGGCTCCCGTGCGCACCATTTCCAGGATGGGGTAATTGCTTAGCAGTTCGATCAGGCTCTCGATCTGATCCTCCGCCCCGACCGCCTGCACGACCACGGCATCCATACTCACATCCACGATGCGGGCGCGATAGATATCGACGATCTGCATGATCTCGGAGCGGGTTTTGCTGTCCACCTTGACGCGCACCAGCACCAATTCCCTGGTGATCGCCTTCCGGTCCGTGATGCGTTCGACTTTGGTGACATTGACCAGCTTGTAAAGCTGTTTGACCGATTGCTCGACCATATGATCATCGCCATTGACGACGAACGTCAGACGACTGATCCCCGGCGTCTCACTGTGCCCGACCGTCAGACTTTCGATATTGAAATTGCGGCGGCGGAAAAGCCCCACCACCCGGTTGAGGACGCCCGGCTTGTCTTCCAGCCAGGCGACAACAGTATGTTTGTTTGTACTGATTGCTTCCATAGTTCGTTCTCCTCGTTTTCAGTATTCAGTAATCAGTAGCCAGTAAATCAGTATTCAGACACCGATTACAGGTTACTGACCTTCTGCATACTGACCACTGACCTACCACGCAGGGGTGACGCCGCTTGGCCCTTGCACGATTTTGGGGCGGCGAATGAGATCGCCGACAGCAGCGCCTGGGGCGACCATCGGGTAAACGTTGACTTCTTCCTTGACACGGAAGTCAAGCAGGAACGGCCCGTCATGTGCATTGGCTTCGACGAACGCATCCGCCACGTCTTCTTTGCGGGTGATGCGGCGAGCGGACATGCCGTAAGCGTCGGCCAATTTGACGAAATCGGGGCTGAGCATGGGCGTGCCGGTGTACCGTTTCTCGTAGAAAAGCTGTTGCCATTGCCGCACCATGCCCAGAAAACCGTTGTTGATGATGGCGATCTTGATCGGCAGCTTTTCCTGCATAACCACCGCCAACTCCTGCAACGTCATCTGGAAACCGCCGTCTCCGGCAACGGCCCACACGCGCGAATCACGTGCTGCAAACTGCGCGCCGATCGCCGCCGGCAGTGCAAAGCCCATCGTGCCCAGTCCGCCCGAAGTCAGTAACTGGCGCGGGCGTTCGTGGATGAAGTATTGCGCTTCCCACATTTGATGCTGGCCCACGTCGGTGACGACGATCGTGTCGCCTTTGGTGCTGTGCCAAAGCTGGCGCATCACATAGGGCGGGATCAGTTCTTCGACTTCCAGGCCGAGGATATCGCGCTCGCGCCCGTCGCCACGCCAGGCCTGAATCTGTTCCAACCATTCCAGATGGCGGGCCGGTTGTACCAGTGTGAGCAGGTTTTGCAAGCTGTCTTTGCAGTCGCCAATCAGGGCGACATCGGGCGTAACATTTTTACCAACCTCAGCCGGGTCCATTTCCAGGTGGATAACCTTGGCATTCGGCGCGAAATCATCCAGCTTGCCGGTCACCCGATCGTCAAAACGCATGCCCACGCCGATCAGCACATCACATTCCTGGATGGCAAGATTGGTGTGCGCCTCTCCGTGCATGCCGCACATGCCCAGCGCCAGAGGATGCGTTTCTGGCAGGTTTCCCAGGCCGAGCAGGGTGGTGGTGACCGGGATCTCGGCCAGTTCGATCAGTTTCCGCAATTCTTCTGTGGCCTGACCCATCTGCACGCCATGCCCGGCGATAATCAGCGGCTTGCGGGCTTTGTTGATGATGGCGGCGGCTCGTTTGACATCTTCGCCAATCAGCCCGAACCAGGGATTGTAACCGGGCAAATTCACGTTTTCCGGATAAACAAAATCGGTGCTGTCGTTCTGTACATCTTTACAGATATCAACCAGCACCGGTCCGGGTCTGCCTTCGCGCGCAATATAAAACGCCTCTTTCATCACCTGGGGCAGCTCGTTCACATCTGTCACCAGGAAATTGTGTTTTGTCACCGGCTGGGTGACGCCGGTCACATCGGTTTCCTGAAAGGCGTCATTACCCAACAGGTTGGTCACCACCTGACCGGTGATCGCAACCAGGGGGATCGAATCCATCATGGCGTTGGCCAATCCGGTGACGAGGTTGGTGGCTGCCGGGCCGGATGTGGCGAAGCAGACGCCGACATCCCCCTTGACACGGGCGAAACCATCGGCCATGTGGGCGGCGCCTTGTTCGTGGCGCACCAGCACATGATGAATCTGCGGATACTTTGCCAGGGCGTCGTACATGGGCAGGTTGGCGCCCCCTGGCATGCCGAAGATGACATCGATGCCTTCTTGCAGCAGCGCCTCCATAACAATCTGGGCTCCGGTGAGTCTCATACGGGTTGTCTCCTGAAAGAAACGGATGATGATAATGACGGACTGAACGGTCTCGTCCAGTCAGATTCTTGTCCTGACACAAGAACGCCCCCAATGCACACGAAGTCTGTGCGAACTTGGGGGCGACGTTGCCCGGACTTATGAGACAAAAGAAAACCCCCCTTCCAGTTGGAAGGGGGGCGACTTTTACGCTGCTATGGGTGTAGTCGCCTAAAGGCTCTTCACCCGCCTTCCAACTGGTGTCGGCTCCTGGCCGATAATAAGGGCCAGAAGCTCAATAACGATGACAATAAGAAGGAAGGACGAATTGATGTTAGACATTTGAACAAAAGCAAGGCGTTTGCTGAATGCGGTGGAGTATAGCGGCAGGGTTCAGTAATGTCAAACTCAGTTGCGCGCCAGAATTGCCCCTGATTTAGTTGGTCATCCGGCGGCGAGGATTTAGAATGGAATCATGTTTACACGGATTTCCGATCGGCTCATCGCTATCTCGACCGGCCGGGTGACCCTGACTGGGCTGATCATCTTCCTGCTTTTTGGCGCGCTGGTTTTGCCCAGGCAGGCTGCCATCGCCGAACAGACTTCGGGCGGGGCGGGTTCGCCAGACACCTCGTACTTCTATTCAGCGTCCGACCTCTACGACATGGCCGAGGCTTATGGCGAGGCGGGGCGAGCGGCTTACGTGCGGTCGAGGTTCACTTTCGACGCCATCTTTCCCCTAGTTTACACGCTGTTTCTGGTGACGAGCGTCAGTTGGGTCTACGGCAGAGCGTTTCTACCGGGCAGCGTCTGGCGGCTGGCAAATCTTATCCCGATCCTGGCGATGCTGTTCGATTTTCTGGAAAACTGTTCCGCCTCACTGGTGATGTGGCGATACCCAGACCCGACCCCCATCATCGTCCACCTGGCCCCACTTTTCACGGCGCTGAAGTGGCTGTTTGTGTCAGGCAGTTTTGTGGCGCTTCTGGCGGGACTGGTCGTCCTGCTCGTCAAACGCCTGCGCGCCCGCTGATCGGTCATTCACTCAACGTCGTCAACAGCCGCCGCAGCCAGCGCGACACGCCATCGGCATCCTCGCCCCAATCCTCAGGTGGCGAGTCGGCCAAAGCCTGATGCCAGTTTAGCGCCCGAGAGAGACTGCCCAGGCGTAGCGCCAGATCCAGGGCTTTGCGCAAGCGGTCGGGCGAGCCAAAATCCGTCCAGGCTGCCAGATAGAGATTCTGCAATTCGGCGAGTTCGGGGCTGTTTTCCTCCAAACCCAGGCGGTATTGCAGCACTGCCAGCGTGACGTTCATGGTGAAAAAGGGATGTGTCAGCGCGCAATCGCCCCAATCGATGAACGTGATCCGGTCGCCGTCGACAAACACATTGGCGTCGTGCAGGTCGGAGTGATCGATGGTTTCGGGAATGCCGTACGATACGAGTCGTTGGCAGAGTTCTTGTAGTCTGGGCGAAAGGGAATGCAGGGCGCGATATTCGGCGGCAGTGAGACCGTCCGGCTGGTCGATAAGCAGATGGGCGGTGTCGGCGAGGAGCATGTCGAGCTTTTCCGGCAGGGAGCGCAGTCGTCGGTCGGGCAAGCCGGTCGCCAATAATTCATCGACATGTGCGGACATTTCCAGTTGAAGCCCGGCGTAGATTGGCAGGATGCGTCGCCAATAATCGAGCGTGTCTTGGACGTCTGTTGACAATCCACGCAACGCAACGCCGGCATCGCCGGTGAGCGCCCAGCCTCGCGCTGTATCGGCCGCCAAAAGCCGGGGGACGCAATCCGGGCGAAAGCGCGAGAGCACAGAAAGCAGGCCGGGTTCATGGGCCAGGCCGGGCGTGCAGGCTTTGAAATAAAGATTCCCCGCCGTCGTGGGCACGCGTATCACCGTCGACCAGGGCCGGACGTGCGACTGCTCGATGGCGCCAATCGGCTCTAAACCCAACCGGGCCAGTTCAGTCCGAATCCACCCGTGGGCCTGAGTCCGCCATCCGGCGCTATCCCAAACCAGCATGACCGTTCTTGATTCCCTCCACCGACCACACCGGCATTTCGCCCTTGCCCTTGACCTGGATAGTTCCCAGTGATTTGCACTCGAAATCATCCTTGATCAGGTCGTGGGTGGCTTGCGTGATCTGGATCAGATTGGCCCGGCCATGCGATTCCATGCGGCTGGCGGTGTTGACGGCATCGCCCCACAAATCGTAGATGAATTTCTTGCGCCCGATCACGCCCGCCACCACCGGCCCGGAATTGATGCCGATGCGGAACGCCAGTTTGCAGCCCCGGACATCGTGGTTATTGACGTAATCCCGGAGGTCAAGGGCGAGACGAGTGATGGCCTGGGCGTGGTCGGGACGAGCATTGGGCACGCCTGCCGCCGCCATATAGCAATCGCCGATCGTTTTTATTTTCTCCAGGCCATAGGTCTCCGCCAATCCGTCCAGATGTGAGAAAACTTCGTCGAGAATCGCCACCAATTCATCGGGTTTCATGTCAGCCGAAAGGGGCGTGAAACCAACGACATCGGCGAACAGGATGCTGGCGGCATCGAAATTGTCGGCGATGATGCGGTTCTCGTTTTTGAGGATGGCGGCGATCTCTGCGGGCAGGATGTTGAGCAACAAGGCTTCGGCTTTATCTTGTTCGGCGCGCAGTAGCCGGAAGGCCATGTCGCGTTGTTGCACAAAATAAATGAGGATGGCGAAGACGAATGCGGTGGGCCCGACGACATTCCAACCCAACATGAATTGGCGAAGCCCCGTGGGCACGGCGGCGCCGGCGCTGGTCGCGGGCAGGAAGACGGAAATGACCAGCATGATGATGAAGCCGTACAACCAGTAGAGCGCTTCCCGGCTGCCGAACATCACGAGAGCGCCCAACGGGGCGAGGATGACCCATAAGGTCTGGCCGCTCACGTAGGTGAATCCGCCCAGGACGACGAGCAGCGCTCCCGACCAAATGGGCAACCCCACGAATTGCGCTCGCGCCACCGAACTGATTGTCAGCCTGTGAATGCCTAACAATAGCAGCAAAAAAGCCTGATACACAGCCCACGACAGATAGAGAACCGTGACCTGTGGGGTATGACCGAGGTAATAAAGCAGACTCGCAAACCCCAACCCGAGGCAAGAGAAAATCGTCGAGTAGATGTTTGTGAGCCGCTGCATGCGCTCATCGGCGGTTTCATTCTGGCGCTGCCCAATCCGTGTCAGCACATCAGATTTTGCAGAAACTCTATTCCACCAACTCATCGCTTTTATCGCACCAATCGTGAGAATCCGCTCACCATTCGAACGTCGCCGTCACCGGCGCGTGGTCTGGGGCGATGGCTTTGTCACGCGTAGATGGATCATCGGACACGGAGGCCAGTTCGCCCTCGAAATCGACGTGGCTATCGACAACCGGCAGTCGTCGTTTGTTGTCGGGCTGGATGGGGAAGAGCTCTTCGGAGGCGAATATCTGGTCGATAAGCTCACGTCGCCCGTTGTGCACGCGCGAATAGTCTCGCCCAGGCGGCAGCAGCGGCGCCAGATTGAACAGGCGGGTGTCGTCACCTTTGTCGGGGCGGTCGAAGCCGAGCGTGCCGATCTCGCTGCCGCCGGGGCCGATGAGGATCATGGATGTCTGGGCGGCAGGGACGTCGTTGAAATCACCAAAAACCAGCAACGGGTTCTGGGTATTCCCTTCCAGGAGATCGTTCGCCGCCATGCGCAATGTCACAGCCTCGGCCATGCGCCGCATCAGGGCGAGCCCCGCCATCTGCGCCCGTTCCGTTTCGTCCTTGGGCGCAAAACTCGTGCCCCACGGCCGGGGATAGCTCAGCAGTTTGGACTTGAGATGGGCGGTGATGACATCGATCTCACGGCCATCTTTGCTGACATGAATGTGCAGCGCCCCGCGTCCAAAGCGCCTCAGCGGGATCGTCGACCCCAGAGGATCGACATAATGCACGTCCATGGCCGGACCCTGGGCAAAATCGACCAGATCGGTGGTGCGCTCAATCAATAATCGAGAGAGGAACGCCACTCGAATGCCGCGCGAATCAGGGAAAGCGGAAATGGCGCGATGGCGATAGGTTCCGGCCAACGCTTCCTGTAAATCTTGCAGCGGTTCCAGCCCGCCTATTTCCTGCAGGGCGACGACATCGGGTTCCAGGCGGTTGATGGTTTCCGCCAGCAGTTCCAGCTTTCGTTCATACCGCTGTTTGTCTGTTTGACCTGCACTGAGGGGCGGACGAAAGAGATTTTCGACATTCCAAGTCATCACTTTGAAGCCTGACATCAGTTATTCCTTTGAATTCAGATGGGGAGGTGCGTTTCGGCAAGTATAGAACCGACCCTCACTCGGTGCAACCGGCTGCGGGCACGACATCCGGCGAGGGGCATTTCGCCCTCTTCCCCCTGCCCCTTCTCCCGCCCTGGGAGGAGAAGGGCGTTAAACCTTATTTACATCTTGAACCGATTTCAGGTGCGATAATCGCCGTTGATCGTGACATAGTCGTGGCTGAGATCACACGTCCACATCTCCGATTGGCCTGGGCTGGAACCGAGGCTGAGATCGATCAGCAGTTCGGGATGAGCAAAATGCGCTGTGGCGGCAGACTCGTCGTAGGCCAATGGCATGCCGTTGGCCACGAGTTGCATGCGCTCGCCGAAATGCTCCGGCTCTGTGGCGCTGCTGATCCAAAGCTCGGCCGAATTCGGCTCGAAAACGACGCCGCTGTTCCCTGCCGTAGCCAGGATGCGTCCCCAATTGGCGTCGCCGCCGTAGATGGCGGTTTTGACGAGGGGCGAAACCGCGATGGCGTTGGCGATGCGGTGCGCCTGATGGTCGTCGGGCAGACCGCTCACCCGAATCGTCACTAACTTGGTCGCGCCTTCGCCGTCGGCGACGATGGCGCGGGCCAATATTCCCGCCACTGTGGTCAGGGCATCGACGAATTGCTCAAACGCAGGGGATGAGGTTTCTTCGATAGTTGGGGTTTGGGCAGCGCCGTTGGCAAGCAAGATGACGGTGTCATTCGTGCTGGTGTCGCCATCCACGCTGATGCGGTTGAAACTGCGGTCGGCGGCGCGGCGCAGGGCCAGCCGCAGGAGTTCGGGCGGGACGGTGGCGTCGGTGATGATCACCGATAGCATGGTCGCCATGTTGGGGTGGATCATCCCCGCCCCTTTGGCTATCCCGGCCAGCCTGATCTCCCGACCATCGATCTGAGCTTTGAGCGACGCAGATTTCGGGCGTGTGTCGGTGGTCATGATGGCGCGGGCCGCGGCGTGAAATCCATCTGCATCCGCCTGTGCCGCCTGTGCCAATACCGGGATCGCCGTTTCGATGCGCTCAACCGGCAGGGGCACGCCGATAACGCCGGTTGACATAATCAACACCGAGCGTGATTCCAATCCCAGTGCAGCTTCGAGCGCCTCGGCGTTGCGGCGAGTATTCGCCAGCCCTGCCTCGCCGGTGACGGCATTGGCATTGCCGCTGTTGATCAGCACCGCCCGCACGGCGTTCGCATTGCGCGCCAACACTTCCTTGTCGTACACAACCGGGGCGGCGGCAAAGCGGTTTTGGGTGAAGAGGGCGGCGGCGGTACAGGGCCGGTCGCTGAGCACGAGGGCCAGGTCAGGATCGCCATTTTTTTTGATGCCACAGTGCATGCCGCCGTGCCTGAAACCGAATGGGAGAAATGTCGTCATCCGATGACCTCGATATCATATTGTGCGATGAGTGGATCGACCGTCAGAATCGGCATTTTTAGAAGCTGGCTTTGCACAATCAACATCCGGTCAAAGGGATCTCGATGGAGTGGCGGCAGATGCGAAACATGTAGAGCGTGACTCATCTCCACCGCCAGGCTGCGAATGGCATTTTTTGGCAGGTGCTCCGACACAAACGACAGCGGATCGGTGGGCAATTCCAGCTTGCCTATCCCGACCTTGATCGCTATCTCCCAACCGCTGACTGCGCTCAGGTAGAGATCGTTGTCGGGCACTATCATGATTTCTCGAATCGATTCCGGTAGTTTCGGGTTATCCTCAATCCACCAAAGAAAAACGTGCGTGTCGAGCAAGTATGCCATTGTTTATCGTCCCTCAAAGTCTGCCAGAATGTCATCCGGCAGGGGCGCGTCAAAATCATCAGCGATCCAGATTTGACCTTTAGCGCTGCCCGGTTTCCTGGGCTCCGCTACCTGCTCGATCGGGATCAACCGCGCCACAGGTTTGTTCGCTTTAGCGATGATCACCTCTTCGCCTGCCAGCACGCGGTTCAACAGCTTGGACAGGTGCGTTTTGGCTTCGTGCATATTCACTGTCGTCGACATCAGTTCGCCTCCCGATAAGATTCGTTCACAGATAATAAACTAAGTCCATGACTAAGTCAATTAAATCGACGCTCTCATCGTTATTGCGCCGCCAGCGTGCGGGTGATCTGGTCGATGTGCGCTTCGCCGTGGTCGGCGTAAAGCGCCAGAATGTCGTCCAGCGACACTTCGCCGTTTTCAGGATGAATGCCGGTCCGACCCCAGTCCTCGTCTGCCAGACCCTCCCAGAATTCCACCCAGCGGATGTGCAACCCCGCCAGCAGGGCGAATGAGGGCGCCAGATAAGCGGACTTCGCATCGGCCATATCGGCCCAAACATCCTGATCATAGGGCTTGAGCAGCGGCGTGTCCTCGGCGGCAATCAGTTTGCAGCGAATGTAGCTGTTCATGTGCGAGTCGGCCAGATGATGCACGTTTTGGGCGACGGTCCACTCGCCTGCCAGAAAATGCGTGCTCAACTGGGCGGACGAGAGTCCAGCGGTGAGGGTTTCGATCTGACCGGGCAACCTGCGGATTCTTGAGATACGTTCCTGACGTTCGGCGGTTGTTGGCATGACTAAACTCCATTCGGGTTGAGAGATGAATTATCGTCCGGTAATTGCAGCCAGGTCTGAGATACTGGGTATTGGATATTTGGCTTTCAGTTGGGCAAAACCAATACCCAATACCCAGCATCGATGCAAACTTAATCGCGCTTGAACTTGCTATAGTCGGGCGTATCGTAATCGGTGACGCCGACGCCCTCCCGCGTCAACATGCCCTCGACCTTCATCGGCAACCCGAACAACTTTATAAAACCCTCGGCGTCCTGCTGATTATAGACATCGTCCTGGTCGAAGGTGACATAATCTTCACGGTACAGACTGAACGGGCTCTTGCGTCCAACCAAAATGGCATTGCCTTTGTATAACTTGAAGCGCACCGTGCCGGTGATATTTTGTTCCGTGGCTTGCACGAAGGCATCCAACGCCTTGCGCAGCGACGAATACCATTGGCCGTTGTAGACCAGATCGGCGTACTTCAGCCCGATCATCTGCTTGTAGTGCAGCGTCTCTTTGTCCAGGCAAAGTTGTTCCAGGGCGGCGTGCGCTTCATAAAGCAGGGTCCCGCCCGGCGTCTCGTACACGCCATGCGACTTCATGCCCACTAACCGGTTCTCCACCAGATCGATGCGGCCGATGCCATGCTTGGCGCCGATGCGGTTCAGTTCCTCGAACAGGCCCAGCGCCCCGCGCGCGACGCCATTGACCCGCACCGGAGTGCCTGACTTGAAATCGATTTCCAGATATTCGGGCTGTTCCGGCGCTTCTTCCGGCGAAGTCGTCAGGGTGTACATTACCTCTTCCGGCTCATTCCAGGGGTCTTCCAACAGACCGCCCTCGTGGCTCATGTGGAAGAGGTTGCGGTCACGGCTGTAGATCGATTTTTCGGTGGCCGAAACCGGCACATTGAATTCGGCGGCATAATCCAGCGCATCCTTGCGACCCCGGATTTCCCACTCGCGCCAGGGGGCGATGATGCGCAGCTTGGGGTTGAGAGCCATGACGGTCAGCTCGAAGCGCACCTGGTCATTACCTTTGCCGGTGGCCCCGTGCGCTACGGCATCGGCCCCCTCCATCTCGGCGATCTCGACCATTCTCTTGGCGATCAACGGTCGGGCGAAGGATGTACCGAGCAGGTATTTGCGCTCGTACACGGCCCCGGCCTGCATGGTGGGGAAGATGAAATCGGTGATGAATTCCAGACGCAGGTCTTCGATATAGCACTTGCTGGCCCCGGATGCGATGGCTTTGGTTTCCAGGCCGGCCAGTTCCTCTTCCTGGCCGAGATTGGCGCAGAAGCAGATCACTTCACAGCCATAGTTGTTGCGCAGCCAGGGCACGATCACGCTGGTGTCGAGGCCGCCGGAATAGGCGAGGACGACTTTGTTGACTTTGGGACGGGCGGTTTTGGGTGGCATTTGGGTTCTCCGATTTGGGCGGTCGAGGATAAGGACAAACAAAAAACCACGAGGACGGATTCCATCGTGGTTTGCTAGCGGGGTTCGAAGACAGGCGCGAAGGCTGGGGTCAGGCTGTCTGCCTGTCCTCGTCCCGATGATGGGTGCGCCTGGCGCGAGTCGAAATCATGGCCGAAGCATACCCGCGTGATGACGCCCTGTCAAACTGTTGGGCGTGAATGCAGCCTCATGTTGGCGTGAAAACCTACATGTCAATAATTTCATCTTCAAATCACGATTTCCTGACGTTTAATATGTAGAATGGATTACTAGCCACCTGACAGTTTTCAAGAGAAGTAAGGAGTGAGTCTGAAAGGGAGGAATAGGTCGAATTTCAAATGTCTTTTGATGATACTGCGACCGATGCGAAAAACACTAAGGTCTCTGCGTTCTTT
>JAGFJG010000078.1 GCA_024102915.1 Caldilineales bacterium
AAAGAACGCAGAGACCTTAGTGTTTTTCGCATCGGTCGCAGTATCATCAAAAGACATTTGAAATTCGACCTATTCCTCCCTTTCAGACTCACTCCTTACTTCTCTTGAAAACTGTCAGGTGGCTAGAATCTCGAACCTTGAACTCAATTGCCCGGTTTATATCGCCAGCAGAATTCTTTGGCCGGGCAGAAGGCGGGGCAGCCTTTGGCGGGCGGTTCGGGTTGGAATCGTCCGGCACGAATGCCCTGGGTCGCACGGATGGCATAGGCTACGGCGATGTCCAGGGCCGCATCGAGACCGCCGGGATAGCGTTCCAGCGTCAATCTGCTGGCTTCAGCCGTGCCGATATGCCAATAAAGACCGCTGACCACTTCACCGAATCCGAGCGCTTCTGCGGCGACCAGGGCGTACAGCGGCAATTGCAATCGTTTGCCCTCGGTCAGGTCGTTGGGCGTGATCGGCGTGGAGCCGGATTTGTAGTCGATGATGCGCACTTCGTCGGCGGGATTTCGGTCAACCCGGTCGATAAAGCCGCGCAAATGCAGGAAACCATCATTGGTTGTAATCCGCAGCGGAGGCGCACCGCCAATGCCAAAGGCGGCTTCCAGGGCGTGCGGCTCGAAATCCCCGACCATTTCGCTCAGCCCGGCCAGCGTGCGCGCCAAAACGCCCTCCAATTCCGCCCGCTGATAATCCCACCAGGGCGTGGGACGAAAGCCGTAACGGCGGGGTGCGGCGTCGAAGATCGGGCCAGTGACCTGGGGCAACAGGGCTTGCAGCGCTGCGCCCGACCAGTCATTCTGGTCTCTGGCCTGCCGGTATACCTCCTCCAAAACTGCGTGAAAAATGGAGCCGAGGATAAGGACATCGAAGCCTTCCTCCGGCTGCTGGCGCTGCTCCAACGCCAGCCCGCTGCCCACGAAAAACATGAAAGCGCAGGCCGCATAGGATTCCAGGCGGCTGGCGCTCCACACGTGGTCGGACGGATAGTGAACGAGCAGGCGCGGGAAGATGGCGGCGGCATCACCTTCGTAAGGCCCGGCTGCGCGTTTGGCTTGGCGGGCGGACAGGATGGCGGCGGCATGCTGCACCTGCGCCCAATCATCATCCAGATCGGCGGGCAGCGAGTCGGGCGGTTGCGCCAGCGCGGCCAAATATTCGGGCACAGAGGCGGGTGTGGCGTGGACATCCACACGCTCAGGCGCTACGCCGGTCACTCGTTGCACTTCCTGCCAATAGGGCGACGCCTCCCAACTCTGGCCGTCGTCCGTGAGATACGGGCGCGTCAGCAGCAAATGCTGGCGGGCGCGCGTAACCGCTTCGTAAAACAGCGTGATCTCGTCGCCGAGAATGCGAGGCTGTAATTCTACTTTCTTGTCCCGCAGTGTCGTGCGATCCTGATCGGTGAGCAACGGGTCTTCGCGCTCTTGTTGTGGGAATTCACCCTCGGACAATCCCAACAGGGCGACGGCCTCAAAGGACACCCCGCGCGCCTGCAAGACCGATGCCGCCGTGATCGCCCCCTGTGTGGGCCTGGGCAGACGATAGCTGGCAGCGGCGACTGCACCCTGCAACTCGGAATAAAACCGGCGGTAGGGCATGGGTTCCGGTTCGGGGCCGGATGGCGCTTGGGCAGCGAGGTGTTCGGCCACGAGCAGACCTCGCAGCGCCTCTTTGAACGCTCGCAGCGCGGCTAGATCTCGCTCTTTGGTGATTGGGTTGGCGGCAGCCTGGACGACAATGTTGAGAGATTGCGGATTTCCTTGACCTCTGTCCTCCGACCTCTGTCCTCGGACCTCCGCTTCCCCCCCGATCAGGTCTTCGACGGCGGCGATGTGTTCGCTGAGCAGGAGCGGTGCGCCAAAGTTCAGGATGTGCACGAACGCCTCGAACATGGCGAGCAGGGCTGCGGCTTCCGCGCCGACTGGCCCCTCGATGGAATCTCTCTCGTCCTCATCTCCCACCCTCGCCATTTCGGTGATTTCCGCCCGCTGCGCCAGGGCCGTGCGCCATTGCGGCAATCCGGCGATAATGCGGCTGCCGCGCACAGCCTCGGCCAGGCGATTGGCAGCCTGCTCCATTGATGAAAATGCTTCGTCCGCAATTTGCAGCAAGGGCGACCAGTTGAAATAAGGGTTGCGCCAGGCATCGAGCACCGCTTGCTGCGGCCAGTCGCGCACGGGCAATGCCAAGAGGTCGAGCAGCGCGGCAATGGCCGGGTTTAGCGCCAGTTCATCGCCGCCGCTGATGTGCAGAGACATACCGAATTCATCCGCCGTCTCCAACAAAAATGGCCGGTAGACCTCGATGTTGCGAGCGAGAATGGCGGTGTCTTGCGGGGCGATGCCATCCCTGACGATGAGTGATTTCAGCCAGCGCAGGGCGGCGCGGGTTTCCTCCGAGCGGTTGCGGGCTTCGAGTAACGAGAGTGAAGATTGGGGATTGGGGATTGGAGCTTGGGGATTGGGGGTGAAGAGTGCGGATTCGAGGGCAGTGAAAGCGGGTGGACGCTCGGAATGGGCAGCCGGAATAGCCAGGGTTTCGATGTCCTCGCAGGCTGTGCAGAGGTCGTCGCGGGCGCGGGTGAAGCGGCGGTGGGCGTCGCGGGGCGGGTCCGCCAGATCGCCGGTGAGAGTGACGAGGGTGAGGCGGGCGCGTCCGGCCAGCAGGCGCAGTACGGCTAATTGCGTGGGGTTGAATTCGTCGAAGCCGTCGACCGCCAGGTAATGAATGTCTTTGCCCAGATTTTGATGCTTCTTCAAAGCGACCTCAGCCAGCCAGCCCTGACCCTCGGCATCGGCCCAACCGCTTTGCTGCAGCCAGTTCTGATAGCGCCCGTAGATGGCGGCCAACTCGACCGTCCGCTGCGTTTCCCCGCTCACAGCCTCGGCGAAGGCGGCCGGTTCGATGAGCGCCTGCTTCAATTCCAGAATGAGTTCACGCAGCCTCTGCAAAAATCCGGGCTTGTCGCGCAGCGGCGCATAGAATTCCAGCATGCCCTCCTCACAGAGGGTGTCGATGGCGGCGCGCAGCAGGCGATGTTGCACCGGTTCAGACAGCCGCGGCGCAGATTCACCGGACAGTTCTAATATGTGGGCATAGACTCCATAAAAGGTATCGATCTCAACACCGATGGCGCCGCCCGCCCGCGCCAATCTGCGCCGAAACGCGCCCGCCTGTTCCTGGTTTGGCACGATCACCCAGCATGGGGCCAACGAGCCTGTTGCGCGCAATGCCCGAATCTGTTCGATGACGTATGCGGTCTTTCCGTGTCCGGCTGGGGCGAGGAGGAGGCGCATGGGTTGGGCCAGGGTTGTTGAGTTGGATGGTTTGTTGGGTGTAGGGACGATGGATAATGAGGGCGCGCTATCGTCCATCGTCTGACTTGGTGGGCAGCTTGCGCACGAGCGCCTGGTAATCCTTTGCCAGGACTTCCAGTTGCGGAGCGAAAGCGGCCAGGAACAGATCAACGGCCATTTGCGGGCGCTGGATGGGGGGCAGCGAATCGCCCCAAAGGTAATCATCGAAGATGAGAACGCCGTTCGGCTTGAGCAGCAGCCAGCACGCCACCGCATCCATTAGCACGCCCTGCGCCCGGTGATCGCCATCGATGTAAATGATGTCGAAGCTGGCGAGTTCCATGCCCGGCAGCACTTCGTCCGAGCGGGCCTTGATTTTGGTGACTTTGGTGGCGTGGCCGGAGGCCCGCATATTGTGGTCGAAATGAGGCTCGCCCCTTTGTCGTGAGAAGGTATCGATGCAGGTGAGGCGCGCAGCAGGGTGGGTGAGGATGTTGTCGAGAAACCAAACAGCCGATGCGCCCTCAAAACTGCCGATTTCCAACATCCGCACCCCGGCCTTGCCCTGAAAACCGGCCAGATGCTTCGCCCAAACTTCGTAATTCCCCGCGGCGTAATTCACCGACAGCCTGACCTGCGACTCCCCCTTCAGTTTGCGGGCGAGCGAGGCGTCGCCCTGACCCCCCAACCAGCCCTCCAGCCTGGCGTCGGTGCTGACGACCAGGGTTGTGAGCTTGTGCAGGATTTTGCTGGCGTAGAGGGTGACGGTAGATGTCAGGGTATGCAAGTGGTTTCTCCGGATTGCGAGGAAGGAACAATCAGGCACTCAATGCTGTTCTTCGTCACTTTTCACCAACCCAGATAATGTGCGAGAGTTGCCGCAACCGGGCTGTCTTCGATCGGCGGAGCCAGCCAGTCGGCAGCGGCAATGGCGAACGGGTCGGCGCTGGCTGGCGCGGCGCTGAAACCCGCCCATTTCAACATGGTCACGTCATTGCCGCCATCGCCAATGGCGATCACTTCGTGGCGGTCGATGCCCAGGCGCTGGCACAGCCAGGCCAGGGCCGTGCCCTTATCCGCGCCAGGCGTGGTGCCTTCCACAAACCAATGCCATGACCGTGTGATGTCTGCACGGCGTCCGATGTGTAGATGCAGCTCGGCCAAAATCGCCGGAACCCGATCCGGATCGTCATGGATCACCATGAACTTGATGAGATGACCATTGATTTGTGATAGTGCGTCGGGGTGTATCAGCGCCTGCCCGCCGAACCAGGCCCGATACAGCGCGGGTGAAGTCTGGAACTTGTCGACGAGGATCGTGTCTTCCGTGAAGTAGGCCATGCCCGCCTCAAATTGTTTGGCGATCTCAGCCGCTTCACGGGCAATGGCCGGATCGAGCGTGAGACGGCGCAGCAGCCTCCCGTCACGGTAGCCCACCAGCGCACCCTGGGCGGTGATGACCGGCTCGGATGTGGCCTCGATGCGGTCGAGGAAATGATCGATAACGTAGGGCATGCGACCGGTGGCGGGTACGACGAGGATGCCCTCGGCGCGGGCGCGTCGCAGCGCGGCCACGGATTCGTCGCTGATGTGACCGTCGTGGTCGGCTAAAGTCCCGTCAAGGTCGCAGGCGATGAGGCGAATGGGCATAATGATCGGAGTGAGTGGAGTATGGGGGATTTGACTGACGATAGACGGTGGACGATAGACGATGGCTCACGTTGATATCATCGTTCATCGTCCGCAATTCAAGACACCTGCACGACAACCATACGGTCGAGGCCGGCGAGATCGTGATGAAGATTGATTGCAGCCTGGGGAAATGTCGTACGGGCGAGCGACTGCACGCGCTGCCCCTGGTCATAACCGATTTCCAACATCAGCGCGCCGCCCGGCTTGAGATGGTCAGAAGCCTGGGTGATGAGCCGCTCGATATGCGCCAGCCCCCGATTCTCGCTGAACAACGCCCCGGCAGGCTCGTGATCCCGCACTTCGGGCATCAGGTCAGCGGCCTGATCCGCAGCCACATAGGGCAGATTGGCCAGGATGAGATCGACCGATTCGTCCAGCGCGGCGAGCAAATCGCTGTGCAGAAAATGGATGCGGCCAGGAGCGAGGCGGTCGGCGTTGCGGCGGGCGACTGCGAGCGCTCCGGTCGAGATATCGCTGGCGAGGATACGCACATCGGTCGGGGTATTGGCGGCCACGGAGATGGCGATAGCGCCGCTGCCCGTGCCCACATCGATCAGGCTGGGCGACGGCAGCGGTCGTGAACCCAACCAGTCCAGCGCCGCCTCCACCAGCATCTCGGTCTCGGGCCGGGGCGTCAACACCGCCGGGGTGACCTCGAATTCCAGGCCGAAAAACCAGCGCCGCCCCGTGATATAGGCCAGCGGCTCGCGGGTGATGCGGCGTGCGAGAAGTCGGCCGAAGTGCGTTTGCTGCTCGACGGAGAGGGGTGAATCCGGGTGGGCGATGACGAAGGCCCGGGATTGGTTTAGCGCGTGGGCGAGCAGCAATTCGGCATCGAGCCGTGGCGAATCCACGCCGGCCGCCTGCAACGCCGCTATGGCGTTTCGCAGCGTTTCGCCGACGACCGCCCATCGTCTAGCATTCATCGTGAAGCGTGAACCGACCACTGCATACCGAAGTTTGAATACTGAATACCGACTACCTACTCCTCCATCCCCACCGCCTGTAATCGTTCCGCCTGCTCCACCGTCGCCAGTTCGTCGATGAACACATCGATCTCGCCATCGAGCACGGCGGGCAGATTGTACGAACTCACGCCGATGCGGTGGTCGGTGACCCGGTTCTGGGGGAAGTTGTAGGTGCGGATTTTCTCGCTGCGTTCACCGCTGCCCACCTGCGAGCGGCGCTCCGCTCCCAGTTCTTCCTGCTGGCGCTCGTATTCCATGTCGTAGAGTCGGGCGCGCAGGATAGCCATGGCCCGCTGCTTATTCTGTAGTTGGCTCTTTTCATCCTGGCACTGCACCACCAGCCCGCTGGGCAAATGCGTGATGCGCACGGCGCTGTCGGTCGTGTTCACGCTCTGGCCGCCGGGGCCACCCGAACGGAAGATGTCGATGCGCAGGTCATTGGCGTCGATTTCGATCTCGACGTCCTCGACTTCGGGCAGCACGGCCACGGTCGATGTCGAGGTGTGGATGCGACCCTGCGACTCAGTTTCGGGCACGCGCTGCACACGATGCACGCCCGATTCATATTTGAGACGACTGTACGCGCCCGCGCCCCGCACTTCAAAAATAACTTCCTTAAAGCCGCCGATGCCGCTTTCGCTGGAGGAGAGGATTTCGGTCTTCCAGCTTCGTTTCTCGGCATAGCGCGTGATCATGCGATAGAGATCGGCGGCGAAGAGCCCAGCCTCGTCCCCGCCTGTGCCCGCGCGCACTTCCACGATCACGTCTTTGTCGTCGCGGGGGTCTTTGGGCAGCAACAGTTTGCGCAATTCCTGGCGCAATGACTCTTCCTGCTCGGCCAGGGCTTCCACTTCGCTCTCGGCCAACGCTCGCATTTCTTCATCGTCTGAAAGCTCGGCTAATTCGGATGCGCCTTTCAATTCCTGCTCGACGCGCCTGTACTGGCGATAGGTCTCGACAACGTCGCGTAATTCCGCCTGCTCGCGCGCCAGTTGCGCCACACGCTGGTAATCGGTGACGACTTCGGGGTCGGACATTTCATCATTCAGCGCCTGATAGCGCGTTTCAATTTGGTCTAGTTTCTCGAACATAGGTTGGGGAGGGTGAAATCATTGGTATCTGGTATTCGACATAACGCGAGTTCGAAGTTCTAAGTGCCAAGTTTGAGGCCAGGTCGTCTCGCACGGATATCCGTGCAACAATTCGCAATTATCGGCAGATATACGCAGAAATGTTTGTCAATCCGGTCAACTTCGAACCTCGAACCTCGTACTCTGAACATTGTTTTCGAACAGCCGCCTAATCCTTCACAAACCACACCGGCAACCGGCCCAGGGTGATCACATCCGGCCAGGCGTCCTCGTCGCCTTCGACCAGGATGGCGACGCTGGCCGCCAGAATGCCGCCGACTTTGTTCAACAACTCCTCTGTCCCGCGCAGGGTGCTGCCGGTCGAGATCACGTCATCGACGAAGATGCACTGTTTCCCGGCCACTCGCTCGATGTCCCGGCCGTCCAGCCACAATGTCTGCGGTTTGCCCGTGGTGATGCTGATCACCTCGGCCCCGACAGCGCCGGTCATGTACGGCTTGCAGGTTTTGCGCAGAACGACGTAGGGGATGCCGCTGTGCACGGAGAGGGCATAACAGAAGGGAATGCTCTTGGCCTCTGGCGTGATCAACACCTCGGCCTCTTTCGGGATGCGGGCAGCAAGCTCCTTCGCTACCGCTTCCGAAAGTTCGGTATCGCCGAGGATGTTGAGGATGGCGATGATGACGCCGGGGGCGATTTCGATGCGCGGCAGTTGGCGTTCCACGCCGGCCAGCGTGACAGAATAGGGAGTCAATAAGTCGGGGTTGGTCATGATTTTCAGGATGAGAGAAGGGATGGGGAGAGGCGACGGGCCGGTCGTCCATGCATCTCAATTCGTAGGCGTTGGGCCCAGGATGGCGCCTTGCTGCAAGAGCATGCCCAAACGCATGCGGGCGATCGCTTGCAACTCGACCTGTCCGCTTTGCTCGGCGACCGTACTCGCTGTTTCCATGGCATTGATTGCTTCATCGTAGCGACCAAGCGCTTCATAGGCGCTGCCCAATGCGAGATAAGCCGACGGCGCGTTGGGGTCGGCGGCTACGGCTTGTTCGGCCAGGCGCAGACCCTCGTCCGGGCGGTTTACGAGCAGATAATCCTGGGCAATGGCGGCATAGGCGTTGGCCTTATCCCAAACTTCAATAAGGTGTTGTTGCGTCGCTTTGCTCTCGTCGTTGCGGCCTGTAATCGCATAGAGCGCCACCAGCAATGACAGAGTTTCGGAATTATCGGGTCGAGCCTGGCGCGCGGCTTCCAGTTTGAGGATGGCATTGTCGATGTCGCCGGCTTGCAGATAAGAATCAGCTTCAGCGCGCAGTTTCAGCGCCTCGACGACTAAGGGATCGACCGGAAACAGATAATTGACGACGGCTCGAACAGCGACAAGCAAAACGATGACAGCGACGGCGGCGATAGCCAGATTACGGATGCGACGGCGGCGTTGCAGGCTGTCGATTTCATCGAGCCGCCACCACCAGTTTTCAGGCGGGGGCGGGGTGGAGCGCCCGGCGCGCAGAGCGCCGAGGCCGCCAAGCGAACGCAGTTCTCGTTGCAACTCGCGTCCGTGCCTGCGAACCGAACCCTGCACAGCCTGCCAGCGTCCTCGCTCCGGCTCCAGATCCACGCCTGCCCCTTCCAGTTGCGGAAAAAGCGTCTGGATGGAATCGAGCCAACCCAGCAATTCCTGCGCTTTGTCCGCCCCCGCGCCTTTGATATTGACCGCGCGCTTGTCGCTCTCTTCGAGCAGTTGGCGCAGGTCATCAGCCGGGGTGAGGCGGGTCTGTTTGGGAAAGCGCCTCGATTCGGTTTCAGCGGCCATCAGGCAGCCTTTGCCTCCTCGGCAGCTTCATCCAGCTTTCGGTGCTCATCATACACCCGGCCAATGCCCGAACGAATCTGCGACTCGATCTTGGGCGAGCGCTCCGCCGGAATGGGGAACCAGGGCTTGAGCTCGGGAATCAGCAGGCTGGCGGTCTCCTGTTTGCTGCGCCCGGCGTTATACAGATCGAGAGTGCGTTGGCGCAGAAAACGCAGATAATCGCTCAGCCGATCCAACGTGCCGACATCGCAAATAGGGCCGTGGCCGGGCACGATGTAGTTCGGCTCCAGCTCGCGCACGAATTCCAGCGCCGCCAGCCATTCCTCCGAATTGGCCTGCGTCATAAAGGGGTGCTGGTCAATCCAGACGATATCTCCGGCAAAAAGCGCTTTCTCGGCTGGCAGCCAGACCATGCTCGTGGCGGGGGTGTGTCCACCCACATGCAGGATGCGGATCACTTTCTCACCGTGCACCAGCGTCAGTCTGTCCTGGAAGGTGATCGAGGGGACGATGATCTCCAGCTCATCAAACTGCGCCCGGATCTCCGGCTTGCGCTTAAAGCTATCGCGCACGCGCTGTTTGAAATTCTCGCTGTAATTGCGCATGTGCTTCCAGGCCTGCTCGTGGGCGATGACGGTATCGCTGAGCCACTGGCTGCCCAGGCAATGCCCGCGATGGTGATCGGTCACGATCACATAGAGGATGGGCATGCCGCCGCTGATTTCGGCGATGGTGGCTCGCCATGCCCTGGCCTCACTAGGGATCAACGGGCTGTCGATACAGACGACGCCGTCCTCGGTGACGATGAAGCCGGGGTTGCTATGATGGAGATTGGTTTCGACGTAAACGTCGGGAGCTAGTTCGTGCATAGGGATGTGTGTTCTTTCAATCTGATGCCGGTTAAACTGAATTAAGCGGCTTCTTAATGAATCTTGCGGGGGTGTCCCCCGGGTGAAAACTTAAATCAAATGCTCAGTTGCGAGCGTAAAAGGTCGGCAAGCGCGGTCAGAGCCGTTTCGTCGCTGGCGCCGCCTTGGAGCAATTCAGCATTGCCACCACCCTGCAGGCCGGGGATTGCGCGCACGGCGGGAATGATCGATTGCAGGTTGAGTTCCACGTCGCCGGAACGGCCGATCACCCAGCGCAGGGCGGGGGTGGCGACACTGAGCATGGCTACGACGTCCGGCTTCTGCGTGAGGGCGCTCATCAACCGACGCATGAAATCGGCATCACCTTCTGGCAACTGATGTTGCACCAGCCGTAAGCCGTTCTGGCCGGATGCGGTCGCTATTAATCGCTCGCTTTCGGCATCGGCAAGCCTGTTGGTGGCTTCGCGCTGCGCTTTCTGGCTCTCGCTAAGCTGCGATTGCAGCCGGGCGACTGCGAGCGCAATGTCATCGAGGCCGGTCGTGAGCGTCGCCATCAATCCAGTCGTGACCGCAAGACGGTCTTTATAGTCGGCCATCGCCCGTTCGCCGCAGAGGAAATGCACCCGTGTGTCATTGCCCCGGCGTTCGAGGCGGGGGATGACGATCAGGGCGATGGCTGCGGTGCTGCGCACGTGTGTGCCGCCGCAGGCCGACCAATCCGTCTCTTCGATTTCGACTACCCGCACAGGTCCGTCCACGGTGGGCGGCTTGCGCAGGGGGATGGAGCCGATATCGGCGGGGTTCACCTGGTAACTGAGGATGCGGCGGTCGGCGGCGATGACAGCCTGAGCGAAGGCAAGCGTTTGGGTGATCTCGTCCGGGCTGGGCAGTGGGCCGGGGATGTCGATCGTGGCCGAGTCGGACGTGAGATGAAAGCCGATGGTGGGGCGGTCGAGCACATCGACGAATGCAGCCGAGAGCAAATGCTGCCCGGAATGCTGCTGCATGTAATCCCAACGCTGCCGCCAATCGATCGTACCGTCGATCTCGTCCGAATCGGGCAAAGGCCGGTCAAGATGATGGATGATGGCATCCCCTACCGATTGGACATCGACCACCCGTGCCTCGCCCAATCGACCGGTGTCATGGGGCTGGCCGCCGCCTTCGGGATAGAACAGCGTGCGGTTGAGGATGGCGGTGGGACGAGGGCCGTCGGAGCGTTCGAGCACGCGGGCGGTGAACCGAGTGCGGTACGCATCCGACCAATAAAGCTTGCGGGAAACAGGGGCATTCATGATGACAATCTGCGCAGCTTATGCGCAACTGTCTATTATACCCGCGCCGTCAAGGGTTACAGAAAGCGCCGGGTCTTTCGCAGCGGCAGTCGCAGCGACTCGTCGCCTACGGCAAGACGCTGCCGATGCCCGGCGACCATCCGATGCTTTGCGCGCCCAGCAATCCCCGCACGCGATGCAAAATCTGGTACGCGACCTGCTCTTTGTCCAGCAACGGCAGTGATTCCGCCGCACCATCCCGGGTGAGAATGGTGATGCGGTTCGTGTCCGCCTCGAATCCGGCATCTTTGGCCGTCACATCGTTGAGCACGATCATTTCCAGATTCTTGTTCTCCATCTTGTGTTTGGCGTTGGCGACCAAATCACTGGTTTCGGCGGCGAAACCGACCACCAACCTGGGTTTGCCGATTTCCCGGCGACGTTCACCTACCGCCTTCAGCACATCGGGCGTGCGCTCCAGTTCGATGCCCTTGCCCGATTCCTTTTTCAATTTCGTATCGTGCGTTTCCACCGGCCGGAAGTCGGCGATGGCGGCGGCGCTGATCAACACATCCGTTTCGGGCAGGATGGCCAGCGTCTCGCGCAACATATCTTCGGCGCGGATGGCGCTGATCAGATTGACCCCCAGCGGCGGATCCACGCTCATAGCCCCGTAAATCAGATTGACCTCAGCGCCCAGGTCTCTGGCGACGCGCGCCAGGGCCACGCCCATCTTGCCCGACGAGCGATTGCCCATGAACCGCACAGGGTCCACCCACTCGCGCGTGCCGCCCGATGTGATCGTAATCCGAAGGCCCGATAGCGGGCCGCCCCGACCGAGCAGCATGCGCGTGTGTTCGACAATGGTCGTCGGCTCGGACATGCGGCCAACGCCCTCGCCCCCGGATGCAAGTCTGCCGCTTTCCGGGCCGATCATCACCGCCCCACGTTCGAGCAGTTTTTGCAGGTTTTCCTGTGTGGCCGGATGCTCCCACATGTGGCTTTCCATGGCCGGGGCGATCATCACCGGCATCGTGCCGCTGATATAGATGGCGGTGATCGGGTCGTCGGCCATGCCGTGCGCCAGCCGGGCTAGGGTATGGGCGGTGAGCGGGGCGATGATCAAGAGGTCGGCTTCTTGCGCCAGGGCGATGTGCCCGATCTGCGCGCCCTGGTAGAGCTGCCACAAATCGGTGATAGGTTGGCGTCCGCTGATGGCGCCAAAGGTGAGGGGACTGACGAATTTCTGGGCGCTTTGCGTCATCAACACCTGGACGTCGGCTTTGCTCTGCACCAGTTTCGAGCAGAGATCGACGGTTTTATATGCGGCGATGCCGCCCGTCACGCCCACAAGTATTTTCTTTTCGGCAAGGATATTCAATGCGAAATTTCTCCGGATTTAGGGTTCAACTTTTGGGTATTTGGTATTGGATATTTGGTACTATAGTCAGGTTAGCAAAGCGGGAAGGGGCATATGGGATACAACGGGAGCAGAGCAAGCATGGATTTTTGCTCAGTAATCAATGGACTACATTGATCTACGTAACATCGCAGGGCCGCAAATATCCAGTACCCAATACCCTCTCAACTCCGATTGCGCTGCCAAACAATTTGCAATCCCAGTAACGTGAGGTCGGGTTCGTGAAAATCGATGACAGTCGTGAGCGGCATGATCAGCCCCGCCAGGCCGCCGGTGGCGATGACCGGGACATTCTCCTGCGGCAGCGTTTGCTTGATCCGAGCCAGAAGCCCCTCCACGAGGCTGAGATAGCCGAGGACGATGCCGGATTGCATGGCCGAAATCGTGTCGTCGCCCACCGGATGCGCTGGCGGCACAAAGGGGATGTTCGGCAACATAGCCGCCTTACTGACCAGGGAGTCGGCGGCCACAGCCAGGCCGGGGGCGATAGCGCCGCCCTGGAAATCGCCATCGGCATTGACCACGTCGAACTTGGTGGCTGTGCCAAAATCGATGGCGATGGATGGTGCGCCCCAGCCCGCTTTGACGGCTACGGCATTGAGCAAGCGGTCGACGCCGACCCGGTACGGCTCGCGCACCAACAGCTTCATGCCGAAGTCCAACGAGGCGCTGATGACAAGCGGCGTTTGGTTGAGCCAATCCCCGCAAAGCCGCTGCACGATGTCAGTCACCTGGGGCACGACCGAGGCGATGGCGACCGCCCGAACCTGTTTGCTTAACTCGATGCCATCGGCTTGCGAGAGCGTCGTCAGGATGGCCCTGTATTCGTCGGCGCTGCGCTGAGGCTGCGTCTGCAATCGCCAACTGCGGACGAGCGCCTGGTTATAGCTGAGGCCGAAGACGATATTGGTGTTACCGATGTCGATGAGGAGAAGCATGGCAGGGCGAAAAAGAGCTGTGATAGGAAGTGTTTATCGGATATCAAGACGAGAGAATAGCAGTTGTGTACTCGACGATGGACGGCGGACGATTGACGATTGAAAGCGTCGTGCCCAGTATTCGCCATCGTCTGTCGTCAATGGTCCATCGTCAAGTGGTAGACAGAAGCAATGATCTCAATGCAACGTCAGCTCCGTATTGTAGCCAGGAAGACATGCCTGAGCAATGATAACGGGGTTACATTGGCTCGTGTTTTGAGCAACGGCTATAATGGATGAACCGCTCAACGGTCAATCCACATCCGAGAATCTATCCTTATGCCGACTTCACTCGCTATCCCCGCCGATTATACTGCCGCCCACGAAGCCGTTGTGTTTCACCGGATCGCCGACGCAGGCTATTTGCGGCTTGGCGGCGAACACCGCATCGATTTTCTCAATCGTCAGACCACCAACGATATGCACCGACTCGGCCCAGGCCGTGCGGTGACCACCGTACTGACTACGCCGACTGCGCGCGTCGAAGATGTGCTGGTCGTGATTCCCGAAGAGGAAAATGTCGGGGTCATCACGCTGCCCGGCCGGGCGCAGGCTACGGCAAAAACTCTGTCCGGCAAGATATTCTTCATGGATAGGGTGACGGTAGCCGATGCCAGCGCAGAATTCGCGCAATACGATCTCTTTGGGCCGGAAGCTGGGGAAGCGCTGGCCCGGTTGGGTTTTGAATTAGCGCCGGGGCTGGATGAGGTCGTCTCAGGCCTGGCGGCGGGCGAAAGCATCCGTGTGATCGGGCGTCCGGGTCTGGGTGGCGGGCCGGGTTTCCGCGTGGTCGTGCGGGCGGAATCGGTTTCGGTTTGGGAACAGGCGCTTTTGGACGCTGACGTCAAGCTTATTTCCGCCGAAGCGATGCAAATCGTGCGCGTGGAGGCGGGACTTCCGACTGCGGATGCCGAGCTTACTGTCGATTACACCCCGCTGGAAGCCAACCTGGACTGGGCGATCTCGCAAACCAAAGGCTGCTATACCGGCCAGGAGATCATCGCCCGCCAGATCAACTATGAGAAAATCAGCCGCAGATTGGTCGGCTTGCGATTGCAGGCCGAGGCCGCACCGGGCGTTCGGGTGAGCGCCGAGGGCAAACCGATTGGCGAGATCACATCGACGGCCATGTCGCCCCGCTTCGGCGCAATCGCCCTGGCTATCCTGCGCCGCCCTCACTTCGACCCCGGCCAGCAGGTCATCGTCGACAACGCCGGCGAGGAAATCCCGGCCACGGTCGTCGCCCTGCCGTTCGCCTGACCCTCCGCCAATGTCATCGCCCTACTCAACCCGCTCGCCCTGGCGTCTTCTGATCACCTCGCCCGCATCGGGGGCCTGGAACATGGCAGTGGACGAGGCTATCGCCACCCTGGCGGCTCGCAACGGGGCCGCCCCCACCCTGCGATTCTATCAATGGCAGCCGCCGACCGTGTCGTTGGGCAGGCATCAGTCCGTGTCCGATGTGGATGCGGCTCGCATCGAGGCGTTGGGCTATGGTCTGGTGCGGCGTTCAACCGGCGGGCGCGCCATCCTGCACACCGATGAACTCACTTACAGCATCGGCGGCAGCCAGCTCGACCCACATCTGGCCGGCCCGGTGCTCGATACCTACAACCGTCTGAGCGAGGGCTTGATGTTGGGTTTGCAGCGTCTGGGCCTGGATGCAACGAAAGCGCCGGGTGGCCAACGCGCCGGAGATGACGTCAGCGCCGTCTGTTTCGAAGTCCCAAGCGCCTACGAATTGTGCGTGGGGTCATACAAAATCTTCGGTTCCGCCCAGAGCCGCCGGGCCGGATATGTGTTGCAGCATGGCTCGTTGCCCCTTTATGGCGACGTCACCCGTCTGGTCGGTTTGTTGGCCTTGCCCGACGCCGAACAAGAACAATTGCGCAACTCCCTTCGTCTGCGCGCAGCCACCGTCGAACAACTCATGGGGCGTCGTGTCACTTTCTGGGAGGCGGCGACCGTCCTGGTCGATGGTTTGACTTCGGCGCTGGAAATCGATCTGGATGAGGGTGAACTCAGCCCGGATGAACTCGATCTGGCGCGCGAGTTGGAGGCCGAGAAATTCGCCAATCCTGGGTGGACGAATCGGATATAGCCTGGTTACGACCAGTTTTTAGAATGGTAATCGCCTCTGCTATCATTGAGATCGAAATTCCGGAAAACAGCTCGCTGAAAGACAAACGACGCGTAGTCAAGTCTGTGATTGCCCGCTTACGCCGGGATTTTAATGTGGCCGCTGCCGAGATCGATGCGCAGGATCAATGGCAGCGAGCCGTCCTTGGTATCGTCACAATCTCCACTGATGCTGGACACGCGCACAGCCTGCTGGAACGCGCAATCACCAATCTGGCCGATTGGCGGCTGGACTGTACGCTGGCAGCATACGAAGTGGAAATCTGGTAAACGAGATTGGCGCGCTGGAGCGACGTTCTTGGCAGCATCGTGACAGCGCGCTTTCGTATCCAATCCAATAAGGAGTATCGATTATGAAAGACGTACACCAATTCGGCGCAGCCGCCAGTCATTTTGGACTGGAAAATCACGGCTTGCGGAATCTTTGGGCGGCATGGTGGAATCTGCCCACGCCCGCTCTTTACGAAGCGGCGACCCGAAACCGGGAGGGCTGGATTGCACATCTGGGACCACTGATCACGCGTACCGGTCAGCACACGGGGCGGTCGCCCAACGATCGTTTCGTGGTCAAAGAGCCGACGACCGAGGATCGATTGTGGTGGGGGAAAATCAATCGGCCATTCGCCCCCGATGATTTCGACAGACTTAAGGAGCGGATGCTTTCCTTTTTGGAAGGTCGTCAGGTTTTCGTGCAGGATTGCTATGCTGGCGCGGATGAGCGCTACCGGCTGCCTGTGCGTGTCGTCACCGAGACTGCATGGCACAGCCTTTTTGTGCGCAACATGTTTATCCGTGAACTCGATCGGGACAAGCTGATGCGGCACATCCCCGAATTCACCGTCATCCAGGCCCCCAGCTTTACTGCCGTCCCCAACCGGGATGGCACAAATTCGCAGGCGTTCATCATCCTCAACTTCGCTGAAAGGCTGGTTCTGATCGGCGGCACGCAATACGCTGGCGAGATCAAAAAATCCATTTTTTCCGTAATGAATTACCTGATGCCGCAACGGGGCGTGTTGTCCATGCACTGCTCAGCCAACATGGGTACGGATGGCGATGTCGCCCTCTTCTTCGGCCTGTCCGGCACGGGTAAGACCACCCTCAGCGCCGACACCTCTCGCACGCTGATCGGCGACGATGAACATGGCTGGAGTGATCGGGGCGTGTTCAATTTTGAGGGTGGCTGTTACGCCAAAGCGATTCGCCTCTCGGCTGAGGCTGAGCCGGAAATCTTCGCCACAACCCGGCGTTTCGGCACCATCCTGGAAAACGTGGCCTATAACGCGCACACTCGCCGCATCGACCTGGATGACGACACCCTGACCGAAAACACGCGTGCTTCTTATCCCATCTCCCATATCCCCAATGCCACCCGTGACGGATTGGGCGGCCATCCCCGCAATGTGATTTTCCTCACTGCCGATGCATTTGGCGTACTGCCGCCGATCTCACGGCTGACGCCGGAACAGGCGCAGTATCATTTCATCAGCGGTTATACGGCCAAAGTGGCGGGGACCGAGCGCGGCGTGACCGAGCCGCAGCCCAATTTCAGCGCCTGCTTTGGTGCACCGTTCCTGCCTATGCACCCATTCACCTATGCAAAACTGCTGGCCGAAAAGGTGGAGAAACATGGCGCCAATGTCTGGCTGGTGAACACCGGCTGGTCGGGCGGCCCCTACGGCGTCGGCAGTCGCATGCCCATCAAACACACGCGGGCCATGATTACAGCGGCCCTCAACGGTGAGTTGGACAACGTGGAGACTGCGGCTGACCCGAACTTCGGCGTGCATATCCCCGTGCAGGTTCCGGGCGTCCCCGCCGAAGTGCTGAACCCCCGCAATACCTGGGCCGATGGGGCGGCTTATGACGAACAGGCTCGCAAGCTGGCGACCATGTTCCGGGAGAATTTCAAGCAGTATGAAAATGAGGTCTCGGAAGTCGTGCGAGCGGCCGGCCCTCATCCTGCCTGACAATAACCCAGATTGATCAAAATCAGAAGCCGGGTGATAATCGCCCGGCTTCTTCGTTGTCGTGAAACGGAAGTCAGTTAGACTTTGCGTCCGCCTTTGAGGCTCGACTGCAGGCCGTCAAGACCATCCCAATCCCTGGCGACGGCGAACTTGGCCTGATCAGGCCAAGTCGTTGGATCCGAGATACGGGAGATGCCGGCATCGTCGAGAATCTGGCGCAGCGTTTCGGGGTCTGAGGCCGCCAGTGCGGCGAATGTGAAAATCCCGGCGTCGTTCAACACGGAAGCGATCTTGGGGCCGATCCCTTCGATAACTCTGAGGTCATCGG
>JAGFJG010000095.1 GCA_024102915.1 Caldilineales bacterium
CGGAAAGCGGAGTGAAGCTGGCGATAGCCGGGCAGTCCATAAAACAGGATCGAATACAGCGGCGTGCCAAAGGCGAAGGTCAGGGACAAGAGCGCCAGAATAGCGAAACCGATCACATAAAACCGGCCGGTGGGGGGACGCACCCAGCCGGGGCGATCGGGCGGCTGCCGTACCGCCCCCCCGCGCAGACGTCCGCCCACATCCAGGCAGGCGAAAACAGCGAGAACGAGGGTGAGGATGCCCAGATAGTTGGCGCCCTCCACATAGTTTTTCACACCCCAAAAGACCGTGCGGGTTTCCTGGCCGAACGCGTTCAACCACACATCCTGGCGCTGGCCCGTCCACCAGTCACGGATGGAATGATGAGCGGGGTTGCCGAAGATGTCGGGGACGAAGAAGGTGAAAATCTGGCGGATCGGCCAGGCCCAATTTACAACCTGGTCATAGCTGACCGAACCCTCACGGAAATTCTGCCTGACCAGCTCGAACAGCGGGATCAGTTGCACCGACGCCAGCAGCATGCCGGTCACGAACATGAACACCAACCAGCCGGCGATGCGCGCCACCGGTCGCCACACGCCTACGCGTCGCCATACGCCGATCAGCCGCCACACGCTGTACATGCCCGCCACGAGCAGGGTGTAATAGGTGATCTCCACATGCCCGGCCAGGATCGAAATCCCCAGCACCGCCGCCCCCACCACGATATAAGCGACCGGCACGAAGGGCGCGTTGCCCTTCTCTTCCTGCTTGCGCACCACCATTTCGATCAGTGCCAGCAGCAGGGGCAGCCAGGCCGCGGCGGCAATCATCATGGGGAAGACGACCGAGGCGATGAAAAAGCCGGAGAACATGTAGGCGATGGCGGAGAACATCGCTCCGGCCCGGCCCATCCGCAAAATCCGGGCGAAGATATAGGTGTTTATCCCTGCCAGCGCCAGGGTCAGCCACGTGAACACGCCATAGGCGATGGACAGCGGTAAAAAGTAGTAAACCAGGCTGAACGGGTACAGCGCCGAATGTTGGCCCGCCGCCAGGAAGGGCACGCCGGTGAACAGGTAAGGATTCCACAGAGGCAATTGCTGTTCGGAAATCGCCTTGCGGATCAACAGCTTCCAGGGATAGTTCTCCAGCACCAGGTCGGAGAGCAGGGCGTTGTGCGGGATGTCGATCCCCTGCGATTCGGCGAAACTCTGCCAGGGCTGATATTGATAGACATTGTCGGCAGGCAGCAGCGTCTGGCCGCCAAAGACCACCGGCCCGAACCACAGCAGGGGCAGGAGCAGGAGTATGAGCAGCGCCAGCATGTCGCGGCGCAGTTCTGCACGTGACATGCCAGTCAGCGGGTCGCCGCCACCAATGTCCGCCGATCCTGCGGCTGCAAATGCCGGTGTCGCCAGCGAATCTCGAAGGTCCGCAGCGCCGCCTCGATCTTGACCGGCACCGACATCTTCGAGCGGCCGATCCGCCGGTCCTCAAAATGGATCGGAACCTCCACCACTCGATAGCCAAGCCGCTTGCAGACGTATGCCATCTCCACCTGAAAGACATAGCCGTTGGATTGGATTGAATCGAGATCGATCCCTTCCAGGGTGGCGCGCCGCCAGAGCTTGAAACCCGCCGTGCCATCCTTCACCGGCAGCCCCAATAATACCCGCGTATAGATCGAATTCGCCCACCAACTGAGAAAATGACGCCACCACCCCCAGTGCTCATCCAGGCTGCCGCCCGGCACATAGCGCGACCCGACCACCACATCAGCCTCGCGCAAGTGAGCGAGCAGAACGGGGATATATTGGGGTGAATGCGAGAAATCCGCATCCATTTGCACGATTCCCTCCGCCCCCATTCTCAGCGCCTGACGAAAACCATCCAAATAGGATAAGCCCAGGCCGGCCCGACCCTGGCGATGGATGACATGAACGCAGTCGGGATGGAGAGCGACCAGGGAATCGGCGATCTGGCCGGTTCCATCCGGCGAGTTGTCATCGACGATGAGAATTCGCAGGCGTTCCAGGTCAAGCGCCAGCAGTTCGGCCACGATATTCGCCAGATTATCGGCTTCGTTGTAGGTGGGAATCACGACAACCAGATCGATGTTGTCGTTCGGCAAATGGGGGTTGGATTTGGACACAACCAGGCATTATAGTGCCGCGGGTGAGTGCGGTCAAAGGCTCTGACATTCCGACAACTGTCAATCAACTTGCAACCTCAGTTTGAGGCGGTATAATCGATCCCTGTTTCCAATCGCACACTTTCGCAGACTCCCCGCCTGACATGACGACGACAACACTAACGCTCACACAACCGCAATTACTGGCAGTGCAAGAACTGCTGGCCCGCTATCGCCACAAAGGCAGCGCCGAATTGCTGCCTTGCCTGCACGATGTCCAGGCCATCACCGGCTGGCTGGATGCAGCGATCTGTACGGAGATCAGCCGCACGTTGAACGTGCCGCTGGTGCAGGTGCATGAGGTGATCGAATTCTATGCCCTGTTCTATAACGAGCCGGTGGGCAAGCGCATGGTGCGGGTCTGTGATGATCTGGCCTGCTTTCTGGCCGGGAGCCAGGAGGTGGTGCGGGCTTGCGCCAACCGGTTGGGCGTGGACGAGCATGGCGGCACGACGGCGGATGGCGAATTCACGCTGGAAGTGCATCCATGCCTGGGTCGCTGCGAGCAGGCCCCGTATCTGATGATCGATCACGAAGGGCATGGCAACGTCAAACCGGAGCAGGTCGATGAATTGTTGGGGGAAAAGCGATGAGTTATCAGCCAGTCCTCACCGCCCGCGTGGGCGTAGTTGATCCGACAAGCCTGAGCGATTATGAGGCGCACGGCGGTTTCGAGGCTCTGCGCCACGCCATCGACATCGGCCCCGACGCCATCATCGATATCGTCACACAGGCCCATGTGTTGGGGCGGGGCGGGGCCGCCTTTCCGGCCGGGATCAAGTGGAAAGCCGTGAACGAGGAGTCTGGCCCCAAGTACGTGGTCGCCAATGCCGACGAATCAGAGCCCGGCACGTTCAAAGACCGGGTGATCATGGAGCAAGACCCGTTCTCCCTGGTCGAGGGCGTGATCATCGCCGCCTATGCCGTCATGGCCGAGAAGGCATATATCTATATCCGAGGCGAATATGGGTTGGCGATAGAGCGGATTCAGAATGCCATCGATGCCTGTTTTCAGGCTGGATTCCTGGGCGAGGATATCCTGGGGGCGGGGTTCAAGTTGGACATCGAGGTGCGCAAGGGCGCCGGGGCGTATATCTGCGGTGAGGAGACGGCGCTGTTCGAGAGCATCGAGGGCAAGCGCGGCTATCCCCGCCTGAAACCGCCCTTCCCCACGCAGTCGGGCCTCTTCGCACGTCCCACGATGATCAACAATGTCGAAACGCTGATCAACTCGCTGCCGCTTGTGTTGCATGGCCCCGACTGGTATCGCTCGTTCGGCCCCTCCGACTCGCCCGGCCCCAAGCTCTATTGTCTTTCTGGCCGTGTGCGGAATCCCGGCCTGGTGGAAGCGCCGATGGGTACGCCCCTGCACGATCTCATCTACGAGCATGGCGGCGGCGTCACCGGCAGCGGCGAATTGGGCGGGGTGCTGTTGGGCGGAGCGGCGGGCATGTTCGTCACCCCCGAATACGTGGATGTGTTCATGGATTTCGCCACCCTGCGCGAGATCGACGCCGCGCTCGGTTCCGGCGTGGTCATGGTGTTCGACACATCCGCCGACATGAAAGGCGTGCTCAAACGCATCGCCCATTTCTTCGCCCATGAATCATGCGGCAAGTGCTATCCCTGCCAGCTTGGCACCCAGCGCCAGATGGAAATCATCGACCGGCTGGCCGCCAATAAATTGCGCCACTGGGACCTGATCACCCTGCGCCATGTGGGCGAGACGATGACCGACGCCAGCATTTGCGGCCTGGGCCAAACTGCCCATCACGCCATCCGCACGGCGCTGGATCGCTTCGGCTACGAAGCCTCGACCGGACAGTTTTATGCATTTGAATGATGGTTGGTCGGTTTGCTAGTTGGATGGTTTGTTCACTTTTCCTATTTGTCTAACCAACAATCCAACTAACCAACTACCTTACCAACTATCAAACTAACCAACCATCAAACTAGCCAACCATCAGACTCCCCAAATCCCATGCCCCGAAAACCCGAAGAAGTCTGGATCACCATCGACGGCCAGCCGCTAAAAGTCCCTCCGGGCAGCACCATCCTGGAGGCGGCGAAACTGGCAGGCGTTCACATCCCCACCATCTGCTATCATCCCAACCTGACGGCCAACGCCGTGTGCCGCGTATGCGTGGTGGAACAGCGCGGCAGCCGCACGCTTGTACCCGCCTGCGTGACCGCCGTCCGTCCCAACGCCGTCATCCTCACCAATTCGCGCCGGGTGCGCAATGCCCGCCGCACCATCCTGGAAATGCTGGCGGCCAGCGTCGATCTCAGCGATGCGCCCGAAATCCAGGCGATGATGGAAGAAGTGGGCGCTGATCCCAGGCGCTTTGGCGACGACGCGCAGCGGCGCACTTTCGACAGCGTCAAAGTCGACAATCCGTTTTATGTGCGTGATTATGACAAGTGCGTGCTCTGTTGGCGCTGCGTGCAGGTGTGCGCCGAGGACGTGCAGTATACATTCGCCCTGGGCTTCAATGGCCGGGGTTTCCATAGCGAAATCGCCACCTTTTTCGACCAGCCCATGCCCGACACAACCTGCGTCTTTTGCGGGAACTGCGTGGGCGTCTGCCCATCCGGGGCGCTGAAAGACAAACGGCAATATTTGTTGGAAGTCGACGAGTAGGAACAGGAGTTTCCAGTTCCAGATTCAGTGATGAGTTTCGACCGATTACTGATGACTGTCTACTGACGACTGATAAAAACCATGCAACTCGCCGCCGTCTTTCTCAACGTCATCGTCCCGGTCTTCGCCCTGGTCGTGATCGGCTATGTGGCCGGGCCGAGATTGAAGCTTGAGGCCCGTACTCTGAGCAGGCTGGCCTATTACATTCTGGTCCCGGCATTTGTTTTCAATGTAATCGGCTCGTCCGAGATGGATGCGACCACCCTGGGCCAGATGGTCATTTACATCCTGACCGTCGTGATTCTCACCGGCGCATTAGGCTTTGCCGTCGCCAAGCTTTTGGGACGCTCGGCTGTCATGGTCGCCGCCTATATTCTGGTCGCCGTTTTCGGCAATGTCGGCAATTTCGGCCTGCCCCTGATTGAATTTCGCTATGGCAGCGAAGCGCTTGCACCCGCCACCGTTTACTTCGTCGTCATCGCCATGGCCTCGTTCGCCATCGGGGTGGCGGCAACGAGTTTTGTGCGCGGCGGCAGCGCCAGGGCAGCGCTTTCCGTGCTCACCACACCGGCGCTGCTCGCCCTGCCCCCCGCCCTCCTCGTCAGCGGCCTCGATATCCAGGTGCCGCTGGCGATCAGCCGCATTGTCGGCCTGCTGGCTGCGGCCATGGTCCCAATCATGCTGCTCAGCCTGGGCGTGCAACTGGCCACCGGCTCCGGCCTCCACGTCAGCCTGGATGTGGTTGCAGCCAGTTCCGTGCGGTTGATCGGCGGCCCGCTGATCGCCGCCATGCTGGCGATTCCCTTTGGCATAACCGGGCTGGAACGCAGCGCCGGAATCATCCAGGCCGGCATGCCCGCAGCCGTCTTCAGTTCGATTATCGCTTTCGAGTACGACTGCGTTCCCGAATTCGTCACTTCGACCGTCCTGGTTTCCACCCTGGCCAGCGTATTTACCCTGACCGTACTCCTCTCGATTGTGTGATAGAGTGTTCAGTATTCAGTATCCAGTGGTCTGTTCACTGTTCACTGTTGACTGTTCACTATTTCTCCCGCTCCCTGCCACCTGCTACCTGCTCATGATTCCCGACCGCACCATCCCCACCACATGCCCCTTCTGCGGCGTCGGCTGCCAGATCCAATTGAACATCGTCGACGAGCGCATCACCAGCGTCACCGCCGACTTTGCGCTGGCGCCGAATTACGGCCAACTCTGCGTCAAGGGACGATTCGGCACCGATTTCGTCCATCATCCCACGCGCCTGACCACGCCCCTGATCCGCAAAGACATCGAGCCGGGCAAGCCGTTTGCGAAGGCGCGCAAAGCTAGTTCTTTGACCGAAGACTATCGCGAAGCCACCTGGGACGAGGCCCTCGACCTGATTGCGGACACCCTGGCAGCCATCGCCAAAGAGAGCGGCGGGGATGCCATCGGCACATATTGCTGCGCCAAAGCCACCAACGAAGACAACTACGCTTTCCAAAAACTGGTGCGCGGGCTGCTGCGCACCAATAACGTCGATCACTGCGCCCGCCTCTGCCATGCCGGATCGGTGGCCGGGCTGATGCGCACGATCGGTTCCTCGGCCATGTCCAACAGCATCGAGGAAATGGAAAATCTGGAAGCGTTTATCGTCATCGGCTCCAATACCACCTACGCCCACCCGGTCATCGCCCTCAGCCTGAAAAAGGCGGTGGAGCGCGGGGCAAAACTCATTCTCATCGACCCGCGCCGCATCGAACTGGCTGACTTCGCTACCCTGTGGTTGCAGCAGCGCCCCGGCACCGATGTGGCGGTGCTGCAGGCGATGGCGCATGTGATCGTGCATGAGAAGCTGTACGACGCCGATTACATGGTGATGCACACTGAGGGCTTCGAAGCGTATGCCGAATCGCTGGCGCAATTCACGCCGGAATGGGCTGAAAAAGTGACCGACGTGCCCGCGGACAAAATTCGGCAGGCTGCCCGCTGGTATGCCAACGCCAACGCCGCTTCGATCTATTGGGGCATGGGCGTCAGCCAGAGCACGCATGGCGCCGACAACGCCTCGGCTCTGGTGAATCTGGCCATGCTGTGCGGGCACATCGGCAAATACGGCGGGGGCTTGAATCCGCTGCGGGGCCAGAACAATGTACAGGGTTGTTCCGACATGGGCGGCCTGCCCAATGTCTATCCTGGTTATCAGCCGGTAAGCGACGAATCTGTGCGGGCGAAATTCCAGGAAGCCTGGGGCGTTGACCTCAACCCGAGCAATGGTCTCACCGCGGTGGAAATGGTGCACGCCGCCGAGCATGGCGACATTCGGGCTTTTTACATCATGGGCGAGGACCCCATGACCTCAGAGCCGCATCTCAAGCATGCGCGCCACTCGCTGGCAAATCTGGACTTCATGGTGATTCAGGATATCTTCGCCAACGAGACGGCGCTGTACGCCCACGTGATCCTGCCCGCCGCCAGCTTCGCCGAAAAAGTCGGCACCTTCACCAACACCGAACGCCGTGTGCAACGTGTGCGCCCTGCCCTGAACCCGCCCGGCATCGCCAGACCCGACCTGGACATTATCTGCGATCTGGCAGCGAGGCTGGAAAAACGATTGGGCGTGCACACTCGCCAGGGTTGGGACTATGCCAGTCCCAGCTCAGTGTGGGCGGAAGTAGGACAGGTCGCGTCCGACTTCAAGGGCATCACCTACGAGCGCATCGAGAAAGTCGGCATCCAGTACCCCTGCCCGGATGAATCGCATCCCGGCACTGTATTTTTGTTCGAAGAAGGCGTGCCCAGCGGTCGAGGCAAATTCTGGCCGATGGAATTCACGCCGCCGGTCGAGACGCCGGACGAGCTGTACCCGTTCAATCTTTCCACCGGCCGGGTGCTCTTCCACTGGCATGGCGGCACCATGACGCGGCGCTCCGTGTTGAACGAAATCTCACCGGAGCCCGTGGTCGAGATCAACCCCGCCGACGCCGCCCGCATTCCCGCTCAATCCGGCGATCTGGTGCGGATCGCCTCCCGCCGTGGTGAAGTGGTCGCCCGCGTCGAAGTCACCGATCGGTCGCCCATCGGCACGGTATTCCTGCCATTCCATTATGTGGAAGCGGCCGCAAATCTGCTCACGCTGGACGAACTCGACCCGACCGCCAAGATTCCCGACTACAAAAATACCGCCGTCGCCATCACCCCGGCGGAGGAACACGATTGGGAATTGGTGCTGCATTAATCATTAATGATTGGTTATGAGCACCTCCCTACCCTCCGGCGCTCTCCCGGCCTCATATCATGTCTACGAAGCCGGCGTCTGGCGTGAGGTCGATGCCGCCATCGTCGAGGAGCGGGTGATCTGCATTCACGTCAACGGGCAGGAGTTGGCGACGTACATGTGCTCACCCATCGAGCAGAAAGCGTTGGCATTGGGGTTCCTGAGGTCGGAGGATTTTATCGATTCGCTGGATGATGTTGCCATCATCGAAGTGATCGAAGATGGGCAATGCGTGGACGTGTGGCTGAATAAAGAAGTCAGGAAACCGGAACGGGAGATCAAGACATCGGGATGCGGCGGCGGCGTCACTTTCGATGATCTCACGCGACAACGACCGCCGCTGGCCTCGACCACTTTTGTCTCGACAGCCCAGGTCGAAAACCTCTACCAACAACTTCGTTCGCTGGAAGTCCTCTACCCCCTGACTCGCGGCATCCATTCCTCGGCTTTGTGCTCGCCCGATCAGATTTTGCTGACGGCTGAAGATGTGGGACGGCACAATACGCTGGATAAACTCTGGGGCAAGGCGTTGATGTCGGGCGTGCCCACCGATGGGCGGCTCATCCTCACCACCGGTCGGGTGAGTTCGGAAATGTTGGGTAAGGCGGCGAAGATGGGCGTGCAGATCGTCGCCTCGCGCACGTCGCCAACCAGCCGTTCGTTGGCATTAGCGCAGGCGTGGAATATCACGCTCATCGGTTATTTACGCCGGGGTGGAATGCATTTATACTCTGCGCCTGACCGCGTGCTGGACATAACGAAGGCTTCGCCGCCGGCAGTCTAGACGTCTAGATTGAAGTCCCCAAGAGAACAGTAGTTATTTCTCGACGATGGACGACCGACGACAGCCGATCCCAGTGTGT
>JAGFJG010000120.1 GCA_024102915.1 Caldilineales bacterium
GGGGGTAGTCGGGGCGGGGGTAGTCGGGGCGGGGGTAGTCGGGGCGGGGCTGTATGGGCAGATCATGATCTGCCCATACTACCCTCACCACTTGGACGGATAGTCAGGCTGGAGTTGGTCTTCGTACCACTTGGCTGGGTTGTTGGCGATGTAAGTACGGATGCGATTGAGGGCATCTGCATCACGGATGATGTGCTCGTAGTAGTTGCGCTGCCAGAAGGGTTGGCCCGCTGCGCCGAGGATGAGGTTGGCGCGCTTGGCTGCGTTCATCTTGAAGTAGCCGATGATCTTGGGCAGAAGCATCTGGCGACGAGGTTGGGGTTGGGGCAGATCATGATCTGCCCGTACATGATCTGCCCTTACATCCACTCGGTGAGCGCTACTCTCCCTTGCGGTCGCCTCTCCCTCATCCGTGATCACGATGATGCCGTGCACATGGTTGGGCATGACCACAAAAGCGTCGGTCTCGACGCCGGGATAGCGAGCAGGCAGGCTGTCCCACACCTCCTGCACGACCTCGCCGACCTCACTCAGGCGCATCTCTCCCTCTACGACTTCGCCGAGCACGCAGGCCCGATCTTTGACCAGGATGGTGACGAAGTACGCGCCTGCCCGGCTGTAGTCGTAGCCTTGCAGGCGGATGGAGCGGCGGTGGTGGCGGTTGGGGTCGTAAGGCATGATGTGTCGAGAGGTACGGGTAGTAAGGGCAACGTATGGGCAGTTCATGAACTGCCCATACCCCTCCGCTCAAGCAGCCTCTCCTGCCTCCACAAACACCCTCACTCGCCCCGTCATCAGCTCCTCCAACAGTGCCTGGAAAAGCTCGTCCAGCAGGGCGATTTCACGGTCGAGGGCGGCGATTTTGGCGTCGCAGGCGGGCGGCTTGGGGCCGTTGGGGCCGTATGGGCAGATCATGATCTGCCCATACATGATCTGCCCATACATGATCTGCCCGTACCGCTCGTTCATAGCTCCTCCCCCGCCCTCACCCGCCCCGTCATCAGCTCCTCCAGCAGCGCCTGGAAAAGCTCGTCCAGCAGGGCGATTTCACGGTCGAGGGCGGCGATTTTGGCGTCGCAGGCTCCAAGCACTTTAGAGATTTCTTTCTGTTCAGTAGTCGATGGCAACGCCAACATGACGGCCTCAACGTTGTGCTTGTTCAATTGGGGTATTGGATTGTTCGCCTGCAACGTGCGCAAGTCAAATCGCTCAAAAAATGCGAACAAATACTCGAAGTCAATATTGTCAGGCGGTTCAATGGCAATCAAGTTCGGGTCGAGGATGGCATAATGGGCAGTGAGTCGCTTTTTATTCGTAGCAATTGCTGCGCCTCGCTTAGGAAACACCACAGAATTCGGCTTCAAAAATCGGCGGATAGAGGGGCTGTTTATGGGATGATGGAAGTCGATATTCGAATTTGATATGTACTTGTCATTGCCAGGCAGAGTCATATCAGAAACCTTGAGTGCCAACACTATTTCATCAGTTTCCTTGCCAGTATCCAAGTCTAGAATTTGCTTGAAAGATGGAAAAGAAGTTTTCACGACACATCGCTTTCCCAACTCCACCACCTCCCAACTCTCCGGCATCTCGCCGATGGGCGTCTGCTTGCGGGGTTCGCCACGCGTGCCGTGGGTGAAGAGGTAGTCCATCAGCGCCGCTTTGCGCTCCCGCTCCAGGGCGGCCTCCCGCTGGCGGGCTGCCCGTGCGGCCTGCACGGTGCGCAGGGCCCGGGCGATGGCCCGCTGTTCAGCTTTTTCAATCGGAAATTGTAGAGACAACTCACGTAGATATCGGTAGTGTCGATTGTATCCCTTGTTGGGTACTTCTACGTTGAGTAGGGCATAATAGAAATATTCAGGGTCGAATAGCTTTCGATTTGGGTAAAGAAGTTTTGTGCCGTCTGCGCCACAGGCAAAAGGGAAATCTATGAACTTAAAGATTCGTGTATGGTCGCCAAAGATTACAACTGGTATATCTGTTTGAATCACAGCTTCAGCGGAATCTGTCCAGCCAGCGATTAACTCTTGGCCTTGGTCGATAATCGGGAAAGTACCAGTCTCCTGATATTCTGTTTTTGGAATAGACGGATGTCTGCTTTTCTTTTTTGATGCCAGACAATCCTGAACAGACATTGTTTTCCAAGTCGAGGTGATGTGCATCGTCTATCTCATCTCCCCAAATTGAGAGACTGCAAAATTTTGCCAAGCTGAACATCGGCATCGTTGCGTTCTCTTTTCGCCTCTGCAAGCTCGGACAATATAGTTTGAATCGCCCGATGCTTCACCCGGTCATTCACATCCACAAACAACGACGGGCTGAGGTTGTAGTCGGCTTCCTGCGCCTGAGTCAGCGTAATCACTCGGCTCAGTTTGTCCCGGCTCTGCCACTGGCGGTACACCTCGACCACGGCCTCGATGCCCTCGTCGGTCAACTGGTTCTTCGGCTTCTCCTTCGTGAAATAGTTGGAGGCGTTGACCAGCAGTATCTGGCCCTGGCGGTCGGCGGGCTTGGCCTTGTTCAGCAGCAGGATGATGCCGGGGGCGCTGGTGTTGTAAAAGAGATTGTCGGGCAGCAGCACCACGCCCTCAATCCAGTCCCGCTCCACAAAAGCCTGGCGCACGGCCTTCTCTTTGTTGCTCGAGCGGCTGCCTGAACCCCGGCTGACAGCGCCGGTGTCGAGGACGATGGCGGCCCGGCCATCCGCTTTGAGCGAGGCGGCCATGTGCTGCACCCAACCCCAATCGGCGGAAGAGGTGGGCGGTGCGCCGTCGCCAAAGCGCTCCCATTTGTCGTTCTCGTAGAAGCCGGCCCGGTAGTTCTTCTGGTTCCACATGGGGTTGGCAATCACCCGGTCGAATTTCTGCAATCCGGCCCCTTCCGCCGAGAAAGCGGGGCGGCGCAGGGTGTCGCCGATGGCGATGGTCGACTGCGTGAAGTCGTGCAGGAACAGATTCATGCGGGCCATGGCGAAGGTGGTCGGGTTCAGCTCCTGGCCGTAGAGATGGGGGGCGGCGCTGAGTTTATCGGTATGGCGCTGGTTGTAGTGCAGCCGCAGCTTGATGAGCAGCCCCGCCGAACCGACCGTGGGGTCATAGGCCGTGCTGTAGGGCTGCGGGTCGAGCAGCCTCGCCATCAGCCAGCCCACTTCCTTGGGCGTGTAGAATTCCCCGGCGCTCTGGCCCTGGCCCTCGGCAAACTTACGCAGCAGATATTCATAGGCCCGGCCCAGGATATCCGGCTCGGCGTTGTGCAGGCCCAGGCGATGGCGGCTCAGCACCTCCACCAGCGAGGCCAGACGGTCGTCGTCGAGGATGCGCTGCCCGGCCTGGCGCTCGTTGAAGTCCTTGACATTGACCACGCCTTCCAGGTCAGGATTGTGGCGGGCGGCGGCGCGCATGGCGTCGGTGACGAACTCGCCCAGCTTGCCGTCCGCCGGGTGATGGCGGATACGGTCCCAGCGATAGGCCTCGTCGATGTAGAAGCGGACGATGGGCTTGCGCCCCGTTGTGAGGGCGTCCTCATGGTCGGCGGCCAACACCGCCCGTGCTACCTCCTCCCCGCCATATTGCCCCACCAGCCCGGCAAATTCATCGTCGAACACATCCGACAGCCGTTTATAAAACACCAGCGGCAGGATGAAATCCTTGAACTTGGGCGCATCGGTCGCCCCTCGGATTTCGCAGGCCGCATCCCACAGCCATTGCTCCAACTCGCCGATGGTGAGGTGTTCTGCGGAAGAGGGGGGAAGATAGAAGGAGGGTTGCACGGGCATGGCTCCTGCGGTTCTGTGCATCGATGATTTATCTGATTTACCAACTGCGCTGACGGCGAATCGAATCAGCGCCCGAATTGTATCATGCCCCAACAAAAAACGCCCCACAAGTTCAACCTGTGAGACGCTCCGAATCAAAAGTGGCGACGGGTGGACTTGAACCACCGACACAGCGATTATGAGCCGCTTGCTCTGCCGCCTGAGCTACGTCGCCAAATTGTGAGGCCCTGACTGGTGGGCCAGGGCCTCCATGCTGGTAGCGGGGACAGGATTCGAACCTGTGACCTTCGGGTTATGAGCCCGACGAGCTACCACTGCTCCACCCCGCAACGGCAAGACTGATTATAGCCATCTGAGCGCTTCTGTCAAATATCGCCGCTTTTCGGTTTCGGGCGCCGCCTCTTCAACTTTCTACCTTCAACCTGCAACAGACTCCGTGACCCTCGTTGCTACGGGGCTTCCTCAGCTTTATCTTCCGGTGCCACAAGCTGCCACCACAACTGCCAGTTGGCAGGCTCCTCCGCCTCGACCGGCTCCTCGATGACGACTGGTTCCTCGGTCTTATCCGGCGATGAATGCTGCAACGGCGCCACCGGCTGATCACCCGGCTTCACCCAATTCTTCTCATTCCGCACATAGGACTCAACGGCAGCCGGATCATCCATCCCGTCCAATGTGGATTGGATCTCGTCCGAGAATTCTTGTATTTCCTGTACGCCGTTTTGCCACTGCGTCAATTCGTTTTTCGCCCGCAACCCCACGACCACCCGGCTGCTGTAACCCATCACAAACACCACACAGGCGACGACCGCGATAGCCGCCACGATCTGGCGTACCGTCAATAACTGCCTCTGGGGAAGGGGGCCTTTCTGCACGCAACCTCGCTGTTTCTTTTAACAAAATTCCCGCCTTGGCGGGCGGGAATTTTCAAAGATGCCGATGGAGGGACTTGAACCCCCACGGGCCAATGCCCACTGCGACCTGAACGCAGCGCGTCTGCCAATTCCGCCACATCGGCCTGCGCATTCTCGGCAGGTGACGTTATTCTACACTACTCAGAAAGATTGTCAAAGTCCAACGTGCGACGCTCGGAAAGCGTCACTTTGCGGGTGAGCAGATACCAATCCTTGAAAGTGCGGAATCGATCCGACGCTTCGTTGAGCCGCCCAACCTGCATGTTCTGTACTTCGGTGGAGGCGGCATAGGCGTAGAGCGGATAGTAGAGCAGGATCGCCGGGACTTCGTCGGCGAAAATCGTCTGGAATTGTGAGTAAAGCTGGCGGCGCAGATCCCGGTCGCCCGTGGTGCGGGCCTGTTCCATGACAATGTCGGCGGAACGGCTCTTCCAACCGCCATAGTTCTGTCCATTGGGCGGAAGCTGAGTCGAATGCCACAGGGGATAGGGATCGGGATCGCCGATGAATTCCCAGTTCACGACTGCGGCCATGAAATTACGCGGGACGAGAAACTCGCTGACCAGGCCGGGGAACGAAACCGGCTGGGGCACAGCCCGCACGCCGATCTCAGCCCAGTCGGCCACGATCGCCTGGTTGGCGAGAATCGCCTGGCTGGAATCATCGCTGAGCAGGATGATCTCCAACGGCACGCCACCCTGATCCCGGACGCCATCGCCGTCGCTATCGATCCAGCCCGCCTCATCCAATAACGCATTTGCCAGGTCGGGATCATAATCAATGCCGGGCGTGTTGGGGTCATGCGCCCACGAGCCAGGCAGGATCGGGCTGTCGGCCAGCATGCCTACGCCCGGAATCGTGTCGGAAAGCAAGGTCTCTCGGTCGATGCCGTGGGCCAGGGCCTGGCGCACCCGCTTGTCAGCCAGGAACGGCGCATTGGGGTTGTCCTGGTTGAGCAGGATGAGGGTATAGCCCGGCAACGGCGAGGTGAACACCTGAAGATTGGGCGCTGATTCAGCCTGGGGGATGTACTCCGGCAGGATGCGGCTGACCCCGTGCACTTCACCCGCCTCCGCCGCCGCCAGAATGCTGGGATAATCGGGGAAGAAGCGAAATTCCAGAGCATCCAGGTAAGGCTGCGAATCCATCACGCGCGGGTTCGGTTCCAGGCGCACGTGCTGGCCGTCGATTTCAGTCACGCGGAAAGGGCCGCTGCCGATGGGCTGGGTATTCAGTTGCGCCCGTAAAAGCTCACGGGCATTGCCGACATAGCGCTCCCAATAATGCTTGGGCAATACGCCAAACCAGCGGATCGTCGTGTAATCCGGGAAAGCGGCGTAGGGGCTTTCCAACTCGAACCGGACGGTGCGGTCATCCACCTTGGTCGCCACAATCGACTGCCATAGCGCCGACAGGTCGGGCAGCACCGGCAGTTCGGGATCCTGCATCATGTCGACGGTGAAGAGGACATCATCCGCCGTGATGCGCAAACCGTCGTGCCAGCGGGCATCGGGGCGCAGGGTGAAAGTATAGACCTTGCTGTCGGGGCTGGCTTCCCAGCTTTCGGCTAAGTCGGGCTGGAGTTCGCCCTGATCGTCGAAGCGCAGCAGGCCGTTGAATACCAGCGCGCACAGGTCACGATCGACCTCGTTGTACTGGCAGAAGACCGGGTTGATGTATTGGGGATTGCCCGCGACCCCTTCCACAAAAACGCCCCCGCGGGCGGGGACGTATTCGGTCGTATAGGTGAAGGTTGCATAGCTGAGCAGGGCGACGATCAGCAACAAGCCCAGAAGAGCAAGCGCCGCCTGCCAGCGTACGTGCCGGCTCAAAGTGCGTTTAGACGACGCGCGCCGAAATGATAGCGACTATGAAAAACAGGGCGCCGACGATGATGGTTGCCTGATACAGGGTTTTTTCCAGGCCGCGACGAGTGCGATAGACGGTGGTGTCGTTGCCAAACATGCTGCCGGCGCCACTGCTCTGCGTTTGCAGGATCACCAGCACGCTAAGAACGACACTGAGAATGATGAGGGCGATGAGTACAAAGGTTTCCACGGAATGCGTCTGCCTCCAGACATTTGTTTTGAATGATTTGGCCAGACCCGTCGAAAGTCTGGAATCAACGCCGGATTATAGCATCAGGCATCAAATCGCCCCAAATCGGTGGCGGATGGATCACCGCTCAGGTCGGGAACAGCGTCATACAATTGCGTCAGGATGTCCAGGCTCCCCTGCAAGCGCTGCAACCACGGTCGGGCTATCAGGAGTTCGGGCTCCGCCAGGGATTCGTAACTCCGCCGCCAGGACTGGACCAGGCTGCCGATTGCCTCGATCAGCGCTGGCATCTGCTCGTAGGTGGCGGCGGAACGCAACAGGTTGTGCAGCATGGTCTGGCGGTCACCAAAGCCGCGCGGCAGGCCAAACTGCCGGCCCAGTCGCCCGATATCATCTCGGCTGAGATAGAAGCCGCAAAAGGCGGGCGTGAGAAAAAAGCTGGCAATATCTCGCAGGCCGGTGCGAGCTTCGCCAAGCAGGTCGGGCGCTTCCGGCAGGGTCGGGGTCGCGACGGCGTCCAGGGCGAGTTCGCGTAACTCCCGGTGATGGTCGAGGATGAGATCGAGGGTGAGGTCGGCCACCGCCGCAAAGAACGGGCTGTTTTGCTGGCGAATGGCGAAGGCGAGAGCGGGCATCCACACCAGCGCGTGTTCTGCAAAGAACGCCGATTGGAGCGTGCGCACGCGCGCCGCCTGTGAAGCTTCACCATCCTCCCAGGCGTCGGCTTCGGCCCCGCACAGAAAAGCCAACAAGCTCAATTCCTCCCCAATGTGGTCGGCGCTCTCGCCCGAAGATCGATATCCGCACGAGCGATAAAATTCGCCCACCGCCTGGCTGGTTGCGCCGCCCAAGAGCGGAGTCTCGTCCCGAAAAATGCCCTCGTAGGGGAAGACATTGAAGTGAAACAGGTTGTGAAATTCGACCGCTGCCTGCTCGGCATCGAAGGGCCGAACAAGATGCGCCGCCAGATCAGGGATCGATTCCAGGTGCGGCAATAGCTCCGCTGTGATCCCCTCCGCAAAAAGCTGCGCAAACAACCCGTAGGCATGGCTGCGGGCTGTCGTCAGTTCCAACCGATTCATCCTCTTACTCCCCCTCGTCCTCTCACTCTTCCTCTTCAATCCCCGACTCATAAACCGGACCCGCCTCCGCCAATCTCTGATCGACGCTCCGAGTCAATCCGATCAACATCGACACAACCGAATGCAACATCACCTTCCCCTCAACGATAGCGTCTTTCGCCAGCCATTTTTGCGCCGCCAACACATCCAGCGATGCTGCGCATTCAAAAGCGGAACCCAGACTGATGTCGAGATAGCGACGGCGATCACGTAGGGCGAATTTGCCGTTACCCTCGGCGATATTCAACGCCACACTGACTGAAGCCGCCTCCAGGTGTTGGCGAGCGGAAACGCTTCTGGGAATATCGGTGGTCGTTTCTGTCGCCCACGCCACGAATGCGATGGCAATCTGGTAGACTTGCAGCTTTTCGTGGTCGAAGGAAGGGGACAAGGCGGGGAGAGGGAGGAGGAGGAAGCGAAAGACGCGATGTCAGGGCGTGGTTACGGGTTCAGGTTTGGCAACCTTGCCGTTGCGGCCAAAGGGATGTTCGGGGATAACGTAGGCCTCTTTCACCGGTTTGAGCGGGCGCTTGAGCCACAGGGGGCGGCGCGTGCCATCGGGGCTGACGTCCACCGCCGAACGCGTCATCGCCTTCCATTCTTCGTACACCGCCATCGATCGTTTCGTGTCCACCCACACGTCGCCGTGCCGGTCGGTGGGCTGCGCTTTTTCGACCTTCACCGCTTTTTGCAGCCAGCAGTGCGCGCCGCTGATCGGGTCGGGATGAACAGCATGGGTCAGGTTTTGGTGCACACCCACATCTTCCCACCACACCCGGCTGGTGTCGGGATCGAAGCTGTCCCAGGGGCGCGCCCCGTGGATGATGTTGAGCCTATGCCCGCCCTGTCCGTCTTCGTCCAAGGATGCCAGACTCGACATGCCTGGATTCACACCCACATTCTCCTCCAATCGCCAGCGGCCCAAGTGGTGGCTCATGGCAATCACGCCCGGCTTGATGCCCTCCGTCACCCAGGCCTTGTCCACGAAATAACCGATCTCGGTCGTCACCCGAATCAGGTCGCCGGTCTTCACGCCCAGCCTGTCGGCGTCGAGCGGATTCATCCACACCGGGTTTTTGTGACTGATCTCATACAGCCATTTGGCGTTGGCGCTGCGAGTGTGGATCAGGGCGGGCAGGCGGAAATTGGGCAGCAGCAACATGCCGCCATTCTCGAAATCGATATGGTCGGGATGGACGTGGCTCTTCAGCGGCCAGGGAATGGTATTTTCTTTTTCTGGCCAACCCCAGCGCTGCAGGGTCGGGCTGAAGAATTCGAGCTTACGGCTGGGCGTCTCGAACCCGACCATAGCCTCACCATCGATCATAACGCCAACTACCTTGCCGTCCCGAACAATGCGATCTTTCTCATCAAGATTGAAGAATAAAGATTGAGGATTGATTTCGCCATCTTCAATCTTTAATCTTGAATCCTCGATCTTTTTCTCGTACGGCCTGTAATTGTCCTTCGTCACCTCGAACACGCCGTACTTGCGCATGTACTCCAACGGGGCCAGCCCTTCGGCGGCGGCGGCGGCGGGCAGGCCGGGCACGCTGTTTTCGAAAATCCACCGGTAGTACTCGGCCACGGTAATGATCTCGCCTGGCCGGTAAGGACTCTCGAACCACTGGCGGACGCCCAGACTGCCGTCCAGGTCCATACGCACCGAAAGCTCGATCCACAATTCGTTCTCCTCCCACACCTCGCCGGGGTTCGCCTCATAGGTGAAGCGCACCGGCTTACCCAGCTTCTCCATAGCCACGCGCCGCACCGGCTGCCGGAAAGCGATCCATTGCCCGGCGTGCGTCTCCTGGCTCATGAGGTCGTGGCGTTCGCCGGCATGGCCCATGGGCAGCACGTAATCGGCGAACCAGGCCGACTCGTTCCAGGTGGGCGTGAGGGCGACATGGCACTTGATTTTCTCCTCGTCCTTCAGCGCCTTCAACCACATAAAGCCATCCGGATTGATCCACATGGGATTGTAAACCCGCGTGAAATACACGTCGATCTCGCCGCGCCCTTCTTCCAGGAAATGGGGCAAGAGGAAGCTCAGTTCATAGAAAGCCAGCGGCCACTCGTGCGGGATATGCAGTTCGTTCCAGGCATTGAAGGCCGGGGGCGTCTTGAAGGGCTTGGGCACGAATTTGTTCCAGCTATTGGCCGAGGTTCCGCCCGGCGTGCCCACACTGCCCGTGAGCACATTCAGGAAGAACAGCGCCCGCGCCACCTGCCAGCCGCCCAGATTGCCGATGCTGGCGCTGCGCCAGGTGTGGGTAGCCAATCGTCCGTTGCAATCGGCGACATAGCTGGCCGCCTCACGGATGCGCTCGACCGGGACTTGCGATTCTTCCGCCGCCCGCTCGAAGGTGAATTCAGCGTAGAGGTCTTTTAGCACGGCATCGAATAGGTCGAAGCTGCGTATTGCGTTTTCCGTGCTGCGTATCTCGTTTGCCAGTACATCACTGTTCACTGATAACTGACCACTACTTACTGCTTCCAGTGTCTCCTGCCAATTCACCCATCTCCGCACGAACTCTTTGTCGTATAGGTCATTCTGGATCAGGTGGTTGGCGATAGCCAGCAAAACAGCCGTCTCGCTGCCGGGCCAGGTGGGCAGCCACACATCGCTCATGCTGGCGGTGTTGCTCAGCCGCGGGTCAAAGGTGATGAGCTTGGCCCCTGCCATTTTGCCTTCGATGATGCGCTGGGCATGCGGGTTGAAATAATGGCCGGTTTCCAGGTGGGAGGAAATCAGCAAAATCGCGCGGGCGTTGGCATGGTCCGGGCTGGGCCGGTCGAATCCCCCCCAGAAGCTATAGCCCGCGCGGGCGCCGCTGGAACAGATATTGGTGTGGCTGTTGTGACCATCCACGCCCCAGGCCTCGATACAACGATTGGTGTAGCCATCTTCGCCCGGCCGCCCCACATGGTACATGATGCCGTCGCGGCGCTGCTGGCGGCTGGCCCGCATTTTGGCCGAGATCTCGTTCAGCGCTTCCTCCCAGGTGATGCGCTTCCACTTGCCTTCGCCGCGCTCGCCCACTCGCTTGAGCGGGTACAGAATCCGTTCGGGGTCGTAGGTCTGGTTGTGCGTGGCCGGGCCTTTGGCGCAGTTTCGCCCGCGGCTGCCAGGGTGTACGGGATTGCCCTCGAATTTCTTGATCTCCAAAGAAGTCTTATCCACATAGGCCAGCAAACCGCAGGCGCTCTCGCAATTGAAACAGACGGTCGGCACCAGCATATAGCGGCGGGGGACGCGCTGCGGCCAGGATTTGCCATCGTACTCCACCCAATCATCCCAATACTCGACCGGCGGATACTGGCTCATGCGCCCATCCGGATGCTCCACCCTGGTCAGTTTGACCGGCTCGCGATTGGCGACGCTGAATTCGGGCAGATATTGGCCGCCAGCATTGGTCTCCACTTCAGCAGCGGATTGCGGCTTACGCGGGGGCGTCTTGCCCAGCATGGCGGAAAGGAGATTGGCAATGCGGTTTTCGTTGCTCATAAATCGAAGAACCTTATTCTGAATAACTATCTTTGGCGGGTGAGCTTATCACTTCGTGTTACTTATTCCGTCCAATTACGCAATACGCAGCACGTATCACGAATTCGGAACTTCCTGCGGGGCCATGACAAAGGCGTATTCGTAGAAGTACAAGCCGATGATGGCGGCGATGGCAGCGGCAGCGCCCCAAATGGTCATGCCGGTGAAGGCTATGGCCAACAGCAATACCAGCGGCACGATATGCCCGATCAGGATGCTGCCGGTCCAATAGTGGCCGCGATAATGGCCATGGCTGATCTCATGCGCCGCTCTGGCGGCCACCTCGCTGGCGTGGGGCATGCCGTATTCCCCGGCCAGGGTGACGAAGAGGTCAAGCACCAGCATGGCTGCGAACACGATGCCGGCAGCCATTTCGGCACTGGCGGGCAGTTCTATGAAGAGAGTGACGATGAGCATGGCGGCGCTGCCGGCCATCAAGGCCTGGATGATCAGGTGCAGGGGCAGCATGGGGCTTTGCCACAAATCCCGACCCTCGGCCTGGCCGAAGAGAAAGGCGGTGTAGATTGCGGCTCCAACAGCCAAAACGAAACCAGCGCTGAGGAGCACGGGGTTCATGATCGCCCGCAACGAAGCATCCACAGCGCCAACATAGATGCCCAACTCAAGCAGCCACCATATTCCGGCCACCACGGTGAACCCCACCAGGATAAAGGCGCCACGCGTCAGCCAGCTCTTCCACTGCGGTCGCAGCAAAATGCTGAAGAAACGCTCTGGGCGGTCGAGGTCGTAGACCAGCAGGAAGGTAGTGATGCCGATGAAAGCCAGGGAAAGGAAGCCTAGAACCACATTCGCCAGGGCATCCAATCTGAACAAGTTTAAACCTAACCCCAGGGCCAGCATCATAAACAGACCGCTGCCGATGCCCTTGGTGACGAGATAGGCCGGGACAGGCCAATGCCAGGGGATTTTGTGCTGGGCGTTGTAGCTGGTTTGCACCATGTGTTCGGCCATGCGCCCGCCGAACTGGATGGGGCCATTGGCGGGCGCGCCCTGCGCTTGCGGCGTGCGGATGGCTGCACCCGATCTGGCGTACACAGCCTGTGTTTGCTCGTGGCCGTTGCCGCCAGGATGGGCGATGACAAGATCCGAACTATGATTTCCGTTTTTGGCATGCAGTGGGATCACATCCGCCCACAGGAAGGATTCGGGCGTGCGCTCAGTGGCGGTGGGGTGCATGACCACATCGTTGCCGTCGATGTAGAACAGCTTGGGCGCCGTACCCTGCTCGGGTTTGCGCACGGTCACATCCTGCACGGCGATCAGTCGGCTGATCTCCGACATGGGGTCGTCCAGGTCACCGGCAATGATCGCATGCTCAGGGCACACCACCACGCAGGCTGGTTCCAGCCCGATCTCGGTGCGGTGTGAGCAGAAATGACACTTGGCCGCCGTGCCGCTTTCCGGGTCGATGTAGATGGCATCGTACGGGCAGGCCTGCATGCAGGCTTTGCAGCCGATGCAGATCGACGGATCGAATTCGACGATGCCGTCATCCCGCTGGTACATGGCCGTGACCGGGCAGATGCGCACGCAGGGAGGGTTGGCGCAATGATTGCAGCGCGTGACCTGGAAATGGCGGCGGGCATCGGGATAAACGCCGGTTTCTACATATTTCACCCAGGTGCGATAAACCCCCAACGGCACCTCGTTCTCGCTTTTGCAGGCTGTCGAGCAGGCGTGACAGCCAATGCATTTGCGGTTGTCAATCACAAATCCGTAGTTCATAAATGAGTCCTTGCCTGCGATGGGAAAAGGGCTGTAGCGACGACACGGTTTGACCGAATACTAAAACGAAAGACGCGAAACACAAAGCCGAAGACACTGTTTCCGGCGTTTTTTACCGCAGAGATCACGAAGATCACAGAGTTGAAGAGAAAGCGAATGCCAGCCTCTCTCCAAAATCCTCCGTGCTCACTGCGGTGGATGAAGTGTCAAAAACAAAGAGGTTCTAGATAAAGAAAGTGGCGCGGCTGCGCAGAGCGTCGGCCAGCATCGCGCCAGCCCCGCCGACTTCGACGCCATCCCGCAGTTCCTCCGAGGCGATGCCCATGACATCGCGGCTCATCTCGCAGCTCACCATCTTCACGCCCATTTCCTGGCACAGGTCGATCAATGATTCGACCGATTCGACATTTTTGGCGGCCATCATCTGCCGCAGCATGACAGACCCCGCGCCGAAGAAATTCATCTTGCTAGTTCCCATGCCCTTGGTGGAGGCGGGCGTCATGAGCGACATCATCTTCTCCGGCAGGGTCTTGCCGTCCAGAATCCGTTGCTTCTTCAACGTCGTCAAGCCCCAGAAAGTGAAGAACATCGCCACTTCCTGGCCCATGGCCAGAGCGCCGGTGGCAATGACAAAGGCTGCCAGCACGCGATCCAGATCGCCGGAAAAGACGATCAACGTGATCTTGTCATCTGGTATCTGCTCCTCAAGCTCGGCGATACGGGCTTCGAGCGCCGCCAGTCGGTCATGTAAAGCCAGGACATCACTGACATTGGGTTCGATTGCAATAGCCATGGGTTATCTCCGTATGGGTGGGAAGTAATCGAGTGATGGAGTGATGAAGTAGAGGCAACTACTCCATTACTCATTACTTCATTACGTTCTACTTCGTGCGTTTGACGTAATGCGTGAACAACGTGGAACCGTTCTCGGATTCCTCGCCCTGATCGAGTAACTCGACATCCTTGGATGTCTTGGCCCAGGCCTGAAAATCCTTGACGCTGCCACGGTCGCTGCTGATCACCCGCAATGTCTCGCCGACCGGCAGGGTTTTGATCGCCTGTCGGGCTTTGAGCAGCGGCATGGGGCAGTTCAGCCCCTTGACATCGAGTTCCTGGTTAAATGTGATCATGTGTAGCTCCTTTTCAGTATTCAGAATTCAGTGTTCAGTAATCGGTGGACTGAATACTGTCCACTGATTACTCCCTTAATAAGCGTCGCTGAGGGCGCAGATATTCTTACCCAGCTCCAGTTCGCTGGTCATCGCTTCATCCGGCTGGCTGAGGCCGATATTCACGCGTTTGATCTCGATATATTCCTGCGGCATCTTCGGCAGCTGATCAAGCACATAGCCGATGAACTCGTCCCGGTCGGCGTGCTGCAATCCCTGATTCTCCACCCACAGGTCATCGAGCCGCTTGATAAACAGGCCGTCATCATTGGCCTCGTCGAAGCGAGCGTAATGGCCGGGCATTACCCAGGCCTGGCCGGGCACAGAATTCTTGATGCGTCCGAAGATGGTTTCGTAGACGACCGGCGCCCATCGCTCACCCTGACCGCCCAGGTCGGGACGGCCAAAGCTCTCGATGAAGATATTGTCGCCCGTAAACAGGTAGGATTCGCCATCGGGGGCCGAGACCAGGAAATTGACCTGACCCAGGGTGTGACCGGGCGTGTGGATCACCCGAATCTGCAACTCGCCCAACTCGAAGGTCATGCCATCCGCAAGCATGTTATACGGCTTGACCGCGGGCATCATGTCGAAGGGGTGGATGCCATCGTATGGGTGCAGGTAATAGGCAGCGCCCATCTCCTCTTGCAGGGCGAAACCGCCGCTGACATGATCGGCGTGGGCGTGCGTGTCGAGCAGTAATTCCAGATCGGCGTCCTTGTCGGCCAGCAGGGATTTGTAGCGTTCGATGTGGCGCAAAGGATCGATGATTACGGCTTTACCCTCGCTGATTAACACATGGCTGAGGCAGCCGCGCGCAGGTCGTTCAACCTGATAGATTTGATAGGCTTTGGTCTCGACCACGGGCCGGATCACGTAAAATTCGCCCCAGGCGATCATGCCATCGGTCAGGTTGCGGGCCTGGCGACCATGTTCCTCCAACACCAGCGCCACAAAATCGCTGGCCCCACCTTTGGCGCAAACGACAATGACCTCTTTGCCATAGGGCACGCGATTAACGACCTCTTCCTGGTCTTCGAAGAATTCAAAATAAGGGATATTCAGGGTTTCCGGCGTATAAAGCCCCTCGATACGCCAGCTTTCGAACTCATCCGGGTTGCGTACATCCAGTATGAACAGATTGTTCGGGCGATTGATCTGCTTGTGCAGTTCGCCGATCGTGATTTCCTGCGCTGTTTCCGACACAATTGCGGGTGCTTGAGCCACCGGATACCTCCGCCGATGAGATACTGGATATTCATGTTGGGCGCCGATGATAAGTACGACGCAACTCAAGCATACCTCCAAACCCCGCCGCTATCTTCACCCGCAAGGGTAGACTTTTCTCACCCGATCGGGTGAGATTTTCTCATCCTCGTCCTCTTCCTCATGCCTTACTCCACCGAAATCAATCCCAGCCGCACACCTTCCAACACCGCCTGAGTGCGTGTGGGCTGGTTGAGCTTACGCAAAATGCTCTTGACATGCGTCCGCACCGTCTCTTCGCTGACATGAAGTTGCCCGGCGATGTCGCGATTGGTGGCGCTGGTGGCGATGAGTTGCAAAACGGTCAGTTCCCGCGTGGTCAGGCGCGCGTCCAGGGCGGCGGGTTGGGCTGGCCCGCGCAGATAATTGGTGAGCGCCCGCGTGATCATGGGATGGAAATAGGCGTCGCCCGCCGCCACCGCCCGGATCGCCGTGACCAGTTCGGTGGTGGATGCGTCTTTGACGATATAGCCATCCACGCCCGCTTCCACTGTGGCATACACGCGGGCGTCGGCATGAATGCCGGATAGAATCAGCACCCGCGAGCGCGGGGCCAGCCGCTGCAAGCGCTGGTACACCTCGATGCCGTCCATGTCGGGCATGTTCAGGTCTAGCAAGATCACATCCGGTTGCAGACGAGCGGCCTGCTCCGCGCCCGCGCCGCCAGAACCAGCCTCGCCCACAACCTCCATGTCGGGTTGCAGGTTCAGCGCCAGGCATAGCCCCTGCCGCAGCATGGCGTGGTCGTCGATCAGCAGCAGGCGGATCGGCCGTTCGCTCATGGTGTCGGCAGCGCAGCCAGGTGGGATTGCGGTATTTTAGCGGCGACCAATGTGCCCTGATCCGGGGCGCTGCGGATATCGAGTACGCCGCCCAATTGCTCCACCCGTTCGGTCATAGATTGAATACCGAGATGTTGCACCCGGTCCACGTGCGTGACATCGAAACCCCGACCATCATCCTCAACCCGCACCTGCACGCTCTCCTGGGCGGTGGTGACGGTGACGACGATGCGGTGAGCGGCGGCGTGTTTGGCGGCATTGGTCATCGCTTCCTGAGCGATGCGATAGAGATGGCGACGGGTTTCGGAATCGAGCCGGTCGAAGTCGCCGGGCAGTTCAATGCGTAACGCCAGTTTGCGGGCGGGACAGATGGCGTGAAGATGACGGTGGAGTCGAGCCGAAAAGGTGTCGGAGAGGATTTCGTCCGAGCGCATGTCGAAGATCGCCTTGCGCATCTGCGCCTGGCCGTCCGCCACCACCGGCTGCAATTTCTGTAATTCCTGGCGCACTGTTTCCGGATGACCGGGCAATAGTTGCACGCAGGCATCAAGCCCATACGCCAGCCCATAGAGCACCTGGCTGATGCTATCATGCAGGTCGGCGGCAATGCGATTGCGTTCATCCAGCACAGCCTGCTGCTGTGCCCGGTTGATGCAGAGGCGCACACTGCCCAGCGCCACCCCGGCATGGGCGGCCAGCCGTTCCAACGAATCCAGTTCGGCAGAGGTAAGCCGGGCTGTTGCCGGCAATTCGTCGACGATGAGGATGCCCAGCAGGTTCTCGCGCAACACAAGCGGGAGCAGCAGATAGTGTTCGCCCATAACCAGACGACCGGCAAACCCCGATGAATCTGTCGCGGGCCTGCCATCGCTGATCTCAACAACCCTTTTCCCGTGCAGGGCGTCCATCAGCGGCCCGAAACCTTCGGTCAGCGAAATCAATTCTGTATGGCCCAATGGGCGCTCGTTGGCAGTCTGGCGCTCCTGCACAAGCCAGGACGAAAGCACATTGCGATCCTGATCGAGCAGGCCAATGACCGCCCGCCGATATCCCATTTCCTCCACCAGCCCGCGCACAATGTATTCCTCCAATTCGGTCGGGTCCACTGACGATTGCAGGAGCAAGGTGAGGGATTGCAGCAAGTGCAGGTCACGGTTACGTCGGGAGAGTTCGGCATTGCTGGCGGTCAGTTCGTCGTGTGTGTGCTGTAATTCGGCCAGAAGTTGGGAAGCATAGCCAAAGACCAGGGCAATAACGAAAAAGCCTATCATCTGCCCCACCGCCAGCGAGAGATTGATCTCGCCCGCGACCTGCGGAGGCAGCATGAAAACGGCAGCCAGGTACAGCGCCGTGTAGCACAGGGCGGTGATCAGTCCGCCGCGGATGCGGAAAAAGTAGGCCGCACCCAAGATAGGCGTCAGGCTATAGAGATAGAAAGGGCTGGCTTCGGCCCCGGTGGTCCAGACCAGAAAAGCGGTCAGCAGCAGGTCGATTCCCAACAGAATGGGATAAGCATTAAGGAGGCTGTTGATTTGCTTTTGGAACAGCGTCAACGCCGCGTTGATCACGATGGCGAGCAGCAAAGCCTGCGTCAAAGCGCTGCTGGCGGCGGTCGCTGGTGATGGGGCCAGGATTGCGGCCAATACGGGCACGAGCGTCGTCCAACGCAGGACGAGAAGGTAGCGGAACACCCGCTGCCGTTGGACGCTGCGTTCCAGGTTGGGTTGAGAAATCCGGAAATCTGCGAGACTGCTCATGGGCATCCCCTCGAGTGGGCTATCTTCATTGATGGCTGCGATTATTGTAGCACCGACGACGCAGTTCGCGTAACGAACCCGCGGCCATACCTCCTTATCATAGCTCCAGCAAGCAGATGCAGTTCGACCAATTCGATTGCACTACGAAGCGCGCCCGTAAGTCGAAGCCTGTGAAGACGATTTTGCGTAGAACCATAATCGCTCCCTGAAAATCGCTCTTTACATCTGGCGCTCACCTGGCGTGTTTGGATTGTTCAGTTGTCAGGAATTGTTCGGTGCAGAAGATGCAGAAATGAAATGAACATCCTGTTGCGGGAATGGGATCGATATGCCCGCTTCATCGAAGCGTTTCTTCACCTGCTCGATCGTATCGAATTTCACGTCCCAAAAATGCTCCAACTTGGCATACGGCAGCACTGAAAAATTGACGCTGCTATCCGCCAATTCGGAAACGCGGATAACAGGTGCAGGCTCGGGCAGGATGAGCGCATTCTGCGAGATGACTTCGGTGAGTATGCTTTTCGCCAACTGAATATCATCATCATAGCCAATGCCAAAAACCATGTCGACGCGTCGAATGCCGCTGGTAGAATAGTTGACTATTTTGTTACCAGACACCTGGCCGTTAGGCATGATCACGGTGCTGCCGTCAATCGCCGACAGGACCGTGGCGACGATCTGGATATCTTGTACGATACCGATCGTCCCGCTGATCTCGACCAGATCGCCGATGCGAAATGGCCGGAAAGTGAGGATGAGCACGCCGCCGGCGAAATTGGCCAGCGCCCCTTGTAAGGCCAGCCCGACCGCGATTCCCAGAGCGGCAACCAAGGCAGCGAAGACCGTGGTCTGCACACCCAGCACGCCCAGAGCCACCACAACCGCAAGTATGAGGACGCCAATGTTGACAAGCGTCGCCGCCATGCGGACAACCGCCTCATCAACGCCTCGCCCAGACAGTTGACGACGCACTAATCCAGACACCCTTTTCGCCAACCAACGCCCGATCGCGAAGATCAGGAACGCCGCAATTACTTTCAGACTAAAATTGATGATGGTGGTAACGATGAGCCCTAAATCATATTGCATGTTTTTATCCTCTTTAAAGCCAGCCTATTTGAAAAAATTGTATCTCAATAAGCGTGATGAACAACCGGAATGGAGAGTGTAAACTTCGTTCTGTAATTTCAAGGCAGTAGGTCATGGTGTATCCTCTGGTGACCAATCAAATCACTAGCAAGGAGCACAGCCATGACCTACGAGCAGAATTGTACCTTACCATCAGCCC
>JAGFJG010000127.1 GCA_024102915.1 Caldilineales bacterium
TGGCCTGTCGCGCGACACCCGGATCGGGCAGGTGCGCTATGACGCCGTGGGCGACCGCAGCGACGCGCCGATCTACAGCTATCAGGTGCAGGACAACGCCTTCGAGCAGGTCTGGCCCTGACCACCATTTATCGCACCGGGAGATTATCGATTATGGCGACCAGCCCCGAATACAAAGCCTATGTGCTCGACCTGATGACGCCGCACTATCCCGTGCAGGCCCGCGGCATGTTCGGCGGCGTGGGCATTTTCTCGGAGTGGGGGATGTTCGCCCTGATCACCTCGGACGACGAATTGCACTTCAAGGTCGATGACAGCAACCGGGCCGATTACGAGGACGCCGGCATGCCCCAATTCCAGCGCATGCCCTATTATCGTGTGCCCGAAGAGGTGCTCGAATCGCCGGAAGAGTTGGGCGTGTGGATGGGAAAATCGCTGCAAGTTGCGCAAAATTCGCCGAAGAAGAAATAGAATCCGCAACGACGATACGACGGTGCGACATCACCGTTGGTAAAACCATCGATAGCATAATTGCCAGTTTCGCCATCGCCCACAACCTGCGATTGTTGCACAGTGACCGCGACTTCGAACCATTTGCGGAGTATTTGGGATTGCAGGTCGTAGACGCTGGCTGAGTCTACCTTTCTTGGAAGTGACCCGAAACTTACGATAGAATGAGCATCATCAACACCGGGAAACCGGTAGATCGCACCGGCCCAACGCTGGGCCTGCCCGATCTGCCGGTTTCGTTTTGAAAGCGCGTGAAACGCGAAGACGCGATGCGTATTGTGTGTCTCGTCAACTTTGCGACAATCACTTTCTGACCACTGACCACTGACCACTGACCACTGACCACTGACCACTGACCACTGACCACTGACCACTGACCACTGACCACTGACCACTGACCACTGACCACCCAATACCCAACCATGCCCCTCAACTTCCAAGACATGATCTCCCGCCTGGAACGCTTCTGGGCTGAAAACGGCTGTCTGATCTGGCAGCCCTATAGCGAAAAGGTCGGCGCCGGCACCGCCAACCCCGCCACCACTCTGCGCGTGCTCGGCCCAGAGCCGTGGAATGTGGGCTATGTCGAACCCTCCTATCGTCCCGACGACGGCCGCTTCGCCGAAAACCCCAACCGCATGCAGATGCACACGCAGTACCAGGTCATCCTTAAGCCCGACCCTGGTAACCCGCAGGAATTGTATCTGCAAAGCCTGCGCGCCATCGGCATCGACCTGGACGCCCACGACATCCGTTTTGTCGAGGACAACTGGGAAAGCCCGGCGTTGGGAGCCTGGGGCCTGGGCTGGGAAGTGTGGCTGGACGGCCTGGAGATCACACAGTTCACCTATTTCCAGCAGGCGGGCGGATTGGATCTGGACCCAGTCTCGGTGGAGATCACTTATGGCCTGGAACGCATCGCCATGTTCCTGCAGGGTGTACGCGAGGTCTGGGATTTGCAATGGGACGACAGCCACACCTATGGCGACGTGCTCAAACAGCCGGAGATCGAGCACTGTGAATACGCCTTCAACGCCGCCGATGTCGAGCGCCTGCGCCTGTGGTACGACCTATACGAAGCCGAGGCCAAAGCCGCCATCGCTCGCGGGCTGGTGATTCCCGCCTACGATTACGTGCTGAAATGCTCACACACCTTCAATCTGCTGGACACGCGCGGGGCCGTGGGCGTGACCGAGCGCGCCAACTACTTCCGGCGCATGCGCGACATGACCCGCACCGTGGCCGAAGCCTACGTGGAGCAGCGCCAACGCCTGGAATACCCCATGCTCCCCCCCGACACTCCCTCTTCCTCTCCCTCTTTCTCCTCCTCATCCTCTCTATCCCTCCCCACCCCCCTCGCCCCCTCCTCCCCCGCCGCCGACCTGTTGTTGGAAATCGGCGTGGAAGAACTGCCCCCGCACGACCTGCGCGACGCCATCGCCCAATTGCAGGAAACCGTGCCCGCCGCGCTCGCCGCCGCCCGCCTCAGCTTTGAAGCCGTCGAAGTCAAGGGCGCGCCGCGGCGCATCGCCGTCTACGTGCAGAAACTCACCGCCCAACAGGCCGCCGACACCCAGGAATTTCGGGGACCGCCCGCCGATCGGGCTTTCGACAGCCTGGGTGCGCCCACCAAAGCCGCCGAGGGTTTCGCCCGCGGCCAGGGCGTGGCCGTTGCCGATCTGGAAGTGCGCGAGGAGGGCGGCAAGCGCTACATTTATGCCGTCAAGCATGTGTCCGGCCAGCCCACGCACCTGCTGTTGCCCGATCTGCTGCAAAGCTGGCTGGCTGGCTTGCGCTTCGGCAAATCGATGCGCTGGAATGCCAGCAACGCCAGCTTCAGCCGGCCCCTGCGCTGGCTGGTCGCCCTCTATGGCGATCAGGTCGTGCCTTTCACCCATGCCGGTGTGCTCAGCGGCAACCTCAGCCGCGGCCTGCGCCCGCACGGCTCGCCCGAACTGCCGATTGCTTCGGCTGGCGATTACTTCGCCACAGTCGAGGGCGCGGGCATCGTCGTGGATCGGGATGAACGTCAGCGTCAGATCGTGGCGGCGCTGCAAGAGACTGCAAGCACGGTCGGCGGCCATGTGCCCGATGATCCCGCCCTGCTGGACGAGGTCACCGATCTGGTCGAGCAGCCCCTGGCCCTGCTGGGTCGCTTCGACCCGGACTATCTCGAACTCCCCACCCCCGTGCTGATCACGGTGATGAAAAAGCACCAGCGCTACTTCCCCGTGCTTGGCGAATTGGCCGAATCTAACCAACCCACCAACCCACCAACCAACTACTCACCCACCCTCCTCCCCTACTTTATCACCATCGCCAACGGTGCCGACCGCGACCCCGAACTGGTCACCCGCGGCAACGAAGCGGTGATCCGGGCGCGCTACGCCGACGCCGCCTATTTCGTGCGCGAAGATCGCAAACGCCCCCTGGAATCATTCAACGCCGATCTGCAAAAGCTCACTTTCCAGGAGCAGCTTGGCTCCATGTTGGACAAGGTGCATCGCCTGGAGCAATTGACGCCGCAGATCGCCGGGATGTTGGGATTGTCGCAGGCTGATGCGCAAGCGGCCAGCCGCGCCGCCACCCTCAGCAAGGCCGATCTGGCCACGAACATGGTGGTCGAGATCACCTCGTTGCAGGGGATTTTGGGCGAGATTTACGCCCTGAACAGCGGCGAGGACGCTACGGTGGCGCGGGCGATCCGGGAATCGTACATCGCCAAACCCGACCAGCCTCTCAGCCCCGCCGGTCTGGCCCTCAATCTGGCCAACCGTCTCGACAGCCTGGCCGGGTTGTTCGCCGTAGGCCTGGCTCCCAAGAGCACCGCCGATCCCTTTGGCCTGCGCCGCGACGCCCTCGGTATCGTGCAAAACCTGATCGCCGCCGGGCAATCGTTCGACGTGAAGGCCGGGCTGAGTGCTGCGGCCGGGTTGCAGCCCGTGGCCGTGGGTGAGCATGTGATCACCGAAGCCGCCGAGTTTGTGACACGGCGATTGTATGGCGTGTTGCGCGAGGAAGGGTTCGCCCATGATGTGACCGAAGCCGTATTGGCGGAGCAGGGCGTCGATCCCGCCCGCGCATCGCAAGCCGTGGCCGACTTGTCCAGAGTCGTGGCCCATCCCGACTGGATGGACGTGTTCACGGCTTACGCTCGTTGCAAGCGCATTGTGCGCAGCCTCGACCAGACCTTCGCTCTCAACCCGGACGCGTATGTGGACCCCGTCACCCGTGACCTGCACGCCGCCTATCTGAAGTTGGGGGACGGCATCGATGATGTCCCCGGCCTTGTCGCCGCGCTGACGGCGTTGCAAGCCCCCATCAACGCCTTCTTCGAGAATGTGCTGGTGATGGCGGATGACCCCGACCTGCGCGCCGCCCGATTGGCCCTGGTGCAGCGCATCGCCGCCCTACCCGACGGTATCGCCGATCTGTCGTTGTTGCAGGGGTTTTAAAGCGCGCTTCAGTCGGGGGGTGAAGCGCAATCGTTACCTGCCCAGACGACGGCTGTGCTACAATTCCGCAAGCGACGAGACAGTAGATCAATGATAAAGTATTGAAGATTGAGCAGAACCTTTAGCGTCTCCGTTAATCTTCGATCATTAACGCAGCAAAGGAGCGGCGACGATGAGCTTACAACCTGACCGAAATCTGGCGCTGGATCTGGTGCGCGTGACCGAGGCGGCGGCGCTGGCTGCCGGCCGTTGGGTGGGACGAGGTGAGAAGGAGAGCGCCGATCAGGCCGCCGTTGATGCCATGCGTTTGGTACTCAATTCGCTGACGATGGATGGCCTTGTCGTCATTGGCGAGGGCGAGAAAGATGAAGCGCCCATGCTGTTCAACGGCGAAAAGCTGGGGACGGGCGTGCCGCCTCGGGTCGATATCGCCGTCGATCCCATCGATGGCACAACTCTCACGGCCAAGGGCGGATCGGGGGCGCTGGCGGTGGTGGCCGTGGCCGAGCGTGGCACCATGTACAACCCTTATGATGTGGTCTACATGGACAAGATCGCCGTCGGCCCTGAGGCCCGCGACATGATCGACATCAACTCATCGGTGGAAATGAACATCCGCCGCGTGGCCCGTGCTCTGAACAAAGCCTCCAACGATATCGCCGTCATGATCCTCGACCGGCCTCGCCATGCCGACCTCATTGCCAGAGTGCGCGAGACCGGCGCCCGCATCCTTTTGATCAGCGACGGCGATGTGGCGGCGGCCATCGCAACCTGCCTGCCCGATTCGGGTGTTGATATCCTGATGGGCGTGGGCGGTTCGCCCGAAGCGGTGATCACGGCGGCGGCGCTGAAATGCATGGGCGGCGAGATGCAATGCCGGCTGTGGCCGCGCAACGATGACGAGCAACAGGCGGCCATTCAGTCCGGGTTGGACCTCGATCGTGTGCTCCACATCGATGATCTGGTGCAAAGCGACAACGTCTTCTTTGCGGCCACCGGCGTCACCACCGGGGCGCTGCTCAACGGCGTGCGCTATTTCGGCGGCGGGGCGATCACCCACTCTATCGTCATGCGCTCACGGTCGGGCACGGTGCGCAACATCAAATCGACGCATCGTCTGAACAAGCTCATGCGCTATAGCAGCATCGATTACGGCCCGCAAAGAACCTGACTTTGGTTCGGCGTTGAACGTTCCAGGTTCAAAGTCGGCTCTGCTGCATTGATGATTTTCAATCACAGAGGCCGCTGAGAACGCAGAGATTCAAAAGGTGCGAGAACAACTTGGTACCTTGAACCGATTTTTGGTAGGTTTTGACAGATGTCCGCTGCTATGATTCTGCCTGTCAATTCGCCCAACACCGCCTGAGATTTCAGCGATGCGTGGGCTTTTTTATGCCCTTTCTCGATGACCACGAACGAACACAGCAGCCGCCTGACTGGTTTCTATAATCAGACTATTGCCGAACGCCGGGATGTGATCGCCGCTTGGGCGGAGTTCGACGCCGCCGATCGCTCGGCGCTGGATGGCGGCCTGGACGAGAACATGGCCGATCGATTGGTGGAAAACGCCATCGGCCTCTTCTCCCTGCCGCTGGCTGTGGCCCCGAACTTCGTCATCAATGGCCGCGAGATCATCATCCCCCTGGTGATCGAAGAGCCGTCGGTGGTGGCGGCCATGGCCAATGCCGCCCGGCTGGCTCGCGCTGGCGGCGGCTTCCGTACCGGCAGCAGCGAACCAGTGATGATTGGCCAGATGCAATTGCTCGACGTGCCCAATCCCGCCGCCGCTGCTGCCCGCATCCTGGATGAAAAAGAGGCATTGCTGGCCCAAATCGCCGACCTGCACCCCACCATCCGTAAGCTGGGCGGCGGCCTGCGCGACCTGCAAGTGCGTTTCCTGAACGATACGCCTGCCGGCGCCATGCTGGTCGTGCATTTGCTGATGGACACCCGCGACGCCATGGGCGCCAATGCCATTAACACCGCCTGCGAGACCCTGGCTCCCGAACTGGAAGCGCTCAGCGGCGGACGGGCGCTCTTGCGCATCCTTTCCAATCTTAGCGACCAACGCCTGGCCTGGGCCGAGTGCAGCATTCCGGTCAGCGCCTTTGCCAGCGACGAATACGACGGCGAGGATGTGGCCCAGGGGATTTACGAGGCAAATGCCTTTGCCCTGGCGGACCCCTATCGCGCCGCCACGCACAACAAGGGCATCTTCAACGGCATCGACGCCGTGGCCCTGGCCACCGGCCAGGATTGGCGGGCGATCGGGGCGGGCGGACACGCTTACGCCGCCCGTGACGGCCATTACCGGGCATTGACCGCCTGGGACGTGGCGCAGGGCTATCTGTACGGTCGCCTGGAAATGCCGCTGGCCGTGGGCACAGTGGGCGGGATGACCCGGCTGCACCCCGCCGTTCGGACTAACCTCAGGCTGTTGGGCGACCCCAACGCCCGCGAGTTGGCCGAGATCATCGTGGCGGCCGGCCTGGCCCAGAACCTGGCGGCTTTGCGCGCCCTGGTCAGCGAAGGCATCCAGCGCGGGCATATGGCGCTGCACGCGCGACGGCAACGATAATCGATATCAGATAGTGGGTATTGGCGGTTGATTCTCTATCCAATACCCAATCGACCCATACCCATTACCAACAGAGTTCACCATGCTTCTACAACCTACCCGTCCGGTCGGCGTCACCGGCTACGGCGCTTACATACCCCGCTATCGACTCCCCGCCAGCGAAGTCTCCGAGATGTGGAGCGATGGCACAGCCGGATTGCCCATCGACGAAAAGGCTGTGCCCGGCCTGGATGAGGACACCGCCACCATCGCCATCGAAGCCGCCCGCAACGCCCTGACGCGCGCCGGCATCGCCCCCACCGATCTGCGCGCCATTTGGGTGGGCAGCGAAAGCCATCCCTATGCGGTCAAGCCCACCTCGACGATCGTGGCCGAGGCCGTGGGCGCGGCGCCGATGGTGCAGGCCGCCGACTGGGAATTCGCCTGCAAAGCTGGTTCGGAAGCGATTATCGCCGCGGTGGGCATGGTGGGTTCAGGCATGGCCGATTTCGCTATGGGCATCGGTGCGGATACGGCCCAGGGCCGGCCAGGCGACGCCCTGGAATACACGGCGGGCGCAGGCGGGGCGGCGGTCATCGTCGGGCCAGCCGACCGCTCGGTCGCCCTGTTCGAGGGCTCGCTCTCGTATGTCACCGACACGCCCGATTTCTGGCGGCGGCCCAAGGCTGAGTATCCTTCGCACGGCATGCGCTTCACCGGCGAGCCCGCTTATTTCCATCATGTCGTCACTGCTGGCGAGATGATCCTGGAGGAGATGGGACGCACGGCAGCCGATTATCGCTATGTGGTGCTGCATCAGCCCAATGTCAAGTTCCCCACACGGGCGGCCAAGGAGTTGGGGTTCAAGCCGGAACAGTGGGAGACAGGTCTGTTGGTCGGGCGCATCGGCAACACCTATTCCGGCGCTTCGATTGTCGGGCTTACCGCTGTGCTGGACGCAGCTGAACCGGGCGACCGGGTGCTGGTTGTTTCCTTTGGCTCTGGCGCGGGCAGCGATGCCATGTCGTTTGAGGTCAAGGACAGCATCCGCGACCGCCGCTTGCTTGCCCCCACCACCGAGGATTACATCGCCCGGCGCACGCCCATCGATTACGCCACTTATCTACGCTATCGCGGCAAGCTGGTGATGAAGTAGGGGATAAGATATTGGATATTGGGTACTGAAGTCCGCTGCCGCACAGACTCAATACCCCCTATTGATTTCCTAAAACCCATATATCGACCAGCGCCGGGTCACCCGTTCCCGGACTTCCTCGCTCATCTCGATTGGGGTGGGCCACCCGCGCGTATAGCCTTCTTCGGGCAGCTTGCGCGTGGCATCGACGCCCATCTTTCCGCCGAAGGCGAAGTTGTGGCTGCCATGATCGAGCGCATCGACCGGGCCATCCTGGATGATCACGTCCCGGCTCCAATCCACATTACCGAACATATGGAAGAAGGCTTCGGCCTCGTTCTGCACATCCACATCCGCATCGACGATGACGATGCACTTGGTCAGCATCATCAGACCCAAGCCCCATAGGCCGTTGATCACTTTGCGAGCATGGCCGGGATAGCGCTTTTTGATCGAGACGAAAATCAGGTTGTGGAAGACGCCCGCCGCCGGCATGTTCACATCCACGATCTCGCCCTGGAAAATCTTCATCAACGGCAGGAATAGGCGCTCGGTGGCCTTGCCCATCCAATAATCTTCCATGGGCGGTTTGCCCACGATGGTGGTGGGATAGATGGGGTTGCGGCGATGCGTGACGGCGGTGATGTGCAGGACGGGATAGAGGGCGGGCGGAGTGTAGAAGCCGGTGTGGTCACCGAACGGCCCTTCCATGCGGCTTTCCGCCGGATCGACGTAACCCTCGATCACGATCTCGGCTTCGGCGGGGACTTCGAGAGGCTGCGAAACGCATTTCACCAACTCGACCGGCTTGCCGCGCAGCCAGCCCGCCAGCAGGAATTCGTCGATGCCGGGCGGCAAAGGGGCGCTGCCCGACCACATCACAGCCGGGTCGCCGCCGAGGCTGATGGCGACAGGAACCTGTTCCTGTCCTTTCTCGCGAGCCACGCGCTCGTGCTCGGCCCCGCCTTTGTGAAGCTGCCAGTGCATGCCCACCGTGCGCTCGTCGTAAACCTGCACGCGATACATGCCCACATTGCGCCCGCCGCTGACCGGATCACGGCTGATGACCGTGGTCATTGTAACGTAGGGGCCGCCATCTTCGGGCCAGCAGGTAAGGATGGGGATGCCAGCGAGGGTGGCTTCGTCACCGGTTCTGACCACTTCCTGCACAGGCGCTTTGCCCACGATTTTGGGCTTGAGGCCGATGCTGCGCAGCGCTCCCAGCATGTCGGTGGCGCGACCCAGGGCTGGCCCCATGCCCTGCGGCAGTTTGAGATCGACCAGTCTCGCCAGGTTATCGCGTAGGTCGTTCAGGTCATTCACGCCCAAAGCCCAGGCCATGCGCCGCGGCCCGCCCAGCGAATTGATCAACACCGGCATGTCCGAGCCTTTCACTTTCTCGAATAGCAAGGCTTTGTTCTGATCGATAGGTCCCTTGCTGATCCGATCCGTGATTTCGGTGATTTCCAGGTAGGGGTCCACCGGGGCGGAGATGCGAATCAGTTCCCCATTCGATTCCAGCCGTTTGATAAACTCACCGAGGTTCTTATATGCCATGATTTCTCATCGTGATTGTCCCTAAACCAGCCAAACGGGTGGGGAATGGGATGCGAAGGTTTAACGCAAAGTCGCAGAGGTCGCAAAGAGTGAAAAGGAGGCGATTTCGATATTGAATCCTTTGCGAACCTCAAGGATTTCCTTTATGCCTTTGCGTTGATTCGTTTTTTTCAGGGGAGTCAATCTGTGTAATCTGCGAAATCTGCGGATGATCCTCTTGTCTTTGTGCGCCAGGATTTCATTGGCTTAACACTAGCGCGCCCACTGCGCCAACAGGTGATCGAAAAAAGTTTCCTTTTCGACGCTTTCCAGGGCGGTGATACGCTTGCCGCCGGGCGTCACCTGCGTGCGCCCCTGGCTGCACCCCTCCGGGATGATCTCAACTTCCCATTCCTTCGTCGTGAACAGGTCGGGGCGACCGAGATAGGCGGTGGTGAGCACGTCCCAACAGTAGTAATCCTGGTGCATGACCAGGGCATAGCAATAGGCCGCCAATTCGGAGACGGGGTATTGCGGGCGACGGCTCAGCGTGCGCACAAAGTCTGATGTGATCTGGACTGTGTTGGTGATGTCGAGCGGGCAGAGGATGATCGGAATGTCAGTTTGCCAGACCTGGTGCGCCGAGATCGGATCCCAGTACACATTCCATTCCATCGACATATCCTGGCCGCCATCGATCCAATGCGAGACATTGCCCGGCACGTTCAGCGCCCCGCCCATCCACAGAATGGATTCGATCTTGGCGGCGATATCGGGGGCGGATGCCAGAGCGGCGGCGATGGTTGTCAGCGGACCTGTTTCCAGGATGACGACCGGTTCGGGGGCTGCGCGCAAGGCGCGAACCATGAACTGTTGGCCGGTTTCGCTCAGGAGCGGCGTGTCGATATGCTCCCTGCGGTTGAGAATGGGAAAATGGTCGACGTGGAAAGAGCTGCGACGGAATGCGCGCGGAAAAGGGTTGACGCCGCGCACGGCGCTTTCGGCCACGGGGACGTGCGATTGCCCCATCATGTCAATGATTTTGCGCGTGGCCCCCACAGCCGGTCGGATGTAGCAATCAGCCGGGGTGACGATCACGCCCTGTAGATCGATGTGTTCGTAGCTGAGCAGCAACATCAGGGCCAAATAGTCGTCCAGCCCGCCGTCATGATCGAAAAGGACCAGGTTGCTCGGCATGTTAGCGTCTACTCGGCAGCAAGATCAACCGATTCCACTAACGGCTTCGATTCCTTGACGGCCGGCGACGCCGGGAAGATCGGCTCTTCCTCGCCATCTTTCACCATGATCAACTCGCCGTGCATAAAGGCGTCATCGTCGAGCAGGAAAGACGCCACACGAATGACGCCCCATATCTGTCCGCCTTCGAGCAATTCCAGCCGTTGGGCATTCAATTCGCCGCGATAGGCCCCGGCCACAGATACCGTGCGCGCCTTGATGTCGGCCAGAACTCGCGCTTCCGAACCGATGATCACATTTCCCAAAGTCTCGATGTGGCCGCCGTCAAAAACGCCGTCGATTTTGACGGAACCATCGCATTTGATGTTTCCCGTCATGTTGGCGTTGGGGCCGATGTGGACTTCGATACGGTCGGGCTGAGGCCGACTCGGTCGTCGTAGCATAATCAGATTCTCCTCGTCACCCCAGGTGTTTGAGCAGCGGTCCCATCGATTCGCCGCCGTGGATACGCGTAATCGCCTCGGCCAGCAGGGATGCAATGGATAGCACCACCAGTTTGGGATGCTGTTTTTCGGGGGGGACGTGTATGGTATTGGTCACCACCAGTTGGTGGATGTAGGGCGCATTCAACCGTTCCAGTGCGCTGGGCAACAGCACCGGATGCGTGATCGCCAGGCGGATTTCAGGGCGGGCGCCGGCCTTAACCAGCTCCTCCAATTGCACCAACACACTGCCGCCCGCCATCACATCATCGAACACGATCGGCGTCGTCCCTTCGACATCGCCGACGATGCCGGTCGTTTCCACGGAATTGAATCCGGTGCGGCGTTTGTGCATGATCACCAGCGGCAGGTCGAGCAATTGGGCGAACCGGCCCGCCACCTTGGCCCGACCGACATCCGGGGCGACGACAACGGGATTGACCAGTTCCTGGTGCCAGAAGAAGGCGGCGAAGACCTCCATGGCCGACAGCGGATCGACCGGGATGGTGAAGAATCCTTGCGTCGCTTCGGCATGGATGTCGACATAAATGACCCGATTCGCCCCCATCGTTTCCAGCATGGTCGCCACCACGCGGGCGCTGATCGCCTCGCGGCCTTTGGCCATCCGTTCCTGCCGCGCATACGGGAAATAGGGGATGACGACATTGATGGCGTGCGCCGAAGCCCGGCGAAAGGCATCGATGTAAAGCAATAACTCCATCAAATTATCGTTCACGGGCTGCGGGCAGGGCTGCACAATGTAGATGTCGTCATCCCGCACCAATTCGTCGATCGTGACATGGATTTCGGAATCGGCCAGGTGCACGGTCGTGCTGTGTCCCAGCGGTTTGGATAAATGGCGCGCCACCTCTTCGGCCAGCGGCAGATTGGCTGTGCCCGAAAAGACGCGCAACGGATGACGATTGGCAGACATAAACGTGATTTCCTGGCGATGCGCCCAAATCGCTAGGCGACCCTCGCATTATATGTTACGATTTCGCTCCACCCAAACCTTCTCCCATTTCTTCCATCACGCCCATGCCGACCCAACTGCTTGTCGCCACCCGAAATCCGGGCAAAGTCCGAGAATATGAAGAACTGCTGGCCGAATTGCCGGTGCAAATCACGTGGCTGGAAGAACAGGGGATTGAACGGGAGGTCGAGGAAACGGGCGCTACGTTTCAGGAGAACGCCATCCTCAAGGCGATGGAATACGCCAGAGCAAGTGGGCTTCTCACCTGGGCGGATGACAGCGGTCTCGAAGTGGATGCGCTGGATGGTTGGCCCGGCGTCGCCTCGGCCCGCCATGCCGGCCCCGATGCCAGCGACTCCGACCGGGTTGACATCCTACTCGAAAGGCTGGGTGATTTGCCCTACCATTTGCGGGCGGCGGTGTTTCGATGTGTGGTGGCGGTGGCGACGCCGGACGAAGTGATTTTCACTGCCGACGGCGTGAGCAGCGGTGTGATCACGCCTAATCCGCGCGGGAGCAATGGCTTCGGCTATGACCCCGTCTTCTTTGTGCCCAAGTATGGCCGCACCTATGCCCAACTCGATGCCGCTGAAAAGCACAGCATCAGCCATCGCGGCCGGGCGGCGCGGCGGGCGAAAGTCCTGCTTGCCCGCTATTTACAAGACGAAGCGTGAGATCATCGAAATCCTGATCTCACGCTTCTGAGTTTTGTCGACGGCAGTTTTGTAGTGGCGACATCGTTCCTCCCAAAAACCGGGGGGAGGACGGTAAATCCGGGGTCAGTCTATTTCGATTTCGGCGACTAGAGAGTCGAAAAGCTTGGAGGCTGTCAGGCGTTCGGTTGGCGTCAGCGATTCGAAAGTGTGGTCGAGGGAACCCAGCGCACGCTCCCAGGCGCATTCCACCAATCTTCGCCCTTCCGGCGTAATCTCGACCACAACCGAGCGTCGATCCTGTTCATCTCGTTCCCGAATGACCAGGCCATCGCGCACAAGCCGATCGACGATCCCGGTCATGGTGGCGGAAACCTGATGCGCATGCCGCGAAAGTGCGCCCATCGACGACCGCCCCCCCAGCGTGACCAACGCATTCAAAGTGTAGAACTGCGGGACGGTCAGATCCAGGTCAGCGATTTCCTGCGCAAACTTTCGATGTTGGAGCCAGTTGAGCCGCATGAGTTTGAAACGCAAATCATCCTGGGACAATTCGAGACCAGGGCCAAACAATTCTTGACTCGACATAAGTTGCTCCTGAACATTAAGCATGAGATACCTCGGGAGGGGGTAGAAGACGCAATTGATATTTCGTAATGATAACATTCTATGTGGTTCGGTGTTCTGACTCAATGAAATTCGCGTACAGTATGCTGTCAGTTACATTAACAAACATTACAAGCAAGGCCTCTGTACTTCAGTCCCCGTTGCCCAATTATCACCTTCGCCCGGACGAATGGGTCGCCCGACGCTTCTTCCTGACCTGACCGAGCCAGCCCCGAATTGTTGCGCAGAGATCACACAGGTTGGCGCAGATTCTTCCGGCTCAAATCAGTGTCATCTGCGAAACCTGCGGATGATTTTCGTTTACGATGTTCTCGCTGACGAGACGCAAATTCCGTCAAGACTGCTCCGACTCTAATCTATCCAGAAAGCCCGATATGGCGGCTGCGAGCAGGGCTGGTTGTTCGAGCATCAACATATGCCCGGCGCCTTCGATCACCACAAGATCGGCGTTCGGCATCGCTGCACCCAGAAATTGGGCGAATCTGGGCGGCGTCATCTGGTCGTGTGCGCCGACGAGCACCAGGGCCGGCAGGTCGATCGTGCCAATCGCCTTGCGCTGATCGAATGTATTGCAGGCGGTCCAGTCGCCAGCCAGCACATCGGTTTCGACTGCCAGCAAATGGCGCAGGTATTGGCGTTTTTGTGCGGGCGACGCCTGCGGGCCGTGCACCCAATCTACCAGCAGTTCCCCAACCTCGGCTCTTTCCTCATCCCCGCAGGACAGAAGCCGGGGGTGGACGCCCAATCTGGCGCCGGTGCTGACCAGGATCAGCGCCGCGAGCCGCTGAGGATAGCGCAGGGCGAAATCCTGGGCGATGGCCCCGCCCATCGAGTGACCGGCCATCACAAATTGCGGTAGGCCCAGCGCGTCAACCCAATCTCGCACGACTTCCACGTAGTCGCCGATGCTGGCCCGACCTGGCCCTACCGACTTGCCGTGCCCTGGCAGATCGAGGGCGAAGACATCCCGGCCAGGCAATCTTCGCAGCGAGGGCGGCCAATGGTAGAGATTGCCGCCGGCGCCGTGGATCAGCACAAGCGGCGGGGATTGGTTCGCCGCTTCGGTGCGATGCTCGAAGTAATACAGGCGCTGTTCCTGTACGACCAGGGTCGGCATATCAACTCCAGTTGTTTGGAACCGCAGATTTCGCAGATTACGCCGATGAAGGCAAGAATTGCCCACGAAAGTCTGTGGGTAGGTTTTTCTCGGCAGAGCAATTACGCTTAGTTTAGCAGATCGGGATAAAAGTATCGAGCCGCCTGAATCTCTCAAGCGGCTCGCATTTGAATTTGGGACGATCTATATGAACCAGGTTATGCGGCTGATTCTCCGTCAGGTTCGGCGGGCTGCGCCGGCGCTTCGACTGACGCTTCGGCCTCAGGCGCTGGTGCAGGCTGGGCAGGCGCAGTTTCGGGCTTTTGGGCGGGGACCACGCTGGCAGCGTCTTCACCCTGTGGCAGCGGCTCTTCGGGGATGACCAGCCAGGCGATGATATAGGCCAGGATGCCGCCGCCGCCCCAAATCGCCAGCAAAAGCAGGGCCAGCCGGATAATCGTCGGATCGATACTGAAGTATTCGCCAAGACCGCCGCAAACGCCGGCGAGCATTCGTTCATCACGGGATCGGTAAAGTCGTTTTGCATTCATGGTTGCATCTCCTCTGTGTTCGGATTTCTTGTCCGCTATACGCACCGGTCTGGGGGCGGGTTTCGGACACAAGGCTGCCAACGGTGATGCCCCGCACTTGGCGCAGACAACGGGTGCTGCTAAGCTGTGGTCAGTCGCCTTCAACCGGGCGTCGCATCTCAGTTATTGAAACATGGAAGTGAATCATGGCAAGTACGGCAATGTTCCAGGGACTTGTGACGGATGAAACCGGCCAGACGCTGACCGTGGCCTGGGTGGGGCAGGATGCCTGTTATGTGATCGACGACGATGGTTTCCGACGACATATCGATGCCGAGCAGGTGGACAGGCAGGTGTTCGCCCTGATCAAAGAACAGATCGACGCGCATCGCGACATCGCCGTGCGCAGCGCCCTGGAAATGCTGGGCAAAGACGATATCTTCAGCAAAACTGCTGTCGAGTATTCGCTTAATCACATGGAGGAAGCCGTCGGCCAGCCAATCCCGATTCAAGCGCGCGAGATGCTGAAATCGGTCGGTTTTCGTATCGTCATCGATGAGCGCGGGGATGTGGTCAGCCTGGAAATGCCGGAAGGGGATATTGACGAGGATTAGCAAACGATCTCAGGCGTCGCAGTCGGAGCAGGCAGTTTCCCATAACCCTTGCACAGTCAGCGCTGCCGTGATGATCTGCGCCTGCGTCCATCGCCCGCCGGGGATCAGGGCGTTGTCGAAAACCACCCCCCGCCTCCGCCCGCACAGCTACCCTGACCTGATCGGCATCGATGCCGTGTACAACGTGGCCGCTTTCTGGAACGTGGTGAACTGAGACGCCGTGGCCGCCAAATTCGCCGCAGCCTAAACCATCACCTTTCTGACGATTGCATCAACACCCCTGGCCGCACAGAGCCAGGGGTGTTTTTGTTCGCAGTTCGTAGAAGACAGGCGCTATCTCGATTCACCTGCGATCATGATGTTGTGTAGCTTGCAAAGAATGTGACAGAGGGTTTGACGTCGTCAGGCGCGATGGCGGGTTGTCGAATATTGAATATCTCCTACGATGGAGCGCTTCGCATCAGAGGCAAATAGAGGGAGCAGCCTGGGCCGCCGTCGCTGATCGTCCAGTGATAGGTATCGATGATATGTGTCCTGGCGCTTGCACCTTTGCAATAGACGCTGTCACCGCCATCAAACACCACATTGTTCTGCAGACTTTGCGCGCCCCAACCTATGAGCAGAGCGTCATAATTTGCTGTTGAAAGTCGAGCGCCTTTGAACATACCATGCATGAACCCGACCTTTGTTACGCTCCAATTACCGATGTCCTGGTTGAAGGCGCTGGCGTCATAGAACATGCCGCCCATGTTGGTGACATTGGCGGTGTCCCAATTGCCGATGTCCTGGTTGAAAGCCCCGGCGCTGAAGAACATGGCTTCCATGTCGGTGACATTGGCGGTGTCCCAGCCGCCGATGTCCTGGTTGAAGGCGCTGGCTTCGGAGAACATGTAGTTCATGTCAGTGACCTTGGCGGTGTTCCAATTGCCGATGTCCTGGTTGAAGGCGCTGGCGTTTTCGAACATGCTGCTCATGTCAGTAACATTGGCGGTGTTCCAATTGCCGATGTCCTGGTTGAAAGTCCCGGCGTAGCCGAACATGCCGCCCATGTCGGTGACATTGGTGGTGTTCCAATTACCGATGTCCTGGTTGAAGGCGCTGGCGCCGTTGAACATGTAGTTCATGTTGGTGACATTGGCGGTGTTCCAATTACCGATGTCCTGGTTGAAGACGCTGGCGCCGTTGAACATGCCGGCCATGTTGGTGACATTGGCGGTGTTCCAATTACCGATGTCCTGGTTGAAGGCTCCGGCGTAATAGAACATGCCGGCCATGTCGGTGACATTGGCGGTGTTCCAATTGCCGATGTCCTGATTGAAGGCCACGGCGTTGTCGAACATGCCGTACATGTCGGTGACATTGGCGGTGTCCCAGTTACCGATGTCCTGGTTGAAAGCCCCGGCGCCGTCGAACATGCTGGCCATGTTGGTGACACTGGCGGTGTTCCAATTGCCGATGTCCTGGTTGAAAGCGCCGGCGGCTGCGAACATTCTGCGCATATCGGTGACACTGGCGGTGTTCCAGTTGCCGATGTCCTGGTTGAAGGCGCTGGCGTCATAGAACATGCCGCCCATATCGGTGACATTGGCGGTGTTCCAGTTGCCGATGTCCTGGTTGAAGGCGCTGGCGCCGAAGAACACGCCGGCCATATCGGTGACATTGGCGGTGTTCCAGTTGCCGATGTCCTGGTTGAAGGCCCCGGCGAGGGCGAACATTCCGCGCATGATGGTGACATTGCTGAGATCCGGCGCATCACTGGCTTGCCCCGCCAGGTTGGTACAACCGGCAAATGCAGCCCACATCGAAATCCATTTGCCGGTTCCCCATTGTTCGATGGTGAGCAACTTCTGGGCATCTCCGTCATTGTTGAAATGGATGCTGGGAAAGCCGGTTCCTGCTCCCGTATTGTCCTTGATCCTGATCGTGTAGTTTCCGGCAGCGCCGTAGTTGCAGGTGTAATCCCCGGTCTGTGCTATGGCTTCGTTCGTACCGTCGTTGTTGCAATCGACGTTGTAGTTGTAGCCACCGCCGGTGGTGGGGATGGTGAATTGGGTAGCGCCTGATGTGCCCGGATTATCGGTCTTGATCTTAATCACAAAGTCATCTGCCAATGAAGTCCCACAATCCTTCCCGCCGTCGCTGATCGTCCAGTGATAGGTATCAATAATATGCGTCCTGGCGCTTTCGCCTTGGCAGTAGGTGCTGGCGCCGCCATCAAACACCACATTGTTCTGAAGATTTTGCGCCCCCCAACCCATGAGCAGAGCATCATAATTTGCTGTCGAAAGTCGAGCGCCGGAGAACATGTAGTTCATGTCGGTGACGTTGGCGGTGTTCCAATTGCCGATGTTCTGATTGAAGGCGCTGGCGCCGAAGAACATGCCGTACATGTTGGTGACCTTGGCGGTGTTCCAATTGCCGATGTCCTGGTTGAAGGCGCTGGCATAGTCGAACATGTCGCGCATGTTGGTGACATTGGCGGTGTTCCAGGCGCCGATGTCCTGGTTGAAGGCGCTGGCGCTGAAGAACATGCCTGTCATGCTGGTGACATTGGCGGTGTTCCAGTTGCCGATGTCCTGGTTGAAGGCGGCGGCGCGTAAGAACATGGCGGCCATATTGGTGATATTGGCGGTGTTCCAGTTGCCAATGTCCTGGTTGAAGGCCCCGGCGTTCCTGAACATGAAGCTCAAGTCGGTGACATTGCTGAGATCCGGCGCATCACTGGCTTGCCCCGCCAGATTGGAACAACCGTTAAATGCGGAGGCCATCGAAGTCCATTTCCCGGTTCCCCATTGTTCGATGGTGAGCAGCTTCTGAGCATCTCCGCCATCGTTGAAATAGATGCGGGGAAAGCCGGTTTCCGCTCCTGTATTGTCCTTGATCCTGATCGTGTAAGTTCCGGCGGCGCCGTAGTTGCAGGTGTAATCCCCGGTCTGGGCTGTGGCTTCGTTGACGCCGTCATCGTTGCAATCGACGTTGTAGTTGTAGCCGCCGCCGGTGGTGGGAATCGTGAACTGAGTGGCTGATGAGCTTCCCGGACTATCGGTTTTTACCTTAATCACAAAGTCCTTTGCCAACAAGGCCGTACAATCCTTCCCGCCGTCGGTGATCGTCCAGCCGTCGGAGTTGATCATGTTGGTTCTGGCCGCTTCGCCATAGCAATAGGTGCTGGCGCCGCCATGAAAACTCACGCCGGGCTGCAAATTTTGCGCATTCCAGCCGTTGAGCAAAGCATCGTAGTTCTCTGTTGAAAGTTGAGCGCCAGCGAACATATCACTCATATCCCCAACCTTTGTTACGTTCCAATTGCCGATGTTCTGGTCGAAGGCGCTGGCGTTGTAGAACATGTTGCGCATGGTGGTGACATTGGCGGTATTCCAATTGCCGATGTCCTGGTTGAAGGCGCTGGCGCCGTTGAACATGCCGCTCATGTCGGTGACGTTGGCGGTGTTCCAATTGCCGATGTCCTGGTCGAAGGCGCCGGCGTTGTAGAACATGTAGTTCATGTCAGTGACATTGGCGGTGTTCCAATTGCCGATGTCCTGGTTGAAGGCGCCGGCTTCGTAGAACATGGCGGGCATGGCGGTGCCATTGGCGGGGATCCAATTGACGATGTCCTGGTTGAGGGCGACGGCTTCGATGACCATGGCGTGCATGTCGGTGACATTGGCGGTGTTCCAATTGCCGATGTCCTGGTTGAAGGCGCCGGCGTTGTAGAACATGTTGCGCATGTCGGTGACATTGGCGGTATTCCAATTGCCGATGTCCTGGTTGATGGCGCTGGCCCTGTTGAACATGCCATACATGGTGGTGACATTGGCGGTGTTCCAATTGCCGATGTCCTGGTTGAAGGCGCTGGCTTTGTAGAACATGGCTTCCATGTCGGTGACAATGGCGGTGTTCCAATTGCCGATGTCCTGGTTGAAGGCGCTGGCGCCGGAGAACATCCAGTACATGGTGGTGACATTGGCGGTGTCCCAATTGCCGATGTCCTGGTTGAAGGCGCTGGCGCCGTTGAACATGCTGCCCATGTTGGTGACATTGCCGGTGTTCCAATTGCTGATGTCCTGGTTGAAGGCGCTGGCGCCGTTGAACATGGCGCCCATGTCAGTGACGTTGGCAGTGTTCCAATTGCCGATGTTCTGGTTGAAGGCGCTGGCGTTGTAGAACAT
>JAGFJG010000167.1 GCA_024102915.1 Caldilineales bacterium
CGGGGGCGATTTGGTCATCCCCCGCGGGCTTCGCATTACGAACAGCGGCGGCGGTCTGGATGCCAGCAACGTGTCCACCTTGTTCTACACCACGCCCACCCCGACCAACCCGCCGACGCCCACGCGCACACCCCCCCCGACCCGTACGCCCACGGCGACGCCGACGAATACGCCCACCCGTACGCCCACAGCGACGCCGACGAACACTCCCACGCGCACGCCAACCCCGACGAATACGCCGACCCGCACGCCCACGGCGACGCCGACAAACACCCCCACGCGCACACCGACCCCGACCAATACCCCCACGGATACGCCGACGAACACACCGACAGCGACACCGACCAATACGCCGACAGTGACTCCGACGGACACGCCGACCATAACGCCGACGGCGACGGATACCCCGACCATAACACCCACGCCTACTGGTGGACCCGTTGTACCACCGCTTCCACCACGCAAACCCGGCTTCCGCTTCTGGCTGCCGCTCCCGTTCGGCGGGCTGGCGCCGGCGGAACGAACACCCACGCTCACGCCAACTGCGGCCCGAACCTACCTGCCGCTGTTCGATTTCTGGAGACGATAACGGCGACGCCGCCTCACGCTCCTTATCGCTCCACAAATGCAAAACGCCCGCGTAAACTGTGCAACGGAGACACAGATGTAAACCGTCATGGGCGATGGCGTTCACGAACAGGTTGGAATCGCCGTCGCCCATGATTGGCCGTCCCTCATCTTCCCCGCGTATGACGCCGGACTTGCGTCATCTCGATACCCGGTCACTCGCCAGACCGCTCCCCATCTGGCATCGAGCGCTAACTCCGTACTGACACAGCCTTGGACTTTCTATGAAGAATTGGGGGCTAAGCCCTGTCTGGTTCGTAATTATTCTTATCCTTGCCGCAACCGTGGCCGGGCTATTGGCGTTGCCCGCAGCCGGTTGGGCGCGCACTCAGGCCGGGCCGCCGCCTGACCCCAAGCTCGGCGCGGCCTCTAACCCCGAAGTCCCCCACGTCGAAAACGCCGTCCTCGTCAAATTGCGCGAAGGCGGCGCGCCCATGCCGGGGATAGCCATGACGCATCTTTTTGGGAACTGGTATCGGGCGGAAGTGCAGGCGGACGGGGACATGATTCGGGCGATGGAAAGGCTGGGGCGCTGGCCGCAGGTGGAAATGGTCGAACTCGAATACCTGGTCGGCGTGGCTCCGGACTTCGATCCGGACGTTGCGCGGCTGGGAGAAGTCGGCGCTCTGGCCGTTCCCAATGATCCGTATTTTGGGGAGCAGTGGAACATGACGATGGTGCAGGCCCCCGCAGCCTGGGATAGCTCGACCGGCCAGGGTGTGAAAGTGGCCGTGGTGGATTCGGGCGTGAGCAAGGGCGACGACCTGGCCTGCCACACATTTGTGGACGAGTACAATGCCATCACCGGCGCTTCCGGCCCCGGCGCCGCCGCCGATGACAACGGCCATGGCACGCACATCGCCGGCACGATTGCCGAGTGCACGAACAATAATTTAGGCGCGGCGGGCCTGGCCGCGACTGCGCAACTCATGCCGGTCAAAGCGTTGGATCAGCAGGGCAATGGCACCTATGCCAACGTGGCGCGCGGCGTCGATTGGGCGCGAGCGCATGGCGCCGATGTGATCAACCTGTCACTGGGCGGGCACGCCTCCAGTTCCATTCTGGCCGACGCCATCGAAGAGGCCGCTGCCGCCGATATTGTGATCGTGGCCGCGGCTGGCAATGGCGGCGGCACAGCCTACGAGTATCCCGTCTTCTTCCCCGCCAACATGGCCGAAACCATCGCCGTGGCCGCGGTCGATTATGCCAGGGTTCGGGCATCGTATTCGAACCGGGGCCCGGAGCTTGACCTGAGCGCGCCGGGCGGCTTTCTGGGCAATGTCAGCGTTTCGCCATACCTGCGCGGCATCCTGCAGCAGAATGTGGTGAACGGCGTGTGGGATTATCGCCGCATCCAGGGCACTTCGGCGGCGACGGCCCATGTCGCGGGCGCGGCGGCATTGCTGCGCTCGTTTGCGCCTTCGGCGACGCGGCAGCAAATCCAACAGGCGTTGGTGGACACAGCTATCGACCTGGGCGACCCTGGCTTCGACGAATCCTATGGTTATGGTCTCGTGCAGATCGCCGATGCCCTGGCCGCGCTGCGGGCAATCGTCCCCACCAGCACGCCCTCGCCCACATCCACGCAAACATCCATCGCCAGCCCCACCGTCACCATCACAACCACACCCCTCCCCACCCAGACGCCAAGCCCGACCCCCAGCCTCACGCCGGACATCCCCACCGCCACCGCAACGCCCACCCAATCGCCAACTTCGACGCCGACAGCCACGCCGACCCCAACGCCCCTGGTTTCAGCCACTGCCAGCCCATCGGCCACGCCCACATCCACGGAGTCGCCGCCAATGACCGTGTCGGGTCAGGTCGTCCGGGGGGGAGGCACCAGTCTTATCGGCTATTCATTTGTGCAGCTTTGGGGCTCGGAAGACCCGGACCTCCTCGAAGTCCATCTGCAAAATATGGTGACCGACGTGACCGGCGCATTCCAGACGCAGATCAACGGCGATGAAGAATTTCCCTATTATCACATTTACCTGAACCCGATTTTCCCCTGGGATCAATTCAATTTCATGTCCGCGCAGCCCGGGCCGGGGGTTTCCGCCGTCGAGCCGCGCTGGCTGCGCTTCGCCCGTGCTCCGGGCGCGGCCTTTGGCGGGAATCGATTCGTGGTCGAATTGCCAATTCCCACGAGCACCGTCACGCCAACCCCGCGACCGCATGGGCAGTACGCTCCTCTCGTGCTGCGCGGCTATCATCCATCCCCGGCCACCCCCACGCCCACACCCTCTCCCACGCCGACACAGACGCCAATCCCCACATTCACGCCCACGCCGACGGCCACCCCCTCCTTTACGAGTACGCCCACCGTAACGCCGAGCCTCACGCCCGGCCCCACGGTCGAATTTACCAGCACCCCGACCGCCACTTCGACCCCGATCGCCACGCCGACTTCTACAGACACGCCCGCGGCCACGGCCAGCCCCACCGAGACTGCGACGCCCACCACCACGCCCACCGCCACCCTCACGCCCTCGCCTTCCACGACGCCCGCTATCGTGCTGGAGGCCCGCGTGGTCGAGCAGGCCGGCGGCCCCATCGCCCGGTATCAGTATGTGCAGGTCTGGGGCTCCGACTCAGCCAGCACCCGCGGGAACTTCTTGCGTAATCTGGCGGCGGATAATTTCGGTCAGGTGCACTGGCAGGCTGAGCCCAGCCAAATTTTTACGTACTATCATCTCTATCTGGAGCCAATCGACGGCTACACCCTCTATCAGTTTGTATCCGCTGCGGCTGGGCCGACCGGCATCGTGGTGAATGCCCGCTGGATTCAGGTGATCAACGCCGGAGGCGGAGTCTACGGCGATAATGTCTTCACCCTGCGTTACACGACCCCCACGCCGACGCCCACCGCCACCCACACCCCGACGGCAACGGCGTCCCCCACGCCCTCGCCCACGGCAACGGATACGGCAACGATCACCCCGACGGCAACGGATACCGCGACGCCGACAGATACACCGACGATTACGCCAGTCTCATTCAATCTAGTTGTAACGCATGGCGGTGACGGTTCGGGAACTATCTCCAGTGATCCGTCTGGTATTGATTGCGGAACGATTTGCAGTTTTAGCTTTACGAGCGGGACATCAGTTTCACTCGATGCTGTCGCCGATAACGGATCGGCCTTTACTGGGTGGTCAGGAGACTGTAGCCAAGCCGGAGAGGTAACAATTGATGCTGATAAAGAATGTACTGCTACCTTTGCCCTGACTCACAATCTCAGTATAGTGTTTCTCGGTGATGGTTCGGGTTCGGTGACAAGTAATCCTGCCGGTATTGACTGTACGACGGATTGCGATGCAGAATTTATCGAAGCAACCGCTGTCGTGTTGACTGCACTGGCTTCCGAAACATCCGATTTCGCAGGTTGGGGCGGTGATTGCGATTCAATCGGCGGGGTGGTCATGGATGGACCGAAAACATGTACTGCTACCTTTACACTTAAGCAACACACTTTGACTGTGAGTGCTCATGTCAGTGCAACATTGGAAAGCGATCCTGCTGGTATACAATGTGGCACTACTTGTGAAGCGCTTTTTAACCATGGAACAATTGTGACACTCTCGGCCACACCTGAGGTAGGCTATCAAGTGTCTGGCTGGGAAGGAGACTGTTTGGGCGGAAGCGTTGTTATGGATGCAGATAAGAGTTGCTCAGCGGTTATTACTGCGGGTGTGTCTCCGTTCTCACAGAAATTATTCGACCATCCTTGGCTTTCTCTACGTCATTCGACTGAGCGGCCGATTTTGCCTGGGCGCGCCTGGCTCCCCGAATTCTGGCGCGATTAAGGAAATTTCACGTCCTCTTTACACGGGGTTGAGGACAAAAGCAAGTACATACGTTATTGTGGTGAAGTCAGCGTCGTCGCTTAAAGGCTGAGCGCGCCCAATCTTGTTCTCAAATTGTGCCTGCTCAGCGCATGATTTGCGCCGATATTGATTACAGATTATCCTACCCACCTGCCCTGGTCCGTCGCCGGAACCGGACGGATTTCGGATGTTGCAGGGCTCTATCAACGGTTCTAGCTAATAACAGATCCAATGGAGGATATTTGATGAGAAGCACCCATCTCCCCCGGCGACTCACTATCGCCATGAGTCTTATTCTTGTCACGCTCATTGCCATCGGAGGCATGGCGGCTGTCGGCGCGCAAGGCGAAGCGCCGGCCATCCATGACATTCAGGGCGCATCCCACCTGTCGCCGATGGTAGACACGGACGTGAGCGGCGTGCACGGCATTGTCACGGCCACCACGCGCAATGGTTTTTGGATGCAAACGCCTGATGCAGAAGCGGACGGTGATGTCGCCACGTCCGAAGGCATTTTCGTGTTTACCGGCTCGTCGCCCGCCGCCCAGGTCGGCGACGAAGTCATGGTGAGCGGCGAAGTGCAGGAGTATTATCCTGGCGGATATGGCACAGGCAATCTCTCTACGACCGAGTTGGGCAACGCTACAGTCGAAGTTGTTTCCAGCGGCAATGCCCTGCCCTCGGCCACCGTCATCGGCAATGGCGGTCGCGTGCCCCCCAACATGGTGATCGACAACAACTCGACCGGCGACGTGAACGCCAAATCGCCCTTCGACGCCGTGAACGAAGGCATCGATTTCTGGGAGAGCCTCGAAGGCATGATGGTGCAGATCAACGAGGCGGTCGCGGTCGGCCCAACGAGTAACTTTGGCGAAATCCCCGTGGTGGGCGACAAAGGCGCCAATGCCACATCGTGGACGGCGCGCGGCGGCCTGGTGGTGAAACAGGCTCCCGGCGACCCGGCGGCAGGCTATGTGCGCGGCGGCGATTTCAATCCCGAACAAGTCAGCGTTGACGACACCCTGATTTCCAGTGAGCCGAAAGTCAACGTGGGCGACGGCTTCGGCAGCCCCATCATCGGCGTCATGGACTACAGCTTTGGCCGGCCCAAACTGTTCAACACCGTGGCCATGACCGATGTCGTCCCCGGCGGCCTGGCCAAAGAGACTGCGTCCCCCTCCGCCGTCACCGACCTGCGCGTCGCCACCTTCAATGTCGAGAACCTCAGTGCCAATTCCAGCAGCTCCAAGTTCGCCGGATTGGCCGACATCATCGTAAACAGCCTCGGCTCGCCCGACATCATCGGCCTGGAAGAAATTCAGGACAACAGCGGCCCCACCGATGACGGCGTCGTCGATGGCGGGCGCACCTATCTCACCCTGATCAACGCCATCACCGCCGCGGGCGGCCCATCCTACACCTTCCGGGAAATCGCGCCGGTGAACAATCAGGATGGCGGCGCGCCCGGAGCGAACATCCGCGTGGGATTCCTCTACCAGCCCAATCGCGTCACCTTCGTCGACCGACCCGGCGGCTCCGCCACCATGGGAACCAGCGTGATGCCCGGTTCCGGCGGCCCCGAACTGAAGTACAATCCCGGCCGTGTGGACCCCGGCAATCCGGCCTGGGCCGAGGATGCCGACACTGGTTTTGAAGGCGCTCGCAAATCGCTGGCCGGTGAATTCCTGTTCAATGGCCGCAAGGTCTTTGTCATCGTCAACCATTTCAAATCCAAGAGCGGCGACACGCCCCTGTTTGGGCGACCGCAGCCGCCGGTCTTCGTGACCGAGACGCAGCGCAGCGCCCAGGCTGAGGTCATCAACGGCTTTGTGCAGGATATTCTGGCCGTCGATCCCAACGCCAATGTGATCGTGCTCGGCGATTTCAACGACTTCGAATTCACAGCGCCGATGCAGACCCTCAAGGGCGCCGAATTGACCAACCTGATCGAGACCTTGCCCGCCAACGAAAGATACACGTACAACTTCGAAGGCAACTCGCAGACGCTCGATCACATCCTGGTCAGCAGCCAACTGTTGAACAACTTGACCGGCGTGGACGTCGTGCATGTCAATTCCGAATTCTCGGCTTCGGGACGCTCCAGCGATCACGACCCCGTGCTCGCAACCTTCGACTTCGCCTATCCCACCTATCAGGTCCCGGCTGACGCTACCCGTTTCCGCGGATATGTGCGCATGGGCAGCCCCAGCGCTGCCGGTAAAGGCGTCGCTGGCGTCAAGGTGCATGTCTATGGTCGCAACAACGGCGATCCTCGTCCCGGAACCCTGATTCAGACCCGCATGTCGGACGGCTCCGGCTTCTATAACCTCTACATCCTGCCCGATGCCAAGTACACCTACGACTTCTATCAGGTTATGGCCGAAACCCCGGCTGGCTTGATCGGCACCGGCATCGTTAGTGAGGATGGCTTCGTGTTGGACGTGGACCCGGCCACCATCGAACACTTCCAACCCAGTTCTCCGGCCAACGTCGTTCACCTCAATGACATTTATTACGACTATCCGCCGGAACTGACCTGCGAACTCACCATCCTGCACAACAACGATGGCGAATCCAAACTGGTGAATGTGGATTCCACTCTGCCTGATTTTGGCGGCATTGCCCGCTTTGCCACCCTTGTCCAGAACCTGAAGGACGAGGCTGTCAATGGCCCGGCGGCGCTGCAAGAAGGCACAATGAAGGATTGGCTGATGGTCACGTCCGGCGACAACTTCCTGGCCGGGCCCGCCTTCAATGCCAGCCTGGAGAAGGGCGTGCCCTACTACGACAGCATCGCTCTGCATTACATCGGCTATGATGCGCTCGATCTCGGTAATCACGATTTCGACTTTGGCCCCGACGTGACCGCCGACTTCATCGAGGGCTTCTTCGTCGATCTGCCGGCCGCACAGAGCCATGTGCAGGGGCCGGTGTTCCTCTCCTCGAACCTGGACGTCAGCGGCGAGCCTCGCCTGAAGGCCCTGGCCGACGACGGTAAGCTGTTGCCAAGCGCTCTCTTCGAGAAGTGCGGCCAAACCGTCGGCATCATCGGCCTGACTACGCCCGCCCTACCCTACATCTCATCCCCGCGCAATGTCGAGGTCGATGACAATGTCCTCGGCGCGGTCGAACGTGAGGTGGCGGCCTTGCAGCGCGAGGGCGCTGAGATCATCATTCTCATCAGCCACCTGCAAAGCGTGGAAGAGGATCTGGATCTGGTCACGCAACTGGCCGACATCGATGTGGTCATCGCTGGCGGCGGCGACGAGACGCTGGGCGATCCTGGCGATCTCTACGTGCCGGGCGATGAGGCCAACATCTACGGCCCCTACCCGCTGTACTCCACCGACCGCACCGGTAAGATGGTGCCCGTCGTCACCACTACCGGCGACTATCGCTACGTTGGCCGCCTGGTTGTCGGCTTCGACGGTGAGGGCAATCTGGCAATGGTCGAGGACAATCTCTCCAAGATGGTGCGCGTAGCCGGTGGTAGCAATCCCGATGCCGTCGATTCCGATCCCTATTTGCAGGCCAATGTGGTCGATCCGATCGTGGCCTACAACGACGATCTGGCGAATACCATCATCGGCCAGAGCGAAGTAGCCCTGGACGGCGCTCGCCCCAACATCCGCATCAAAGAGACCAACGAGGGCAACCTCATGGCCGATGCGTTGCTGTGGCAGGCCGCCCAACTGGCCGATAGCTTCGGGCTTCCCACCCCGGATGTCGCAATGCAGAACGGCGGCGGCATCCGCAACAACTCGGTCATTCCCGCCGGTGACATCACCGAGCTGACCACCTTTGAGATCGCTCCCTTCTCCAACTTCGTCTCGATTTCTGAAGGCGTTTCCGCCAGCGATCTCAAGGCCATTTTGGAGAACGCATACAGCCGCATCGAGAATGTCGATGGTCGTTTTGCTCACATCGCCGGCATGGCCGTGGTGCTCGACACTACCCAGCCCGCAGGCTCTCGCGTGCAGCAGGTGGTTTTGGCGGACGGCACGATGGTCGTGAAAGGCGGTGAGGTTCAGGATATCGGTCGGGATATCGTCGTGGCATCGATTGACTTCCTGGCCCGCGGCGGCGACCAGTATCCCCATCTGGATGACTTCACGACCTTAGGAGTGAGCTACCAGAAAGCCCTCAGCAACTATATCAAGAACGCCCTGGGCGGCCAGATCACAGCGTCGCAGTACCCCGAAGACGGAGCCGGTCGCATCAGCATCAACCCAGAGGCCAGCTTCGTACTGACGGTGCTGCACAATAATGATGGCGAGTCGCAACTCATCAACGCCGGTTCCGGCATCGAAGATTTCGGCGGCGTCGCCCGCTTCGCCACGCTGTGGAAAGAACTTGAAGCGGAAGCCGCACCTGAAGAAGGCGGGATGCCCGGCGGCGTGCTCAAGGTCTCAGCCGGTGACAACTTCCTGGCCGGGCCGGAGTGGAACGCCAGCCTGGAGAAAAGCGTGCCTTATTACGACGCCATCGCCCAGGATTACCTCGGATACGACGTGATCGATTTGGGCAACCATGACTTCGACTTCGGCCCCGACATCACGGCCAACTTTATCGAAAGCTTCGAGCCGGGCGGCGAAGTGTTCGTAGCCGCCAACCTCGATTTCTCGCAAGAGCCGCGCATGCAGGCCCTGGTCGATGATGGCCGCCTGCTGCCCAGCGCTCTGGTCGAGAAAGGCGGGCGGATGATCGGCGTGATCGGTCTGGTGCCGCCGGAGCTTGAAAGCATATCGTCCCCGCGCGATGTGCAGGTGCTCCCGGATACCGCCGCCGTTATACAGTCCGAGATTGACCGCCTGACCGCAGCCGGGGCCGATATCATCGTCCTGGCCACGCAGTTACAGAGCATTCAGAACGACCTGGCTTATGCGGCCCAGGTGTCCGGCCTCGATCTCGTGGTCTCCGGCGGCGGCGATGAGGTTCTCGGCGACCCCGGCGACCTCTACGTCCCCGGCGACGAAGCCAACATCATCGGCGCATATCCCATGTGGGCGCTGGGTAAGGATGGCGCCCCCGTGCCCGTGGTCACCACGACCGGCGATTACAAGTATGTCGGCCAGTTCAAAGCTGGATTCGATGCCAATGGCCGTTTGGTCATGGTGGATGAAGCGGCTTCGCATATGGTGCGCGTGGCCGGCGGCGCCAATCCCGACGCCGTCGAACCGGACGCCTATGTTCAGACCAATGTAGTTGATCCGGTCAGCGCTTATGTGGCAGGTCTGGGCAGCAACGTGATCGGGCAGAGCGAGGTCAATCTGGAAGGACGTCGCCCGCAGATCCGTGTGCAGGAGACCAACGAGGGCAACCTCATGGCCGACGCCCTGTTGTGGCAGGCCCAGCAACAGGCTGATGATTTCGGCGCTCCCATGCCGGAAGTCGGCATGCAGAATGGCGGCGGCATCCGCAACAATAACGTGATCCCTGCCGGTGACATCACCGAACTCACCACCTTCGACATCGCACCCTTCAGTAACTGGGTCACCGTCGTGCCCGATGTGACGCCGCAGCAGTTCAAGGAATTGCTGGAGAATGGCTACTCGCAAATCGAGATCGTGGGCGGCCGGTTTACCCATATCGCCGGGGTCACGGTGGTCGCTGACCTGAGCAAAACGGCCATGGTCATCGATAACGATGGCAACATCGTCACACAAGGCGAGCGAGTGCAGTCAGCCGTGCTTGCCGATGGCACGGTTATGATCGAAAACGGCGTCATCGCCCCCACCGCTCGCAACGTCAGCATCGCCACCATCGACTTCCTGGCCCGCGGCGGCGATCAGTATCCTTTCCCTGATGGCTACATCCGCATGGGCGCCAGCTACCAGCAGGCGTTGAGCAACTACATCAAGGATGGGCTGGGCGGTCAGATCACAGCGGCGCAATACCCCGAAGGCGGGGAAGGGCGCATTACGCTGATCCAACCGTAACCACACCAAACGCCTGCTAGAACGGCAGGCGTGTAATCGCATTACAACGAGGCCCGCCGGTGCAACATCCGGCGGGCTTCTCGCGTGATAAAAGTTACCAGAACGTAAGGAGGAAAACCTTGTGATGGATAGTGCACAATACTTGCCAGCGCCTATCTTTGGGAGTATGATTACATTATCGAGTCGGTTCGGCAACGACGCCGGACAGACGGCTCGGGAAATTCGGGTTATTTAACAAAATGGTTCTCGTTTTCAATGGAGGAAGACAAATGAGGCCGAAGAAAACTCCCCTTCGAATTGTTGTGATAGTCAGCCTGGCTTTGCTGCTTTTGATGGCGCTTGGCGGTGTGATGGCAGCCAGCGCTGCTGTTGATCCGCCGCCGGATGATGGCGCCACTGTACAAACTGTGCCTGATGTCAGCATTCTCAGTCTGCCGCCCGGCGATGCCACTCGCTTCCGTGGTTATATCCGTTCCGGCTCGCCCGAAGCGCCTGGCGCGGGCATTCCCGGCGTGACTGTGCGCGCATACGGTTATAATGCCGGACAATCGTGGCCCGGCGCCCTGATCCAAACCCGCACTAGCGACGGCTCCGGTTTCTTCAACCTTTACATCCTGCCGCAGGCGCCCTGGCTCTTTGATTACTACCTGCTCGAGGTGGAGACGCCAGCCGGGATGGTGGGCACCGCCGCCTGGAGTGAGGATGGCGATGTCATCGACAACACACACATCGAATGGTTCAATCCGGGCGGGCCAGCGGATTTCGTTCACATGAACGAGTTCTACTTCAACCCCGGCTTTGGCATGACGGTGTTGCACACCAATGACTTCCATGCGCGTGTGGAACAGTACTCAGGCATGGCAGGTTCGGCCCGGATAAAGACTAAAGTAGATGAAATCCGCAGCATGAAGGAAAACGTGCTTCTTGTGGATGCGGGCGACCAGTCTACCGGCACGATCTACTACACGCTTGGCGCGTCCGAAGTCATCGCAACCATGATGAACGCCCTGGATTACGATGTGATGACCATTGGAAACCATGAATTTGACAAAGGAGTTGAAGAGTTTGGTCAACTCGTGGATTCGGTGGATTTCCCCATCGTGACGGCAAACGTTGATGTCAGCGCCGAACCCCTTTTGGCTGGTAAGCTGCCTCCGAATACTGTGTTTGAGATGAATGGCGAGAAAATCGGCGTTTTCGGTTTAACCACAGAAGAGACGTCGAACATCTCTAGCCCAGGCGCCAATATCGTCTTCAAAGATGTTACCACCAGCGCCCAGGCTGCTGTAGATGCTTTGAAGGAACAAGGCGTTAATAAGATCATCGCACTGACACACATCGGGTACGTTGAAGACGTTGCTCTCGCCGGGGTAGTCAGTGGGATAGATGTCATCGTGGGCGGACATAGCCATACGTTCCTGTATTCGCCTGCAACGCCCCAGGTATTCACACCGCCAAATTACTCGCAAACCCCTGCCGGTTCATATCCGACAGTAGTTCAGTCTCCCAGCAGCGAGCCTGTCCTCGTGGTCACCGCTCAAGAATGGGGTCGATTCCTGGGGGATCTGGACGTCGCCTTCGACCCAAACGGCGTTGTCATGTCCTATGAAGGCAATCCCATCTACATGGGCAGCAACATCATCCCCGATCCGGCGACCAATGCCTTACTAGATCCGTATCGAGCTGCAGCCGATGAGTTAAAGAAAACAATCGTCGCTCAAAGTGAGGTTGATTTTCCATTGCGGGATGACATTGGTTTGATATGTCGACGGATGGAATGTTTGCTCGGTGACATCGTCACAGATGCAATGCTCTGGAAGATCAACTCGGTCATTCCGGATCCGGCGGAGCAGTTCCAAATTGTGATTCAGAACGGCGGCGGATTGCGTGCGCCAATTCCTGCTGGCGATGTCAGCCTCGGTCAGATCATCGAAGTGCTGCCGTTCGGCAACACGATCGCCACGATGGGGCTGCAGGGCATGTACATTCGTGAGGCTTTGGAGAACGGGGTCAGTCAGGTGGAGACCGGTGCAGGTCGTTTCCCGCAGGTTTCCGGTTTGCGTTACACCTGGAATCCAACTGTTCCCGCAGGGTCCCGCATACTTAACGTCGAGGTCAAAAATGCCGATGGTACTTTCAGCCCCCTCGATGAAGAAGCGGTCTATCCTGTTGTCACCAACAACTTCATGCGGCAGGGCGGCGACGGCTACACCGTATTTCGGGATCACGCTATCGAGCCTTATGATGCAGGTCCGCCTCAGGAAGACGCCCTTGCCGAATACATGGCCATGCTGTCACCGGTACAGGAATCTGACATCCCCACCGGGCGCATCACTCAGGTCGACAAGGTCATCACCATCCTGCATACTAACGATACGCACGGAACCTGGCCGGCCACCGATTATCGCGGCACACTAGAAGGTTTCGAGTACCTGGCAACCCTGATTGCGCAGGAGCGGGCCAATAATCCCAACGTCCTCCTGCTCGACGCTGGCGATACCTTCCAGGGCAACGCCTTCGCTCAGTACTTCCGCAACGCCACGCCCAACCCCATTGCCGGCGGCATGAATATGTTGGACTACGACGCTTTCATGCTGGGCAATCACGAATTCAACTTCGGGCCGCAGACCTTCGCCACCATGATGGGTCAGTTGGATATGCCGATTTTGGGCAAGGCTAACCTGACCGATGATGGCTCCTACGGCTTCATCAACGACAATGTGGATGAGTATATCAACCTGGATGTGGATGGAGTGAAGGTGACGATCTGGGGCACGACCAATCCCCGCGTATATCGTTACGAACTACCTTCCAACATCCCTGGCCTCACCTTCCTTTCGGCTTTGGATGTGGCGGCCACCCGCGTTCCGGAGGTGATTGCAGCGGAGGATCCCGACCTGTTCATCGCCCTCAACCACATCGGTTTTTCGCCCTATGGTGATGAGATCGACAGCGACAAGCTGATGGCCGAGCAGGTGGCTGGCATCGATGTGATCGTCGGCGGGCATAGCCACACGAAACTCGATCCGGCCGTCATGGTCACATCCGATGTCAATCCCGAAGGCACGCTGATCGCCCAATCCGAGCGCTACGCCATCTGGCTGGGCAAGGTGACGGTGGGTCTGGCGGCGAATCCCGACGGCGGCTATGATGTCGTCTATCGTGAGGGACATCTCCTGCCCGCGGGCAGCGTGGACACCGACCCGGCGATGACAGCCTACTTGCAACCGTTCAAGGACGAACTGGCGACCTATACCGGTACCGAGATCGGCCAAACGACGCGACCGATCGATGCGCTCAATGCGTACACGGAAGAGACCAGCGGCGCCAACTTACAGGCGGATTCCGCGGTGTGGGCGCTGGAGAACGCCGGCGTCAATGTGGACTTCCATCTCTCAGGAGCGATGAGCAATCGCAAGATCGCTGATGACGCCTCGGATGCGAGCCCGGTCACACTGACCATTAACGATATGTACACGCTCATGCCCTACGAGAACTCGCTGCTGACCATGTCGATGAATGGCCCGCAGATCAAGCGGGTGTTGGAGCGGGCTTATCGCAATTACTGGTACTACAAGTATGACGAGGCGCACGGCGGTTATTCCTACTACACCACCTGCATGCTCGACATCAACGAAGGCGGCGTGATCACCTACAATGACGCGTATCCGGCTGAACCCGATGGAAACAACGTGGTGTCGCTCGAAGTCGGCGGCGTGGCGATCGACTTCAACGATGCCAACACCTACTACAACGTCTCCACCGTCAATTACCTGGCGGGCGGTTCGTGCAACTTCAACGACGCTGGCGAGACCATCTGGCCGCTGGAGCAGATCGTGGCCGACACGCAGTACTATGTGCGCGATTCCGTGATCGATTACATCACGGCCATGGGCACGGTAGCGCCGGAAGTGGAAGGACGGCTGGTGTTCCAGACGCCGTAAGGCCGAAAGAGGTTTCGTAACTCTCAGAGTCGAATGATGAGAAGCCCGCCGGATATCCGGCGGGCTTCTCTGCTTCATAGGAATAACGCCTCAATTTGATGGATTTGCTCCGCTCCCCAAACGTTGCACCACCCCCACCACCAACAAAGTCAACACCATCAGATCCGGTAAAAAGAGTGAATTATCAATCAGGCCGTGGGCCAGTCCGGCAACAAGCCCGGCATACAAACCGAGAAGGTAGAGGTTGCAGGTCGCGGGTTGCGGGCGGAAGAGTCTGAAGCCGGAAATCAGGGTGGCGGCAATGAGCCAAATGCCAGCGAGAAAGCCGAGAACGCCGAGGCGAGTGAGCAGGTCGAGGAACAGGTTGTGCGGGTGGCTGAGGTTGAGTTCCTCCCAGGCCGTGGGCAGGGCGTAGACGCTGCGATATTGGTACAGGAAGTTGTCGGGTCCGACGCCCAGCCAGCGGTGATCGAGCCACATCTGCCAGGCGCTCTGCCACAATTGCAGGCGCAGGAAGGTGGTGCCGCTGCCCAGGTTGGTCAGGTCGGCAAAGCGCTCGGTGCGGAACAGGGGGATGAGCAGGAGTAATCCCACAATAAAGGCAATCACGGCCGGCCAGCGCAAACGCTTCTCGAAGAACGCCAGCGTGATCAAGCCGATGGGCAGACTGATGAGCAGCAAGCCTTTTGAGAAGGTGAGAATTGCGACGAAGGCGATGGGAATCAGGGCCAGCAGATAGAGCCACGAGCGCCATGATCGGGGAATCTGGCGGGAGAGCAGGGGCAGGAAAGCTACGATGACGAGCAGCGGTATTGCCCGACCCAGATAGAGAGCCAGATTGTTGGCAGAACCGAACAGAGATGTCAGGCGCGGTACACCCTCGGCGATGCCATAGCTTCCGGTTGCCAGTTGGAAAATGGCGAATAACGTCAGCAGGAACGCGCCTGCGACCAGTCCATCACCAAGCGGCGGCAGTCCGAGCGGGCGTTTGCGTTCAATGCGCGTCAGCAGCCAGTAGAAGAGGGCGGGGGTGAGGAACACGGTGCGGAAATCATAGATGGCGAAGCCACGGCGCTCGGCTGCCAGCGTGGCAAAAAAGCCCACGAAAAGAAGCACGGAGACAGGGTAGTCCAAGCGGCGCAGACGCAACGAATCATCCGGCGACTGGCGAAATCGATCCAAAAACCAGCGAGCAAACCACAGGCCGAATGCCGTCCAAATCAGAATTTCGTGCAAGGGAATGCCGATCGGCCCCAAGGGCTTGGGTTTCAGGTAGAGGGGCAGGGCGACCAGAATCAAAGCCGGGGCCAGATCGAGCCGTAGAAATAGGATGACTGCGAGGGTGAGCCATGTGAACAGGCTGAGGGGCAGGCCGGGCGCAATGTAAAACAAGCCCATGAGCAAGACCATCAGCCAGATCTGCCAGCCACGATCAAATGTTCTCACAGCCTCACTCATCTTCTCCCATCTCTGGCCGAGGCGGGCGAGGGCGCTACGCCCGCCGGGCGCGCGCACGGTATGCACCCATGCCGTCGCGCATACCGCCATTGCCAGCGCCAGAACGGTCGCAATCGGCCAGAACGGCCAGGGCTGTTGCCAGGGTTGGTGGTCGACGATGAATTTGCGCAGGAACCATTGGCCCCATCCGCCGCTCGCCTGCAAGCGCAACACGTGTTCTCCGGGCGACAGGTCGGTCGCCAGCGGGATCACGGACACGCCGTTGTCGGGATCGTACAGCGAGATGAAAGCGTCACCCGATGGTTCGCGCGGCAGCATCGGCGCAGGCCGGTCGTCGATCCAGGCCAGGATGTGGCCGCGATAAGGTCCGCGCTGAATTTCGAGTGCGGCCGTTCGTCCCGTGAACGAGATGGTTAAATCGGCGGTTTCTTGTGCGGGGCCGGCGGTTGCATCGCTTGCCTGCCAAGCGGTGTCATCTGCCGGAATAAATTGATCCGGCGTGTGTGCGCCTGTTCCCAAAACCTGCGGCGAGCGCGCCTGGCTTTGCATGATTGCGCCCGCTGCGGTTGGCGCGAAGTCCGATTGCCGTAAGACGAATCCGGCGCGCAGCGGATCGTCGCTGGGTGAGAGCGCGTACTCGACCCACGCCATCGGCCCGGCCCACGGCCACTGTTGCCGTGCCAGATCAAGGCTTCGGATCAAATAGGCGATCTGCTCATCCTCGGTCACGCTTTTCCACGGCGATGCGTCGGCGGCGATGCCGGGCGGCGGCGTCCACCAGCCCCAGGCCGTGATCCAGACCGGCTTATCGCCATCGCTATGCTGTTGCATGATGCCGTAGATCAGTTCTGGCCGCCGGAAATTCAGCCGGTCGGGCGCTGGCTCGCTGTCTGGGTGCTGGTCGAAGCCATAGGCGGCGGCGGCAACGATGTCGAACAATTCAGCCGCGCCCAGGTCGTACAGTCGGTCGAGATAATTGAGGTCAGAGAGATTGCCGTAGTCGTCGGCGGTGGTGGGGGCCAGCGACGCCAGCATGATGCGAGCATCGGGGGCGGCGCGGCGGATGCTGTTCACCCCCTCTCGCAATAAGGTAAAATAACCTTGCGGGTCGACGGGGCCAGCGCCCCAATGCGGCGCTATGTTCGGCTCATCCCATAGCTGATAGATGTCGACCCGGTCGCCGTACCGTGCGGCAATCGCTTCGGCAAACGCGCCGAAGTCCCGGACATCGTGCGGCGGGGCCAGGGGATTGGCCTGGTCGCGCTCAGCCCTTGCCCAGGCAGGTGAGCCATCGAGCAAAAGCACGATTTCTAGCCCGTTGCGCTCAGCCGTGTCGATAGCTGCATCCAGCGTTTGCCAATCGATCCGATCAATTTGTGGCTGCACTTCATCCCAGGGAACGCGTATGCGGACGAAGCGCGCGCCATCGGATGCCGCAGTTGCGATATGATTACCCACTGTGTCGGGCGTCAATCCTGCCAGATCAACATTCGCCATGATCTGGCCGTGTGCTGCCGCCAGCGCCGGGGGCATGTCCGCTGCCGGCCGGGCGCGCCAGAGCAGCAGGTTGAGAACGAACGCACCCGCCAGCACAGCAAGCAAGATTGTCAGAACGATGATTCGACGCATGGAAGTCAACTGCTTTCCGCAGATGGGCTGGATCGTAGCACAGGCGATGGCTCTCGACCATTATTTGAGACGCGGCGATGGCAGGTTGGCGCGGGGTGACGCCAACGCATGCAATGTGCAACGCGTGATCAATTGCACTGGTTGCAACTGTCCCCGTATAATGGCTTTCTGTCTATCAGCCCAGCAAGGAGAAAAGCTTTGTCCGTAATCCCCACCCTTTGGGAACTCCCTCCCGAGGTGACGCCCGCGATTCACGCCCGCCTGAACTGGCTTCACCCGGTCATCCGTCAGATATTCTTCAGCCGAGGTCTGGTTGATCTGGATGAAGTGCATGAGTTTTACGGCCAGCGCGTGCGACCCGATGATCCCTTCCGTTTGAAGGGGGTGAACGAGGCCGTCGCCCGCCTGCGTCAGGCAATCCGCCAGGGCGAACCGATAGCCGTCTATGGTGATTTTGACGCAGACGGCGTTACCTCGACCGCGTTGATGGTACAGACCCTCGCCGCCTTGGGAGCCGATGTGCAGCCTTATATCCCGCATCGGGTGGATGAGGGCTACGGCCTGAATGACGAAGCGTTGGCGTCGCTGCACGCATCCGGCGTGCGCGTGGTGCTGACCGTCGATTGCGGCATCCGGGCAAATAGCGAAGTGCGAAATGCCATGGCTTTGGGATTGGACGTGATCGTCACGGATCATCATTCTCTGGGTCAGGAATTGCCACCGGCGCTGGTGGTTATCAATCCCCGGCAGCGGGATAGCGGCTACCCGTTCGACAGCTTTGCCGGTGTGGGAGTCGCCTTCAAACTGGCCCAGGCGCTTTTGCGGGCCGAGAGCCGCAATCCGATCTCGCCTGCACCGCTGGCTTTGACCGAGGACGATTTACTCGATCTGGTCGCCTTGGGCACGGTCGCCGATCTGATGCCATTGCGGGGCGAGAATCGTGTTTTGGTGCAGCGCGGATTGGAACAACTCAATTTGGGGCGGCGGCCAGGATTGCGGGCGCTGGCGAGAGCAGCGGGCGTGCAGATCGGCAAAATCGACGCCACGGCCATCGGCTTCCGGCTGGGGCCACGCTTGAATGCGGCGGGTCGTCTCAGGAGCGCGGCCCTAGCCTATGATCTGCTCATGGCTAAGACCGAGGAGGAGGCCGAACTGTTGGCCGAGGAATTGAACCTGATCAACCGTGAGCGTCAACGCCTCACCCAGGACGCAGTCATCTGGGCGATGACGGAATTGGGCGATGAACCTGCGGACGATGTGATCCTGATTGGACGTGAGAACCTGAACCCCGGTATCGTCGGCCTGATCGCCAGCCGTTTGAAAGACAGCTATTATCGGCCGTCGTTGGTCGTGGAATTGGGTGATGACGAGGTGAGAGGATCGGCACGCAGCATCCCCGAATTCCACATTACCGAAGCGCTGGATCAGTGCGCCGATTTGTTGGTGCGCTATGGCGGTCATGCCGCCGCCGCCGGTTTTACCGTGCGCAGCCGGGACTTGCCCACACTTCGCCGTCGCCTGAACGATCTTGCCGCCGCCCAGATATCACCGGAAGATCGGGTGCAGAGGCTGCCCATCGACGCGGTGGTCACTCTCTCCGAGCTGGACTATGCGCTGCTGGGCAAACTGCACGAATTGGAACCCACCGGCAGCGGTAATCCTCAGCCAGCACTGGGCATTTCCCGCCTGCGAGTCAAAGAGACGCGCCTCGTCGGCAGCGACGGCAGCCACCTGAAATTACGGTTGTCGGATGATGTCGTCACGATCGATGCCATTGGTTTTGGGTTGGGGTCTTTGGGGAGAAATATGCCCGCCTGGGTGGACGTGGCCTGCCATTTCGAGGAAAATGTCTGGCAGGATCGACGAACCCTGCAACTGCAATTGCTGGATGTCAAGCCCGCCGGCGGCGGCATCCCCGATCCCGCTGCGCACAAAGCTTTCGATCCCGCCTCCACTCCGCTTCTGGCCGGTTGATTTGAAATGAACCTGAAACGACTTAGCGGTCCACTCAAAGTTGGCCTCGTCGCCGCTCTTGTTGGCCTTATCCTGGCAATCGTTGGCATTGCCCGCGGCGCTGTTCCGCTCAATTTCACCAGCATTCTCCTGGCGCTGCTGATTAGCGGCGTCAGTTGGGGGGTGGTCGCCTGGGCGATCGCCACCGCCGCCGCCGATGTCGATCAGGATTTGGCGGAGGGAGATGATATTGGGGATTCGGTACTGGATACTTGAGCTTAACCCCATTCCATCACTGCACCACGCCATTCCTACATCGCCACCCGCATCATGCCCCTGAAAACCCCCTATTCCCAACTCAAAGTCTGGCTCATCGACATGGATGGCGTGGTTTATCGCGGCAGCGAGCCGCTGCCCGGAGCCGCTGCCTTCATCGCCGCATTGCAGGAAACAAAGACGCCATTCCTTTTCCTCACCAATAACGCCACCAAAACGCCCGATCAGTCGCTCGACCGACTGGCCCGCATGGACATCAACGTCTCGGAACGCGAGATTTTCACATCGGCGCTGGCCACAGCCGCCTATCTGTGCCGGCACTATCCGCCGCCCCAGAATGTTGTGGTCGTCGGCGGGCAGGGGATTCGCGTTGCGTTGACCGACGCCGGGTACAACCTGGCGAGTTCGGCGGATGAAGCGGATTTGGTAGTCAGCGCCTTGGACCAGAGTGTGACCTACGCGCATCTGGCGGAGGCGACCCTGGCGATCAATCGCGGCTGTCCCTGGATCGCCACCAACGCCGACCCCTCATTGCCCAGCGAGCGCGGTGACCTCCCCGGCGCCGGGGCGATCATCGCCCTGCTCGCCGCCGCCACCGGTCGGGATCCCCTGGTCATCGGCAAGCCCGAGACCGGCATCTTTACCCAGGCCCTGGCCCAATTGAGAGCGGCTCCCGGCGAGGCTGTCATGCTGGGCGACCGCCTCACCACCGACATCCTGGGCGGCCACAACGCCGGTCTCATGACGATGTGCGTGCTCACCGGCATCGCCACCCAGACCGATGCCGAAAATTACCGCCCGCGCCCGGACTTCATTATCCCTGACCTCACCTCGCTTCTCGATTGATTCATGATTGCACCCTGGCTAAATCCGCAATCCCGAATCCCCAATCTCTAATTCTCTTCCCCACCCGTGCCCAACCTCCTTGACTACACCCAACCCGAACTGCGCGACCTGATGCAATCGTGGGATCAGCCAGCCTATCGCGGCGACCAGCTTTACAGTTGGCTGCACAAAGACCTGGCTACCAATCCCGAACAGATGACCAATCTGCCCAAGGCGCTGCGAACCAGGCTGGCGGCTGAGACGACCCTCAACCCGCTGCAACTCGTCGTGCAGGTCGATAGCAAAGACCGCCTGACCCGCAAGGCGCTGTTCCGGCTGGCGGACGGCAATACCATCGAAGTGGTCTTGATGCTGTATAATCAGCGACGCACCGTCTGTATTTCCACGCAGGTTGGCTGCGGCATGGGCTGCACATTCTGCGCCACCGCACAGGGCGGTCTGCGCCGGAATTTGTCGGCGGGGGAGATCATCGCCCAGGTGCATTGGTTTGAGCGCTGGCTGCGCCAGGAGGGCGGCAAAGCGGACGGCTTGAGAGTCGAACGCCCCAGCCGCATCAGTAATGTGGTGGTCATGGGCATGGGCGAGCCGCTGGCCAATTACGAGCCGCTGTTCAAGGCCTTGCGCGCCATCACCGACCCGGACAATTTCGCGCTTTCGGCTCGCAGCATCACCGTCTCCACCGTGGGGCTTGTGCCCATGATCGACCGCATGGCCGATGAGGATTTGCCGGTGGGGTTGGCCGTCTCGTTGCATGCCGCCAGCAATCGCCTGCGCGGCAAACTGGTTCCGATCAATCGCACCTATCCTGTGGAAAGCCTGATTGCGGCCTGCCATCGCTATCAGCAAAAGACCCGGAGGCGGATCACCTTTGAGTATGCCCTGATGCGCGGCATCAACGATTCCATCGAGCAGGCGCAACAACTGGCCGATCTTTTGGTGGGCCTGCGCAGCCATGTCAACCTGATTCCGCTCAATCCCATTCCGGACTCACCCTACCAGCCGACCAGCCCCGAAGACGCCGCCAGTTTTCAGCAAGTCTTGCAGGCTGCCGGCGTGCCGGCGACCATGCGGTTGCGCAGGGGCATCGAGATCAACGCCGGTTGCGGGCAATTGCGCCAGGCGATGCAGCAGTCGGACGTGATTCCACTGCTGACGGAGCCGTAGCGGACGACATGCGGGCGAGCATGAATTAACCTGAAGTCACATTGAGAACAGTGTTTTTTACTCGACGATGGACGACAGACGATTGAACTCGTTTTGTCAGTGCATCCGCCATCATCTATCGTTGACGGTTGGTCAAAAATAGCGGCCTCAAACTGACGTTAGTTTAGAATCGCTCCCGAACTCCGAACTCCGAACTCCGAACTCCGAACGCCGAACTCCGAACTCCGAACTCCCATGACCCGAACCGTTTTCATGGGCACGCCCGATTTCGCCGTTCCCGTGCTCAGGGCTCTGCTCGACGCCCCCGAAATCGAACCGGTCGGAGTCGTCACTCAGCCCGACCGGCCAGCGGGGCGCGGGCGCAAAGTGCAAAGGTCGCCGGTCAAAGAGGTTGCGGAGGCCGCGGGCGTGCCGGTCTTACAGCCCCAGCGCTTGCGCGAGGCTGACGCATTCGCCGGGCTAGCAGCGTTGGAACCGGAATTGATTGTCGTCGCCGCCTACGGCCAGATATTGCGACCGGAGGTGCTGAGCCTGCCGCGGCATGGATGCGTCAATGTGCATGCCTCATTGCTGCCGCGCTGGCGGGGCGCTTCGCCCATTACGGCTGCGATTCTGGCTGGCGACGCCCAGACCGGCGTCACGATCATGCAAATGGACGAGGGCATGGACACCGGGCCGATCCTCGCCCAGGCGGCTTACGGTATCCTGCCGGACGACACGGAAGGACGGCTGAGCGAGCGGCTCGCGCGGCTAGGCGCTGAACTCCTGATCGATACGCTGCCCTGTTATCTGCAGGGCGGCATCACGCCCCGCACTCAGCCTGTCGAGGGCGCGACAGTTTGCCGTCTCTTGAAGAAGGAGCAAGCCCGCATCGATTGGACGCAATCGGCGGCGCAGATCGAGCGGATGGTGCGGGCTTATGAGCCCTGGCCGGGCGCGTTCACAACCTGGTCGGGCCAGCACCTGAAGATCGGGGCTGCCAGCGTGGTCGAGGGCCAGGCCAGACCGGGTGAGGTTGTTGGCGTGATCGATGGCGCAGCGGTGGGGACAGGCGATGGTCTGCTGCTTGTTAGCACGCTGCAATTGGCCGGTAAGCGTAAGATGGATATGGAAGAATTTATGCGCGGCAGGCCGGAGTTGCTGGGCTCGTTCCTCGGCAATTGACGCTCAACGTTCTTCAAACCGCCAGCGTGTGGCCACGCCGGGGAAATCGCTTTCCAGCCAGCCCAGGGCATTGGACGGCTTCAGGCGGAATGTCATGACACCAACATCGTCGATGCCCAGCCGGATTTCATACTTGTCCCAATAGGCATCGGCATAGCGCTGTAACAAATCCTTGTCCCGCTCCTCACGGGCAACACCCTCCAAAACCAGGACTTCGTCGCCGCTTTCGAGATGGACGACGACGGCCGGGTTCGTGATCAAATTGAGCGCTTTGCGCGATTGGGCGTCGGTGCCAAAGAGAAACGAATCGTCCAGCCAGATGCCCCAAACCGGCGAGGCGTGTGGTCGCCCGTCGGGGCGGGTGGTGCAAACCCAATAGTTGCGAGCGCTTATCAGGCGTTCTTGCGCCCACGACCAGGGCAGCAGCCCACTGCCCTCGCGCTCGTCCAGCAGTCCGTAGCCTTCGGGCATGGTTGGACGGCTGGAAATTGGGTTGATTGAATTGCTCATGGTCGCGCCTCCTCGTATAATCTACAGTATCGAAAAAAATCGTCGGTTTTGAAGCTATTCTTGCGGGTATCTCTCTCCGGTTCAAATCGCCGCTCGACCAAATCAAAATGCGAAAATCCATCATAGCACACGCGGGTTGGCGTCAGATCATAGCCCTGATCCTGATTGTCATTGCGGCAACGTCATTGGCCGCTTGCCGCTCCTCTGGCAAGCCAGAGACCGGGCCGGAATCAACAGCGAGCGTATCCGGAACGGAGGGGGAGCAAACCCTGGTGGTGCTGCCGGACGACGGCATTGGCCCTATCCTCGATTTGATCGAGAATGCCGATTCGTCGATCCGGTTCAAAATCTACTTGCTGACACATCGAGATGTGCGGGCGGCGCTGGTGCGAGCGGCAAACCGGGGGGTCGATGTTCGCGTCCTGATCGAGCAGAACCCGACCGGCGGCGGGGAGAGCAATCAGGAAAGTTTCGATGTGTTACGCGAGGGCGGGGTGCAGGTACGCTGGACGAATCCTGACTTCCGCCTGACGCACGAGAAAAGCCTTATGGTCGATGACCGGACGGCGTTGATTGGCACATTTAACTACACGGTCAGTTCATTTGGCAGCAATCGAGAATACGGAATTATCAGCACGGAGCCCGATGTCGTCTCGGAAGTCGCCCTGATTTTTGACAGCGATTGGAATAGCGCCGACTACAAATTGCCCGCGGAGTCCGCTCTGGTCGTCAGCCCGTTGAACAGCCGCCAGACCATCGAGGATTTGATTGACGACGCTCAGTCTCAGTTGTGGCTGGAGCAGGCGACGCTTTTGGACGACGAGATCACCGAGCATCTGGTGGCGGCGGCGCGGCGCGGGGTGGCTGTGCGTTTCATCGGGCCGCTGCGCGCGGATGAGGATGATTTCGCAGCCGCCAATCATCAGCGTCTGCGTGATGCGGGCGGCCAGGTCGCCCTGATGGCCGACCCCCTGGTGCACGCCAAAGTCATCCTGGCCGATGATCGCCAGGCGCTGATTGGTTCCATTAATCTGACCTATTCGTCTATGGATTTGAATCGGGAACTGGGTATATTGACCACCGATCCAGGCGTGCTTGCCCGCTTGCGAAAGACGATGGCCGCCGACTGGGAACGGGTTGCCCAGGTCGTGGAAGCGCCGGACAGCCCGATCACCTGGCAGGAGGCGATGAAGTACGTGGGCGCTGAGGTCATCGTCGAGGGTGAGATCGTGCGCACGCACAATACCGGCAAAGTCACTTTCCTCAACTTCGATTCCGACTATCGCAATTCACTCTCGCTCGTCATCTTCCCCGACACCGCCCAACTCTTTCCGCAGCCGCCCGAAGACCTGTTTCTCAATCGGCGGGTGCAGGCTTCCGGGCTGGTGAAGGAATACCAGGGCGCGCCTGAGATCATCATCGAAAACCCCAACCAATTGCGTTTGCTGGACGCCGATAGCGCTGCAATGGACGATCCACCTCAACGCACGGGTGAGACTATTGCAGACGCCGTCGCCAGTTCGCCGGTCGGGACAATCTCGTGGCAGGACGCAGGAAATTACATCGGCCAGGATGTGACGGTCGAGGGCGAGGTAGTGCGTACTTACGATTCCGGTAACGTCACATTTCTTAACTTCACCGACAACTGGCGCGGTACATTTAGCGCCGTCGTGTTCGCCGCCGACTATGGCAAATACCCGCGCCCGCCTGCAGAATTGTTTCTCGACCAGACGGTGAAGATTACCGGCGAGGTCAAAGAATACCAGGGCGCGCCCGAAATCGTGATCGAATCCCCAGAGCAGATCGAGATTATCGACAGCATCGACGCTCAGCTTGCGTCCCCCGAACCCGAATCCGCAAACGACGAGGCTGGCGTCGCCCAGCCTGTTGGGGTGATCCCGTGGCAGCAGGCGGAGGACTATCTGGGCCAGACCATCACCGTCAGCGGCAAGATCATCAACGCCAATGACATAGGCAGCATCACGTTCCTCAATTTCAGCAACGAGCGCGGCAAGTTCGTGGCGGTGGTTTTCGCCGATGATTACGCGGCTTTCCCGCAACCGCCCGTGCAAATGTACGATGGCCGGGAAGTGTGGATTACCGGCGAGGTCGAGACATACCGCAACGCTCCACAGATCATCGTCCGATCGCCCGATCAGATCGAGGTGTTCGACTGACCGTTTCGGGAAAAGACATCCATGACAGCAAATCCAATCGCAAAACGACACGCAGCCGGTATTGTGTTCTGCCCATCAGCGGACGGCTTTGAGGTGGCTCTGGTGGGTTTTGGCGAGCGATATCACTTGCCCCAGGCCGAGGTCGAGCCCGGCAAATCCGTCGTCGCCGCAGCCGTCCAGGCGGTGTGGGAACAGGTGCATGTGCGGGCGCTAGCCGGGCCGATTATCGATCAGGTTGAGCAGTGGTCGCAGAAGCGCAAGGGAGAGGGTTGGACTCAGGTTCGGGAACTGGTTGATTACGTGCTGATGGAAGGGATTGCTTCCGCCGAGGAGCGGTCGGAAACCGCCACGCCACGCGTTCACTGGCTGCCGATCGACAAAGCCATCGCCCAGGCCGCCAACTCGACCGAACGCGAGATGCTCACCCGCGCCCGTTCGCTGTTACGCGCTCCCGGCAGCGGGTTGCGCCTGCTGCCGTCGATCATGGCCCATGCCCTCGGCGATTTGTCTCCCGCCACATTGCTCGCCCTGGCCGAAACCGAGCTTTGGGTTGACGACGAAATCTATGTCGTCCTGGCGCTTCCGAGCGGCGAACGTCCTTCGCTGGTTACGCAGGGCGAGCCGCCCTATCTGGCGACCATCGACGACGGCGACGAATTGACCCTGGTTGTATCGGAGCGCACGCTGGAAGCACACCCTGATCTCTTTGCCCAATCAATCCAGGCCGAGCGCAGTTTCCGATTTATTCGTCTGGAAGCCAATCTGCCGTGGGACACAGTGGGTTATGGCGCTGCCATCTTTGCCGCGCTCACCGCTGCCGGCATCAGCGCCGGATTCTATAGCGGCTATTCGATTGACTATCTGCTCATCAAAGAAGTCGATCTTGCGCTTGGCCTCGCCTCGCTCGAACGGCTGATCAGGGAAGCCCAAGCGCTGTCGGCCACGGCACTCGAAGATAACGGTGCATAGCTCGCGCCAACATGCGTGCGCATGAAGGCGGTCTGACGATTACCGACGGACGATTGACGACGGCGCCCTAGCGGATGAGGCGCTGAAGCCAATCGTCGATCATTAATGGTTCATCGTCCGGTTTAGCTGACCGGTTCTGACTCGACCTCTGTTGTGTCGGCTTCGGCGGCCTCTTTCTCTGACTGCTGCTCGAGGCGCACCACTACGGCATCCAGTTCGGCGTTCAACGTGCGTAGCCCTTTGACAAAGCCATCGCGCAGGTCTTTCGTTACCTGGCTGGTGCGTACTGCGCCGACCACCTTGTCGGTTTGCTCGCCCATCTCCCTGGCGACATCGGTGGAACGAGCCTTGCCGATCACATCATTGATTTCAGTGACCGCCGTCTGAAATCCTTCACGGACTTCGTTCTCGATTTCGTAACGCTGTGGGCTGTCCAGGGCGGAGCGAATCGCCACGCCGAGTTTGTGGCCAAGAATGCCCAATTCGCGCACGATATCGCTGCCCGCTTCACGCGCCTGATTGTTCTGGGCGCTTTGTGGTTCAACTTTGGGGTCCTGGTCGGTGCTCATGTATATCTCCTGACGTGGTTGTATGGGTGGGGTTAGCTGCTCCGACTTCCCTGGTGACGCCAGTGAAAGCGCGTCATCCACCGGGGAGCCTGGATGTGGGTGCGATAAGTTGTATCGCTGACTTTACGTTTGCCTGCTTCCCTGGGTTTCAGTTCTCTAATCAGCGTGATACAATGAAGCGACTGATTGGCTGCGTGAGCGGCACAGCATTCCAAAGCATGGAGAAAAGGTATGCCAAATATTGGCCTTCCCGAAGTATTAATCGTCCTCCTGATCGTATTGTTGATATTTGGCGCTGGCAAACTTCCCGAGGTGTTCCGGTCTCTGGGTTCTGGCATTCGGGAATTCCGCGAGGCGGCAAGCAACGAACCCCGACCAGAGGACAAGAAAGAAGAACCCGAAATCACAGACACGACGGAGAAAAACTGAACAGATTTTTTCTTTGAGCCGCCTTTGCGACCCATAATTTTGGCGCGCCATTAGCCCATTCATGTGTCCGATCCGCCTGCGTTCTTTGATTAAGGGCGCAGGCTTATTATTGCAGAATGATGGATATCAGACCTCATCTGGCCGCGGCCATTGCCGCCCGTGATAGTGCCGACGCCCTGGCGCAGACGGAAAGCATCGCCAGCTTTGCATCGTTGGTGGAGTATCGTCTCGACTTGATGTCCTCGTTCGATCTGGCCCTGTTAGCGCGAGAGTCGGCCCTGCCCGCCATCTTCACCTGCCGGCCCCCGCATCAGGGCGGGCTTTTTAAAGGCTCAGCCGACGAGCGGAAAGCGATCCTGGCGCAGGCGATCGAATTCGGCGTCGACTTCATCGATGTCGAAGAGGACATCCTGGCCGACATAGCCTCATTACCGCGGGGTAAAACTCGCCTGATCGCATCCCATCACGATTTCCAGAGCATGCCGGGCGATTGGGTCGGCATCGGGAATCGGCTGCGGGATCAAGGGGCGGATATCGTGAAACTGGTCGGGTTCGCCGCCAACGCCGAGGATGTGCTCCCGCCCATTGCCTGGCTGGCCGGGCTCGACACGCCCGGCATCGGCATCGCCATGGGTGCGGGGGGCGTCGCCACCCGTCTGCTTGCCGCGCGCATGCCCCAGGCTTTTCTCAGCTTTGGTTCGGCCAGCGGCGATGGCACAGCGCCGGGTCAGGTTTCGGTTGAAGAATTGCACAGGCTATATGGCTTTCATGCCGCCGCACAAGCCGCGCGCTGTTTTGCGGCGCTTACGCCCTGGCCTGTTCCCTGGCAAGCGATCGAATCCTTGCGAGTGACCCTTCACTCGACATTTGCCGGAGACGAAAACGTCTGGCTGTTGCCCATCCCGACATCCTCATTTGGAATTGGCATCTTGCAAGCGCTTCAACTTGCGCGCATCGATGGCGTCGTCCGGCTCCCCGGCGTCGTGCCTGATCCCGATCTGGCGGAAAGCGGCCTTGATCCAACTGCGTCGGCGTGGCGCATTTGTGGTACGCTTCGGTCAAATTTTGCTGACCACACTGCTCCCGACGCCCTGGTCGCCTTTTGGCTGAACCAAGATTGACCGCCTTTCACAAAGCCTCAAATAATCATCAATCTCCAATCCCTTTTCATCTATGCGACTTCTCACGTTCAGTTTTCAGAACCAAACGCACGCCGGGGCCTTACGCGGCGACGAAATATTGCCGCTGCCGTGGGCTGATCTCAAACCAGCCGCTTATGCTGGTTACGACGCCATTGTTGAGGCTGCCGCCGCCGCCCAACCGATACCTTTGGCCGAGGTCGTTGTGCAGGCACCGATCCGGCGGCCAGGTAAGATTATCGCCGTCGGGCTGAATTACCGGGACCATTGCCTGGAACAAGGGCTAACGCCCCCGGACCGCCCCACGCTTTTCACCAAATTCTCGACGTCGGTCAACCGTCCGGGCGGTGAAATCCGGTGGGACCCAGGGTTGACCCAGAGCGTGGATTACGAAGCCGAATTGGCCGTGGTCATCGGGCGGCCCGGCAGTCGAATTTCTGTGGAACAGGCCTACGAATACGTCTTTGGTTATACTTGCCTTAACGATATCACTGCACGGGATCTGCAACGCATGGACAAACAATGGGTGCGCGGTAAAAGCCTCGATACGTTCTGCCCCTGCGGGCCGGTCGTGGTTTGCACCGACGAAATGCCCGATCCGCATGGCCGTCGGATTCGTTCCTGGGTCAATGGTGAATTGCGACAGGATAGCAACACCGATCAATTGATTCACAACGTCGCTGACCTGATTGCATTCTGTTCCCAGGCATTCACCCTCGAACCCGGCGACATCATCACCACCGGCACGCCAGGCGGCGTCGGCGAGCATCGGCAGCCGCAGGCGTTTCTCAGACCTGGCGACGAGATTGTCGTGGAAATTGACGGCATCGGTCGCCTCGTCAATCATGTCGGGCCCTATCTTTCATAAACATCGGAGAAGCATTGTGTTCGGCGTCAAAGGGATTGTGTTGCTGGTCGGTGATTTGCTGACCATTACCTTGTTTGTGCTCATCGGTCGCGATAGCCATAGCATGACCTCTGGTTGGGAGGGATTCCTGGCGGCATTGAAAACCGCCGGACCGTTTATGCTTGGCTGGTTGGTTTCTGCGATTGCATTGGGGGGATATCGGGCGGCAGCCTGGGCGGGCGCACGAGCTGCCAGCCTCACCCTGCTCAAATGTTATATCCCCGCGCTGATTCTGGGCAGCCTGCTGCGGGCGCTACTCCTGGGCCGTTTCAGCCCGCCCATGTTTTACGTAGTTACCGCCGTCATCCTCTTTGTCATGCTTTTCATCTGGCGTCTGCTATTCACCTTCGTATTGGCGCCACGTCTGCGCGCCTAGCCGTTCGCTAAAACGCATCTATGGCATCGTCGCCGTTACAAATTAGAGAGGAGAACTCCACTGTCGCTGGCGTTCGGGATGAGATAGGGCAGATTGCGCGGGGCGCGGGCGTGGGCCTGTCGGGGAATGTCATCAATTACGCGGTTTCCTATCTGTTTGGCATCCTCGTCGCACGCCAGATCGGCGCTGACGAATTCGGCCTGTATACGCTGGGGGTGACGCTGGTCACGCTGATCAGCCGGTTTACCATTATCGGCCTCGATCGGGGATTGATGCGTTATGCCAGCATCCTGCGGGGGCAAAGGCAGGGGGCCGCACTACGCTGGCTGACCTTTATTGCGCTGAGCGCTGGCGGGATTGCCAGTCTGGTCGGCTGGTATCTGATCAAGGCATATCCGGAACAACTGCTAGCGCTTTTCAACTGGAACGATAATCCCGGGTTGCTGCCTCTGTTGCCGGTTCTGGCGCTGGCAGTGCCATCCCTCACTATCATCGGCATCGGCATGGCCGGCACGCAGGCGTTCCGCACCATGCGTTACCGGGCGCTGGTGGTCAACACGATCCAGCCGATCGTGCGGCTGATCGTGGCGTTGGGGCTTATCGCTGCATTTGGGGCGACGGCGATGGCCCCGGTTCTGGGTTTTGTCATAGCTCAAATCGTGGGCGCAGTGCTCACGGTCGGGATTGTACTGAAACTCGTGCGCAGAGTGCCGGCCGGGGCCAGTCGCGACGCGGCAAACGGTCGCACCCTCTTCCGCTTCTCGGTGCCGCTGATGTTCGCCAGCGTCCTCGATTATCTCAACGGCCGCACCGAGATATTCGTCATCGGCATGTTCCTCGCCTCGAGCGCCGCGGGCATCTATAACGCCGCAATTCGCCTGGCGGGGTTGGGGCTGATCGTACTCACAGCCTTCAACGCCATCTTTGCGCCCGTCATCTCCGATCTGCATCATCGCAACGAGCACGCCAAATTGGCCGCCCTCTTCAAGCTGGTGACCCGTTGGATCGTCGTGTTCGCCATGCCCTTCATCCTCGTGCAGATTCTATTCGCCCCCCAGTTCATGAGCCTGTTCGGTCAGGAATTCGCCAGCGGGGCGATGGCGTTGCGCATTCTCACCATCGGTCAACTAGTGAATTTCGCCACCGGATCGGTGGGTTTGATGCTCATCATGTCCGGTAGGTCCGATATCGGTTTTATCAATTCAGTCATTACCGTAGCCCTGTCCCTGGCTCTCGACTTCGCCCTGATTCCGAAATATGGGCTGAATGGCGCTGCCGTGGCAGGGTCCCTGATGATCATCGTGATCAATTTGCTACGGGTGGGGCAGGTGTGGTGGTTGATGCATGTTCATCCCTTCAGCCGCGGCTTCATCAAACCGTTCGCCGCCGCGATACCGGCTACAATTGCGGGTTTGATTTGGCTGCGCTGGCTTCCTCTCAATAGTCTGGTGTATTTTGTCGCGGCCTGCACCTCCGTCGGCGTCATCTATTTGGCCGGGATTTTGATACTAAGATTGGATGAAGGCGACCGGATGTTGTTGGCGGCGCTTTACGAACGCATCGCCGGTCTCAGGCACGGGAAGAAGAAACGGAGCGGGGAGGACGGCGAGCCGCAAAGCAACGAGCCGAAAAATTGAGTCCTCAGGGGTGGGATTGCGGTCTGGCGTCAATTGTGTAAAATACTCTACGATTCGAGCCCAGGCTCGAAACCGTGTTGACATCTCGACCATTCACCGCTATCTCAACGGCCTGAGGTAAACGCTTGCAGCCATTCGACTATGTGAAACCGAACGATCTGTCGGAAGTCGTTCAACTCTTGTCGCAGGCGAAAGGTCAGGCGAAGTTGCTGGCGGGGGGGACCGATCTTCTGATATCCATGACTGGCGGAGGGATGAACCCGGAACTCTTGATCGATATCAAGGGCGTCCCCGAAATGGCGGGACTCGAATTCAAGGCCGCCCAGGGCATGCGATTGGGCGCTGCGGTGACGATGGCGGAATTGGCTGCCGATTCGGACGTACGAAAATATTATCCCATGCTGGCGGAAGCATGTGAGGCCATTGGCTCGCCGGCCATACGAAACCGCGCCACGCTTGGGGGGAACCTGTGTCATGGGTCGCCCGGCGCGGACACAGCTCCGGCGTTGATTTGCTACGACGCCATGTGCACGATCATCGGCGAGAAGGGCGAACGAATCGTGCCGCTTTCCGAATTTTTCGCCGATCGAATGCAAACGATTCTGGCTCCCGCCGAAACGCTCGTGAGTCTGACCCTGGCCGCCCCGGTCGCTGACTCGGCCGGCGTTTACCAGATGTTTCGTCAGGGCAGGGGGGGATATATCACCCTGGTGAGTGTGGCGGTTCATGTCGATTACAGCGAGGAAAACCCCTGGGCATGGCGCATCGCCCTGGGTTCGGCAGCGCCCACCCCCATTCGTTGCCGCGCGGCTGAGGATATCCTGCGCGGATCGCGTCCTAAATCGCCGCAGATCGAGCAGGCGGCATCTCTGGCGCGAGCCGATGCCCGCCCGACCGATGACTTCCGCGCCAGCGCCAGCTATCGGTCGTTCCTGGTCGAAGTGCTGGCCCGACGCGGCATCGAAGAGACATCGGCGCGGCTGGCCAGGGGGATCGAATGAGCCATTTCATTTCCTGCACCATCAATGGGATGCCGCATTCGCTGGAAGTGCAGGCGCATCATACATTGCTGCAAGTCTTGCGCGAGCAACTGGATTTGACCGGCGCCAAGAATGGCTGCGCCACCGGCGAGTGCGGAGCCTGCGCGGTGCTGGTGGATGATGAGCTTGTCAATTCCTGCCTGATGCTTGGCGTAGAAGCGGACGGCGCTTCCATTGTGACAGTGGAAGGCCTGATGTCAGACGGCGAACTGAGTACGCTGCAACAATCGTTTCTGGCGAATCATGGAACCCAATGCGGATTCTGTGCGCCCGGCTTTCTCATGGCCGCCACAGCGCTGTTGCAGAATACATCCCGGCCAGATGACGCCGCCGTACGCCGGGCATTGTCCGGGAATCTTTGCCGCTGCACAGGCTATGCCGATATCGTGAGCGCGGTGCTGGCCGCGTCGAGGGCGCGCAGGTGAGGGGAGTATGACCACGCCGCGCAAGCCGCACATTGTCGGCAGACCTTTTCCCAATGTCGCAGCCGAGTCGAAGTTGACCGGTTCGGCCAGATTCGTGGACGACTTGGTGTTCGAGCAAGAAATGCTGCACGCACGGCTGGTACGCTCGAACAGGGCGCACGCGCTGATTAAGGGCATCGATGTCTCGCGGGCGATGGCGTTGTCGGCGGTGAAAGCGGTATTGGTGGGCGATGATGTGCCGGTTTGCCTCGGCTTCGATGTCGAAGATCGACCTGTTCTGGCCGTCGACCGTGTGCGATACCTGGGTGAGCCGGTCGCTGTTGTCGTCGCCGAAACGCCGGAAGCAGCCGCAGTTGCAGCAGGCATGGTTTATGTGCAGTATGAGGATCTGCCCGCATTGCTTGATATCGAGCAAAGCTGTCGTGACGACGCCAACCTCATACACCCTACCCTGGCCGACTACCCTCACGCGGCGCATGTGCATCCCCGGCCTGCGACGAACATCGGGCATCATGTATCGCTGGCGCACGGCAATCTGGACGCGGGTTGGGCGGCATCGGACGTGATTGTCGAACACACGTACCGGGTCGCTCCCATACATCACGTGCCGCTGGAGCCGCACGGCGCTGTCGCCATGATGGATGCCGGGGGCAGGATCACGCTGTGGGCATCCACACAGGCGCCCTTTGTGCAGCGTCAGACCATCGCCCAGGCTTTGGGGCTGGAACCCGACCGGCTAAGGGTGATCACGCCGGCGGTTGGAGGCGGCTTTGGCGGCAAAGGCCTGGTCAGCATCGAGGCTCTGGCGGTCGCCCTGGCCATGCGGCTGCCCGAGACGCCTGTCAAACTGGTCCTGACCCGCGATGAAGATTTCAGCAGCACATTTCGTCGTCCCGGCCTATCGGCCACCCTGCGCGCCGGGGCTTCAAGGGATGGCGTGTTGCAGGCGTTTTCGGCGAGTTATGAATGGGATTGCGGCGCCAGCATCGACGCGGCAATAGACGCTGCCTGGACTGCCATTTACGCGGGGACGGGGCCGTATCGCATCGCCAATGTGCAGATCGACAGTTATTGTGTGTACACGAATTATGTCGCGGCTGGCCCCATGCGCGGCAATGGCATGCCCGAAGTGCATTGGGCGGTGGAACAGCACATCGACCGGCTGGCTGAGGCGCTGGCGATGGACGCAGTCGCATTCCGTTTGCGAAACGCCCTGAAAGGCGGGGATGTGATCATCGACAACCAGATCATGCACGCAACAGGCTTGGAAAAATGCATTCGTTCGGCTGCGCGTGCGGTACGTTGGCCGTCGCCAGGTAAGTCATCGGGCAAGCACCGCCGCCGGGGAAAGGGTGTGGCGGCGATGTGGAGCCCGGCTTTCTCGGGGCGCAGGCCGGGCTCGCAGGCGGTGGTGCGGTTGGAACGACCGGGCGAGGTTGCGGTCTATATCGGCGGCGTTGAGGTGGGGCAGGGGTTGCATACGGTGGTGGGGCAATTGGTGGCGGCGGAGTTGAGCGTTCCCCTGGAATGGGTGCAGATTTCGCACGTCGATACGGACGAGAGTCCCTTCCAGTGGCAGAGCGGTGCCAGCCATCTCACCTGGAGCATCGGCAATGCGGTGATACATGCGGCGCATGCAGTCAGGACGGCGCTGTTGCAGGCTGTCGCTGAAGCCTGGTCAGAGCCGATTGGAAATCTGGACGTGGTGGAGGGCGTCATCATTTCCTATGCGAGCGATCGTTCTCTGCCTCTGCCGCAATTGCTCGAATCGGGCCTGGTTACTGGCGATGGCGAACGCGCGGAAATCCCGATCGAGGGAATCGGACAGTTCGTGCCGGAATCCCTGTCCGGCGACAGCGCAAATTGGCCGATGCTGCCAATCATGCATTTCAGCACCGCCGCGCAGGCCGTCGAGGTGGAGGTCGATGTCGAAACCGGCATGATCGATATCCTGCATCTGGCATCCGCATTCGACGTTGGCCGTGCCATCAACCCCGATATCGTTGCATCTCAGATCAAAGGCGGCGCCGTGCAGGGCCTCAGCATCACGCTTTTGGAATCGCTGCGCCAGGAGAATGGCCGGTTTGGCAATGCCAGCTTGCGTGACTATCGTCTGGCCAATTCGCTCGACGTGCCGCAAAAACTGGAAGCCATCATCATCGAAGTCCCGCAGGATGACGGCCCATTTGGCGCTCGCGGCGTTGGCGAACATGCACTGGTGGGCGTTTCGGCGGCAGTTGCAAATGCTTTGTACAATGCCGTAGGCATACGGATATCATCTCTGCCAATTACGAGCGAAAGCGTATGGGAGGCGCTGCAAAAACAAATAGATTCGGATGAAATAATTACCTGACGTATCCCGTACGATTTCCCTACGATTGATTAAACAGCCTGTTTTCCCTCTTGATTATTTGGCCTAAAAGCAGACATAATGTACAATAGTTGAAACGGTCGGCTTGTGGCTTTGCTGACACTCAATAGCGTATGTTATCCCCCGTTATCGGTTCATTATTTTTCTGCCGATCCCGGGATCGGCGCCCACTCGGAGGTCTAAGCAATGAAAGGACTCAATCGCATCATTTGGCTGGTTCCGCTCCTCGTCATGCTCGTGCTGTTGGGCGCGTGTGGCGGCGAAGCTACCCCGGTTGAAACCCAACCGGATGACGGCTTTGTGCTGTCGCTCCCGCGGCTTGTCATCGACGTGGATAGCGCGGGCACGCCGTCAATCGCTGGGCTCGATCCAGAGACGTTGAAGGCTGTCACATTTGGGCAACTTGATCTGACTGGATTCCAGGTTCCCACTGAGTATGTCGACTGGTTCACCGCCGCTGACATGCAGCATCTTGAACTGGTCCATAGCTCCGATGGCATCCACGCCTTCGTGAATGGCACGCCTATGCCGTATGTGGGCTGGACCGGCGATTCGTTGGGTTCCGTTGGCGACGTAGCCAGCACCCTTGGCTTCATCAACGAACCAACGGCCCGCATCGTCAAGCTGCTCATTCCCTTTGTGCAACGCCTTGGCGTCGATGTCGCAGTTCGCTTCCCCCGCACGCCCGACGCCCCTGAAATCGCACTGCGTGATCCAGAAGCGCCATTGGCCGCACCAGCTTCCGAGGAAGCAGGGCCCACCATTGCGCTGGCCAAAGTGCACATGAACTTTGACGAGAATGGCGTACCATCCGTGCTTTCGGTTTCCACACGGGATTTGGAGAGCGCCCTGGGTGTGAGCATGCGCCAGGCCGAACTGCCGCCAGCCACCATCCAACAGATGATGGATGCGGGTATCCAGCATTTGACTCTGCGCATGTTGCCGAATGGCATGTATATCTGGGTCAATGACAACCCGCTGCCCAACGTTGTTTGGTCGGATCAGTACCTGCAAAATGCGTCGGATGTGTACGGCCAACTTTACTACACCCCGGCCTACGAGACTGTACGTACCGCCGTTGCCAGCCTGTTGCCCTTCATCAACAACATCGATGGCGAAGTGGTGCTCATGTTCCCGCATCCGGGAGTCGATGCGATTCCGATTCCCAATCGCTAAACAACCTCTGGGGAGATGAGCGGAAATAATTGTGTAGAGCCTCGTCTCCCTGACTACGACTGAAGAAAGCCCCGGCGCAGCCTCTGCCCGGGGCTTCATATTTCTAGAATTGGCTTCCTACGGTCAGGATTACTATCGCATTTTGCAGGTGCATCCTCAGGCTGAGCCTGAGGTGATCCAGGCTGCATACCGGCGATTGGCGCGCATGTATCACCCCGATACGGCGGCGGGCGATGGCGCACAGATGCAACTGATCAACGAAGCCTACGAGACTCTGGCGGACACCGACCGCCGGGCCGATTACGATCGATGGTATCGCCTGAATTCATGGCGTTCGCCGACAAGCCCATCCCCGCCGCCTGCCTCCACAAAACCGCATAACTCGCCTCTTCTCGGCCAACTGCTGCGACCCATCCTGGCTACATCAGCCCTGACGGTCCTGCTGACGATACTCGGCCTCGACCTGTTCCGCCTGGGTATACGCGGGTTGCCCGAGATCACGATACTGTTGGTGGTCTTGGGCTGGCTGGTCTACCGCTTTGGCGGTTTTCGCGATATCTGGCGGGGCTAGGGGCGGCGTTTCGACTCATCCTTGGCGGCCTGATAATCACTGAAATTGCCCGCATACTCGACCAGCCCGCCGTCTTCGATCTCGACAATTCGTTCCGACACCCGGTCGAGAAAATAACGGTCGTGCGAGATTACCAGAACCGTTCCTTCGAAATCGGCCAGCGCCTCTTCCAGCACTTCGGTCGAAGTGATATCCAGATTGTTGGTGGGTTCGTCCAATAGCAGAAAGTTAGCGCCCGAAAGCATGAGCAAAGCCAATTGCAGGCGGCTTCTCTCACCGCCTGAGAGATTTCCCACAGGGCCGCGCGACTGTTCGTAATTGAATAAGAAACGCCCCAGGAAATTGACGGCGGCGCTTTCGGTGAATTGGCCGGAGCGGCGAACGGTGTCGAGCAGGCTCCGCTCGTAATCCAGCGTTTCGTGTTCCTGGCTGTAGTGCCCGATCACCACGCTGGGGCCAATCTTGATTATGCCCTCGTCCGCGTCATCCTGGTTCAGGATCAATCTGAACAAGACCGACTTGCCAGACCCGTTAGCGCCAACCAGCCCCACTCGTTCTCCGTGCCAGATCAACAGGTCGAGACCGGCCAGAACAGTCTGCGAGCCGTTCTGCGATGTTGAAAATGACTTCTGCAGATCGACGATCTCCAGGACTTTGTTACTGCCGCGCCACCCTTTCAGTTCCAGCCCCATCCGTTTATTTTCGAGCACTGGCTTTTCGATGCGCTCGATGCGTTCGATCCGTCTTTCGATGTTCTTGCCGCGCCTGATCAGGTCTTCATTGTCGTGAGCGCGCCCCCATGTCAGCAGGCGTTGAGCCGCCTGTTCGAGCCGCCGGATCTCTCTGCTCTGAACTTCGTAAAGCTGTTGCCGGCGTAACAGCCGGGTCTGTTTTTCAAACGCGTATTCTGAATAGTTGCCAGGGTATTGGGTCAGGCGGCCATGCTCCAGTTCGGCAATCTCGTCCACGACCACATCCAGCAGATACCGGTCGTGTGAGACGATGATGACCGCGCCGGCATAGTTGCGGATGGTTTCTTCCAACAGGGTCTTGCCCGTCAGGTCGAGGTGGTTGTCCGGCTCGTCGAGCAGCAGCAATTCGGGTGCGGTGATCAAAAGCTTCGCCAGACCCAACAGCTTTTTCTGCCCGCCGCTCAAAGCAGGGGTGGGCAGTGCGAGATCGTTTTCATCGAATCCCAACCGCAGCAGGACAGACCGCACTCTGCTTTCATAGCCCGGCCCGCCCAACCGCTCGAATTCCTCCAATTGCCGGGCCTGCCTTTCCAGCGTGCGTTCTAGCCGGGCGCTGTTGCCATAGACTGTGGGATCGGCGAGCTGCGTTTCAATGCGTTCCAGACGAGCTTCCACCTCGGCCAGCTCGTTGGAGGCGGTCAGCGCTTCCGCCCAGACCGAATGCGCTGGATTCAGCCGGGGTTCTTGCGCCAGATAGCCGATCCGCACATCCTGGCGGGGGACGAAATAACCGGTCTCGGTTTGTAATTCACCCGCGAGCAACCGCAGCAGCGTGCTTTTGCCGCAGCCATTCGCGCCGACCAGCCCGACCTTACGGTCGTCGTGGATGTCCCACGAAAGGTCGAGGAAAACCGGGCCAGTGCCGTAAGAGACGCTGACCCGGTCGAGGTGAACGGCGATCATCCGTCAGGTTTTAGCCCAGTCCCTGCCAGAACGTATCCATGGCCGCGGCGGTCTCGGCCAGCATTTCGAACTGTGGCAATCCGCGGGTGGGCGCAATGCGCTGTAACTGCCAATTGGGTTTTGCCGACACCTGCGGCAACAAATCAAAATTGACATAAAAATCCTGATCGTACAACACCAGCACCGGCAATTCCAGACGCCGGTACAGCCAATCGACGGCATTGCGGGTGAACAATTCTCCACTGACGAAATAGAGCGGAGCATGGTGCGCGCCGGGCTGATGTGAGGTGGCGAAGGCGTAGTCGAGCATGCCAGGAGCGATGTCGTTCTCGAAACTGCGTTCCAGGAAGAACTTGAGGCTGGGCCGGCTGGCAATTAGATCGAAGATAGCCTGTCCCCACAATGGCTGGGAGAGCAGGCGATAGGCGAAGCTTTCGCCCCGACCCGTCTCGATGCGCCCCGACCGTCGGCCTGATCCGAAGCCGCTGGGCGAAATGAACGTCAGCGAGTGAAAAAGGTCAGGGCGGGAGAGGGCGCTTCTGGCTACGAATTCACAACCGAGCGACAGGGCGACCACATCCGCCGGTTCGCCCACCTGTGACTCCAGAAAGTCGATGATTGCGCCTGCATAAAGGTCGGGGGTGTAGCGGCGCGGCGTCCTCTCCGAGAAGCCGAATCCAGGCAGGTCGAGGGCGTAAACGGGGCGCTCGTCCCGATATTGGCCAAATAGCGGGCGCATTTCATAGGAGCTCGTCGCCGCATTGAGGCTGTGGATGAGCGCCAGAGGGCGTCCCGACGCCGTGCGATCGACGTAATAGCCGAGTCTGCCGGCTGAGGGCGAGTGATATTCGATCAGGTCGGCGGGGATGGCCTTTGGCAGCAGTCGCGCGTGGTCGATCAGGAATTTGCTGTAAAGTATCCATCCGCTCGCAGCCATCAACAGCAATCCCGGCAGCCCTGAGCCAGGACGAGATGACTTCGAATTCTTTTTGATTTCAGATTTGGGGCTCATATTCAGCCTCCATGCTAATGGTGGTGTCGGAGAATGTGACGTCGCTAGAGATTCTGGCCTGACGACCGGTGGGGTTCACGATGTCAACTTCGCCGGATATCGTCACATGCGCCTCGAAACATACGTCGCCCTGGATGCGCAGACGTCGGCAGCGGCGCAGCGATGGCGCACCCGCGGCAAAACGCTGTTCCATGTCATCGATCAGGAGATAATGGGCGGGGTCCAGGATGATGTCCGGGGTCCCCACGCTGTCCGGGTGCAGGATGACACGATAGTCGTCGGTGAGGACATAGGCGTCGGAGCGGATCGCCAGCAGGTCGCTGGTGGTCTTGACCGGGGCGAAGCGGCTGCGCGGAACCCGGATGGCCCCGGCGTTGTCGAAGATGGAGATGGCCGCGCCCATCGCTGTCTCGATTTGATATACGGGGGCGGATTCGGGGTCACGTGGATCGATGGTCTTGGCGTTGCGGATCAGGGGCAGGCCCAGCACATTCTCGCGCTCGGCCATGACTTTGCTCAGAGTCGGAAGGTGCAGCCAGAGATTGTTGGAATTGAAATAACGGTGGCGCTGAATGTCCTGGAAAGCCGGTGCATCCGCAGGCGGGCACTGAGCGGATTCGCGCAGGAGCAACCGGCCATCGGGCATTTGGGCGAGATGGCCGCCTTTGCGGTCGGCGATGGTGCGATCCGCCACTTCCATCATGAATGGAAAATGACTCTCGGCAAAGTAGCCCAGAATCCGGGTTTCGATCACCGCGCCCAGGTTGTCGGAGTTGGAGACGAACGCATATTCGTATCCGGCATCGAGCATTTGCGCCAACCGGCCGCTGGTGATCAGCGCGGTATAGATATCGCCATGGCCGGGCGGATTCCATTCCATGTCCGGGTCGGATGGGCAGAGGGCCGGGCTCAGGTCATCTTGCCGTACTTTGGGCACCATGTGTTGCACGAAGTCAAGCGGCAATTCACCTCGCAGGTCGGGATAATCTGCCAATGCCTCAAGCGAATCCTGCCGTGTATTAAAGCTATTCATCAGCACCAGGGGAATGCCGCTGTGCAGGGCCTGGCGGGTAATGATATCCAGAAAAGTCAGCCCATCCTTTACCTTTAGCAACGATTTTGCTTTCTCCATCCCCATGCTGGTTCCCAGGCCGCCATTGAGTTTGATCAGCAATGTTCGTGGCAGCGCTGCCTGTCCCGCCTCGCAAAACTCGTCCGGCAGACGCTCGGCGTCGGGGAGGACGATGACGGGTTCGATGTCGGCTTCGGGGATGAGGCCGGTCTCGCCGGCGACAAGTTGTTCGTAATAATGCCGGAATGTGCGTATGACGATATCCGGGATTTGTTGCGCCTGCATGCGAGCTGCGAATGGGGCGAATCTCTGTTCAAATGACGGCATTCAATCTCTCTCCGGCCTGCCCGGCCAACGTGTTCGACGATGAACTTCTCTCTCGAATTTGTCCCACCAGTATAAACCAGGCAACGCAGACCGTTCAAAAAGGGGACTTGACAAAGAATGCCTGAGCCTATACAATTTAGTCTAGCCTAAAAATATTTAGACAACGCTAAACTCTATTCTGTCGCCCTGTCCGGGCGGGAGGTTATTTGATGTACAGTCCGCAACTCGCACTCCTTATCGCACTCATTCTCATCGGCGTCGCTGCGCTTGTGTTTTGGCCGCAGAAAGGTTTATTGCACCGCTGGCGACGAGCGCGACGCATGACCGAGCAGGTGTTGCGCGAGGATGCGCTCAAGAGCATTCACCGGGCGGAACGTATGGGGCGGCAAGCCACCTTGCAAAGTGTGGCCGGTGATCTGCACGTCAGCGTCAATCGAGCTAGCGAAGTGCTGGCCGAGATGGAAGCGCTTGAACTTGTGGAGACGCGTGATGGTGATTTCACTTTGACTGCCGAAGGTCGCAGCACAGCTTTGCACGTCATCCGGGCGCATCGTCTTTGGGAACGCTATCTGGCGGACGAGACCGGCTATGCTGAATCCGAGTGGCATACCCAGGCCGACCAACTGGAGCACACCGTCGGGCTGGAAGAGATCGACGCCCTTTCCGCCCAACTGGGAAATCCCACCTACGATCCGCACGGCGATCCCATCCCCACGGCAGCCGGGGAGATGAGAACGCATGGGGGTCGGCCATTATCGGGGATGGAGCCGGGGACGGTGGGCCGGATTGTACACCTGGAAGATGAGCCGGAAGTGATATATGCACAATTGGCGGCTTTGGGTCTTCATCCCGGCCAGGATGTGCGGTTGATCGAGCGCACGACTCAGCGAGTCCGATTTTGGGCGGATGGCGACGAACATATCCTGGCCCCGATCCTGGCTGCCAATATCTCTGTCGTGCCGCTGACCTTTGCACGCACGCCGGTGGTTGAGCTTGAGAGCGGGGAGCGGCTTTCGGTCTTGCGCCCCGGCGAAACGGCGGAAGTCGTGCAGGTGTCCCGCTCCATCCGCAGCAGCGAACGGCGGCGTCTGATGGACCTGGGCATTGTGCCGGGGACGCATATCGAGGCCGCGTTCCGCAGCCCTTCCGGCGACACCATGGCCTATCTCATCCGCGATACGCTCATCGCTTTGCGCAGCGAGCAGGCGAATTATATTGGAATCAATCGCGAACCGAATGCGTTCGTTCGCGAGACAGAAGATCTCGCAACCACCATCGAACTCACACACACAAACAACGGAAATTAATCCATGACTACCAACCCCCAAACTCAACTCCCAGCCGCATCGTGCGCCGCCTGTCCGGCGCACAATCTGGCGAACCTGCAGCGGTTGGGCGTCGACATGACCGAATGGGATTACGTCGTCGCCCTGGCGGGAAATCCCAATACCGGCAAGAGCACGGTATTCAACGCGCTGACAGGACTGCACCAGCACACCGGAAATTGGCCGGGCAAGACCGTGGGCCGGGCCGAAGGCGGTTTCGTCTCCGGCGGCAATCGCTACAAACTGGTCGATCTGCCGGGCACGTATTCGCTGCTGGCCACCAGCCTGGACGAGGAGATCGCCCGTGATTTCATCCTGTTCGGCCAGCCCGATGTCACCGTCGTCGTGGTCGATGCCACGCGGCTTGAACGCAATCTCAATCTGGCTTTACAGGTGCTGGAGATCACCGATCGGGTGGTGATCTGTCTCAACCTGATGGACGAAGCCCGGCGGCATGGCCTGCAAGTCGACGACCGGCGGCTGGCCCGTGACCTGGGCGTGCCGGTCGTGCCCACGGCGGCGCGCAGCCGCGAAGGCCTGCCCGAATTACTGCAAGCTGTCGATGATGTCGCAACCGGACGAACCGTATGCAAGCCGCATCGACTGAAGGGGAATTCCAATTCCCTGTTGCAGGCTGTCACGCGACTTGCCGCACAGGTCGAACAGCAATTTCCCGGCCTGCCCAATGCGCGCTGGGTGGCTTTGCGCCTGCTGGAAGGCGATGAGCGCATCATCGAAGCCGTTCGTACCGGAGAACTGGGCGATCTCACGCGCGATACCGTCCCCACGGAAGCCAACGACCTTGTCATTCAATTGGAGCCTGCATCATGAGTATGGCCAGCAGCCTTTCTGCACCCTTCCCATCTTCACAACCCAAAAAAGATTCCGGCGCTGACTCGATTCTGGCATCCGCCCAAGACTTGCGTTGGCAGCTTGGGCCTGACCTGCACGAGGAGTTGATCGAGGCGTTGTACTCTGACGCCGCCCGCATCGCCGATCGAGCGGTCACCCGGCCCCAGCAAAAACCTCGCTTCGACTTCGACCGCACCATCGACCGCCTGGTGACCAGCCGCATATGGGGCTTCCCCCTCATGATCATGCTTTTCACCCTGGTCTTCTGGATCACGATCACCGGCGCCAATATCCCCTCGGCTATGCTGGCCGATTTACTTCTCGGCACGGTCTATCCGTTCTTGAAGGATGTGGCCGCGGCGATCGGCATGCCCTGGTGGCTCTCCGGCCTGCTGATCGATGGCATCTATCTGGCTACGGCCTGGGTGGTGAGCGTGATGCTGCCGCCGATGGCGATCTTCTTCCCGCTGTTCACACTGCTCGAAGATTTTGGGTATCTGCCGCGCGTGGCATTCAATCTCGACAACATCTTTCGCAAGTCGGGGGCGCACGGCAAACAGTCTTTGAGCATGATGATGGGGTTCGGGTGCAACGCCGCCGGTGTGATCTCGACCCGTATTATCGACAGTCCCCGCGAGCGCATGATCGCCATCATCACCAACAACTTCGCCCTGTGCAATGGCCGTTGGCCCACGCAGATCCTGATTGCCACGCTGTTCATCGGCGTGCTGGCTCCGATCGGGTTCGCCGGATTGCTTTCGGCTATGGCGGTGGTGGGCATCGCCATGCTGGGCATTTTCCTCACCTTCGTCATATCGGGATTGCTTTCGCGCACATGGCTGCGCGGGCAGGTCTCGACGTTCAGCCTGGAACTGCCGCCCTACCGGCCGCCTCGCGTTCTGGCAACGATCTACACTTCACTGATCGACCGCACGGGCTTCGTGCTGTGGCGGGCGATGGTCTTCGCCGCACCGGCCGGGGCCGTGATCTGGCTGGTGGCAAATGTGCAGTTCGGCGGAGTGCCTGTAGCCGAGTATCTGGTGAACTGGCTGAATCCTGTTGGCGTGCTCATCGGCCTCAACGGCGTGATTCTGTTGGCCTACGTCATCGCCATCCCTGCCAACGAGATCGTGATCCCCACCATCCTCATGCTCACAGTGCTGATGTTGGGCATCAGCAATCCAGGTGGCAGCGCAGGCGTCATGTTCGAAGCTGGCTCTTTGGCCGAGACCAAGGCCCTGCTGGTGGCAGGCGGATGGACGCTGCTCACCGCCGTCAATCTCATGCTGTTCAGCCTGATTCATAATCCGTGCAGCACCACGATTTTCACCATCTACAAAGAAACCGGCAGCCGCAAATGGACGGTGGTGGCAGCCCTCTTGCCCCTGGCTTTGGGTTTCACCGTCACCTTCTTCGTGGCCCAGATCTGGCGGCTGTTCGCTGGCTAAGCAAACTGACCCGAAGACCAATCAGGTTTGACGACATGACGATAGACGATGGACGATTGTCGGCTCTTGCCGGTCAACGTCCGTCGTCTATTTTTGTTGCAGGTTTTGAGGACGTGATTTGGTACGCGCTCCAGATGCCTGGAATCCGGGTCTCACAGGCGGGGCAGGCGCCAGCCGGGGTGATGGCGTTGCCGCGGATGAAGTAGCCGGCGCGCTCGATCAGCAGCGCGTGGCAGTTCGGGCAATAGGTATTCTCGAAATCACCGACGCGACGGGGCAGGTTACCGGCGTAGACGAAATTCAGCCCCGCCTCTTTGCCGATCTCGGCTGCCCGTAACAAATCCCAGGCGGATGTGGCAGCCGGATCGGTCATCTTGTACAGCGGGCGAAAGGCGGTGACGTGCCAGGGGATGTCGGGTGAAACGGATGCGATGAAGCCGGTGAGGTCGCGCAATTCCGCTTCGGAGTCGTTGAAGCCGGGGACGAGCAAGGTGACGATCTCCAGCCAGAATCCTCGCTCGTGCACCATCCTGATCCCGTCCAGGATGTGGGAGAGCACAGCGCCGAGCTGGCGATAGTTTTTGTCCTGCATACTCTTGAGGTCGATTTTGTAGCATTGGGCATGAGGCCGGAGCAGGTCGAGCGCTTCGGCGGTGGCGTTGCCGTTGGAGACAAAGCCGCAGATGAGGTCATGCTGCCGGGCGAGTTTGAATACGTCCACCGCCCATTCGGTCGTGATTAGCGGCTCGTTGTAGGAACTGACCAGGGCGCGTGCGCCGGATTGCCGGGCCGTATTCACCAACTGTGCCGCCGACACCCGCTGAGGTTGGATGCCTGCGCTCGTGTCGCGCAATGCCTGCGAGGTCAGCCAGTTCTGGCAATAAGAGCAGTGCATGTCGCAGCCCAGCATGCCGAAGGTGAGGGCGTCGGAGCCGGGCAGAACGTGAAAGAATGGTTTTTTTTCGATGGGGTCGGATTGGATTCCGGCGGCGTAACCCCAGGGCGCACGCAGAACGCCGTGCTTGTTGAAGCGCACCTGACAGATGCCGCGACGACCTTCCCGAATCAGGCAGCGATGGGCGCAGGCAAAGCAACGTACGGCTCCATCGTCCAGGCGCTCGTAAAGCTCAGCCTCGGCGGTGAGGTGGTCGAGATAGTCTGCCAGGGTGTCGTGATGACCGTTCATCATCCCCTCCTTGTTTCGATTCTACTCCCCGGCGTTCGCGGCGTCAAGGGGGAAAAAACCGCAGATGTCGCCGATGACGCAGATTCTATCTTCTATCTTCAACCTTCAACCTTCAACCTTCAACCCTGCCCTGCTTCGCCGACCATTTAGTATCGGCCCCCAGCTCCGCTGCCAACATGCCAGCCAGGATGAGGATGCAGCCGAGGAGTTGTGGTGCCCCCAGCACTTCGCCGATGAGGACGAAGGAGGCCAGGGCGGCGAACACCGGTTCGGTGGCGAAGATGAGGGCGGTGTGGGTGGCGGTGGTGAAACGCTGGGCGGCGGTTTGCAGGCCGAATGCCAGGGCTGTCGCCAGCAGGCCGGTGAAAAGGGCGGCAAACAGGGGTTGGCCGCGCGGCGGCCAGGTGTCGGGCTGTTCGAACAAAAGCGAGGCGACGCCCGCCAGCACCATGACGGTGGCGATCTGTACGACTGTCAGGAGGATGACGTCGAGATGAGGGGCGAAACGTCCGACGCTGAAGATGTGTGCGGCGAAGCTGATCGCACAGGCCAGCACCAGCAGGTCGCCGGGGTTGACGCCAGCGCCCGATTGCAGGCCGCTCAGCGAGAGCAAGGCGAGACCAATCGTGGCCAGGCCGATGCCGAGGATGACGCCCAGGCCCGGCCGCTCGCGCAAAAGCAGGACGCCGAGCAAGGGCACGATCACGACGGAAAGCCCGGTGATGAACCCGGCTTTGGCCGGGGTGGTGAAGAGCAGACCGGCGGTCTGGAAGCTGTATCCGGCGAAGAGGAAGACGCCGATGATCCCGCCCGCCGCCAGGTGTCTGCGCAGGTTGGTGTGTTGCAGGGATTGGCGAATGATGCGGCGTCGCCAGATGACGATGGGCAGGAGACCGATCAGGGCGAAGAGGAACCGCACGTTGAGAAAGGCAAACACCGGGTAGGCCTGTACAGCGTCCTGCACCATGACGAAGGTGAGGCCCCAGATGAAGGCGACGAAGAGCAGGCCGAGGTCGGCCACGAGTTTGCGGTGGCGGTGGAGGGAGGGCATGGGTGGGCGAGGTTGGGCGCGAGGGCGGCGGGAGGTATGGCGGGCCTGAGCGGGTGTTGGGGGTCGGGAGCGGTGAGTCAGGGGCATAGGCATCGATGCGGGGGGAACACCCGGTCCGAATCCCTGAGGTCGCAGATGTGCAAAGCCTGTGCGTGGAGAGAAGACCAATTGCAACCGCTTGCGCATTACGCAGCGGTTTTTCGGTCAAGAAAGGACTGGACGTTACAAATGAATCTGCTATAATGGCTTGCAGAGTGAGCGCAGCCGCCCCATTTTCTCATCTCGGGGAGACTTACCATGATACTGACTGCAATTGTAGCTGTTGTAATCGCTGCGGTCGTTCTGCTGGTCGTCAGCAGACTCAATCTCGGCCTTACGGTTGATGGTTTAGGCAGCGCCATCATCGCGGCCATCGTCATTGCCATTGTCGGTTGGGTTGTAAACTGGCTGCTCGGTCTGGTAGGTGTCGATCCGGCAATGGGGGCAGGGATACTCGGCGCCATTGTCTATCTCGTGGTGGCGGCTGTGGTCCTGCTCCTGGCCGACCGCTTCCTGCCGGGGATGCAGGTCAAGGGGTTCGTTGGAGCAATCGTCGCTGCTATCGGTATCGGTGTTGTGACCTGGGTGATCGTCTGGCTGTTGGGGCTTCTTGGTATTTCGGTTTAGTACAATCCATTGACGGGACGCTGTACTCATTCGAGAATCGCCGCTCTTTCCGGGGCGGCGATTTCTTTATGGGGCCAGGATGCGGGTCAGCGTCTTAATTGGCAGCAGCGCGGCTGAAAACTCCGGCGACGTAATACCCCGCCAGCGCGCCCATGAGGGGGAGAAGCAGTTGGGCGAAACCAAACGCCGGGGTAAGCAGGATGGCGAGGATGCCGAGGAAGCTGCCGAGCAGCGTTCCGATCAGGCTGCGCACCGCCAGTCCTTCGCCCAGACGTTTCATCGCCCACTCGCCCGCCATGCCCACGCCCCAAACGCCGAGCGCATATCCCAGGCCGATGACCAGCAACTCCCGCCCTTCGCCCACGCCCAATGCGTACGCCGGCACGAAGCCCAAAAGCTGGCCGACGACCAATTGCAGTAAGATGATGATGATTCGCAGGATGATTCGCATTTGGCTATCGTAGCCGAATCTCCGGCACGAATGCAATAATCCCGGCGTTGACGCCAATTAACGCGTAAAACTACCCGAAACCTGCGTGATAACGGTTGCAATTCTGCCTGTTATCGCATACACTTGTCACAATCGGTCAGGCTCTCGCATCGAGTTGCCAGGTCTGATCTCAAAACTGCATTATGGTCGTTTTCATCGCGCTGCGCTCTTGTCAAGGAGAGTTTCCCCATGAATCCGTGGCTTATCCTCATTATTGGTGTGATCGTTGGTTGGGTCATCAATTGGCTGCTGGAAGTGTTTCTCTTTCGCGAGAAGACGTTTGAGGATCACAATCGGGTTATTTCACTTGAGGAACAGCTAAGATCTCAGGGCGCTGAGCTGACGGCGACCCGAGAGTTGCTGGCCGAATATCAGGCGGCGAACCAGGCGTACGCGGACGGTTACGCTGAATTGGAGGCGGAACTGGCGGAGACCAGGGCGCTGGCCGGTATTGCGATTGAAGGCGAGGTCGAAGCTGAAATCGAAGCGGCGGAATTGGAAGAGGAGCTTGAGGCCGAGGCTGAGTTGCTGGAAGAGGTCGAGGCGGTAGCGCTGGCGGAGGAGGAAATCGAGAGTTTGGAGGCGGAACGCCTGGAGGAGATGGCGATTGAAGAATCGATTGCTGAGGAGTTGGCGGAAGAAGAGATTGAAGAGGAATTGGGAGAGATGATGGCTGAGGTTGAGGAGGATGGCGAAGATGGGATTGGGGAAGGTGCGGCTGTATTGGGTGCGGCGGCGGTAGCGGCTGTGGTTGGGGAGGATGAGGAAGAAGGCGAAGAGGAGATGGCGGTCGAGGAAGAGGAAGCGGCGGAGGAAGAGGACGAGGACGAGGAAGAGGCGGAGGAAGGGATTGGCGTTGTGGAGGGTGTGGTTGGTGGTGCAGCCGTGCTGGGTGCGGCGGCGGTAGCGGCTGTGGGTGGAGAGGATGAGGAAGAAGGCGAAGAGGAGATGGCGGTCGAGGAAGAGGAAGCGGCGGAGGCAGAGGAAGGGGAAGAGGAGGAGGAGGGGGTGGGGAGGGGGGAAGAGGGGGGTGTGGGGGGTGAGGCGGAGGTGGCGGGGGCGGCGGGGGCAGCGGAGGAGGAAGGGGAGGAGGAGGAAGAGGGGGGGGGAGAGGAGGAGGGAGAGGGGGAGGGGGAGGATGGGGAGGGGGGTGGGGAGGGGGTGGGGGGTGGTGCGGCTGTAGTGGGTGCGGCGGCGGTAGCGGCTGTGGTTGGAGAGGATGAGGAAGAAGGCGAAGAGGAGATGGCGGTCGAGGAAGAGGAAGCGGCGGAGGAAGAGGACGAGGAAGGGATTGGCGTTGTGGAGGGTGTGGTTGGTGGTGCAGCC
>JAGFJG010000008.1 GCA_024102915.1 Caldilineales bacterium
CAGCCGCCACTCGAATCAAAACCTCGCCTGCTTGCGGCGGTTGCAGGTCAACCTCCTCGACTACGAAGGATGAATTGGCTTCGCGTAGCACAACTGCGTGTGTTTTCATGGCGTTTTCTCGGAAGACTGGGAAGTGTGTGAATTGAAAGTGATTTCAAGAAATCAGGCCAGGATTATAGCCCGTTCGCCGAGATCGTGCGAAATATTTGGCATTTTGCCGCGAGCGCTCGCAGGCCGGTTTGGAGGATATGCGAAATAGTAATATAATCAGGCTGAATATCGGATCACGAAATGGCTATTTGTTCGGCCACACACCGATAAACAGCAAAAGATGTTCGCCCCCCAGAGCATCCAATTCCCCCACAACCACAATCGAAGCCAGTTGCTTCTGACGAAGCAAGCCGTGGCTGGGGATTTGGCGCGTTGTAACCGCAAGTCGGGCGAATGTCCTTCACGTTCGGGTATCGTGAGGAGGCACACATGACTTGGGACTGGCTTAGCTTTTTTGTTGGCACTTTGCTTGGGTGGCTGACCCAATGGCTGACGGATGTCGCCTACTGGCGGCGTCAGGCCATGAACTCGGTCGATGAGGAACTGCTGGCAGAGATGGAGCGCCTGCAAAAGGAAAATGCCGATTTGCATGCGTATCAGAAACAATTGGAAGAATCCTCGCGGCTGCTGACCGACTATCGCACGACTTTGGCGGCATGCAGCACTGAGATTGATCAACTTTCTGCCAGCCATGCCAGGGCCATGCTTGAGATCGAGAGTCTCAAAAAGCAATTGGCCGCCACCAGGACAACAGCGCCAGAACCGTCGTCTAAGAGCAACGGTCAGGGGCTTGCGGTCAGAGAGGTCGCAGTCAATCGGCCAGCCTCACTAGCCCGTCAAGCGGAATCCCGCGATGACCTGGTCCTGATCGATGGCATCTCGCCCAAAGTGGCTGAGCTTTTACAGGGTTATGGGATTCGTTCATACGCCCAACTGGCCGCAGCCAATGTGGATCAATTGCGGATGATTTTGAGCGGCGCCGGCACTCGATTCCGCTTCGCCGATCCATCAACCTGGCCTTATCAGGCCCGACTTGCCGCAGCTGGCGATTGGGATGCGCTGATGACCTGGCAGCGAAACCTGCACGCCGGAGTCGCACAGCCGGCTTAGCCGATGGGTTCGTCTGCTTTCCAACTGTCTCTCCACAAGCGAGATTTATCATGAGCATTTCCCCCCAAAAGCTCCCACGTCTGGAACGCCGTGACTGGTTCAATCTGGCCGTGGCGGCGACGCTCATCGCTATCATTGCCGTTCTGTTGTTGCGGCCATCATCGGGCAACGTGAATGCCAATTCCGCTCCGGCGGACAATCAATCTGTGGCTGTCGCGTCCGCCACCGATACGGCATCTGCCCTTACGAACTCGACGCCGACGCCGACCCCAACCGCTTCGCCCAGCCCGACCATTACCCCGACGCCCACGGCGACGCCTCTGCCCCCCATGTCCGCCGAACGCCCGCGCCTCGCCAAAGATGGTCGGCTCACCCTGCTCGGCACTGGCGTGCCCGGCGCTAAATTGGAGATTTGGGACAAGACCAGCCGGATCGATTCGGCGATCGTGGCGGGTGATGGTTCCTGGTCGTGGCAGGGCGTCCTCGATCCGGGTGAGCATTTTGTGCAGGTGCGGATGTTGGACGTCAATGGGTTAATGCTGAACGAGAGTGACGTCTTTGAGCTGGCGGTCGAACAGCCCGCTCTGCCCTTTGGCCTCCCCCTATTGAATGACTCCATCTTCATCCCCGATACCGGCGATCTTGTCCTCACCGGGGTCGGGCAGCCTGACGCCACGCTGGCAATCGTGCAGGATGGAAGTATTGTCGGTTCGGCGCAGGTCGCCGAAGATGGGACATGGCAATTCGGGATCACCCTGCCGGCCGGGGATTATGAGTTTGCGATCTGGACGCTGAATGAAGAGGGCGAGCCTGTGATCAAGAGTCCGCCGGTCCCTGTCACCGTGATTGCCCGGACGACGCCCACGCCGTCGCCCACCTCCGAACCGCAGGCGACGCCGGAAACGACCCCTGATCCCGGTCCTGGGATAGCATACATCGTGCAGCCCGGTGATTCCCTCTCCAAGATCGCAATCGCCAAATACAACAACTTCAACCTGTACAAACAGATTTGGGAAGCGACCAATGCCAAGGCAGCCGTGGATCCCACGTTTTCCCCAATCGTCGATCCGGCGAAATTACGGACAGGCCAAAAGCTGTGGCTGCCCGACGTCCCATAGCCGGTCAGGTCTATGCTGGCGGCCTGACGCGTTTTGCCATCCAGATATCGGGTTTTCCCCATCCATTCGCATCGGGGATGACGCCCACGATCACGAATCCCATTTTCTGGTAGAATTCGTAAGGGTGTCCTCGCAGATTGCGGATTGATGCGATGTGCTGCCAGACATCGGGATAAAGCTCGACGTTCGCCAGCGTGGTCATACCGCTTTCGTCATCGCTGCCAAGGTAGATCGTCGTTCCGCCACGAGCGGCGACCTGCGCCTCAATATCCGCAACCAGCGCCCGGCCAATTCCCTGCCTCTGCCTGCCGGGGGCGACGACCAGAGGGTGCAACTCCCAGGCATGGCCGTCATATTCCGGGATTGCGCCTACCCACCCCACGATCCGGCCATCGTCGTCCACGGCCACCCTAAGGATACGTTCTGGGGCGAGCGCGTCGATCACTTCCTGGCGGGCATCCTCCATTGTCGGCCATGCCCTGAGCCAATTCTCCCGAAAGGCGTCCACCAACAATCGGGCGGCCTGGTTGATTGTACTTGCATCGTCTTTTGGGAAGTCGCTTAAATTCATGGTCTGGGCACAGCGTTTTCAGGATTTTGTGTGGAAAATGATGGATGAATTCCATCCCATCGTATCTGATTTTTCGTCCGCGAGCCAGGCGTTCACTGAGCTGCGCGGGGCCAAGATTCGCGCAAATCGCAGTCCCTTTTAGCCGGTTTGCAGTGCGGTTAGAAAAGTGCTATATACGTTCATACTGCCGATACTCAAGTGGTCGAAAGAAGTACAACTATTGGCGACTCTCTTTGCCTGGCAGACACACATACTTCAGGAGGATTCTCGACAATGCGAAGGAAGCATTTCTTGCGTTGGCTGATCATCGGTGTGACATTAATGTTGCTTGTCGTACCGATGGTTGCAACCGCCCAGGGTGGCGGCACGACCGTGGCATCCGGTTTCAACGGGCCGATGGGCGTGATGGTCGCTTCGGGCGGCGGATTCTATGTCATTGACACGACACAAGTCGTCAAGGTCAATGCGGATGGCAGCAAGCAAGTCATGGCGACGCTACCGACTGTGTCTGGCCCGGAAGGGCCGACGGGAGGCAGTCGTCTAGTCATGGCTAATGGCATGCTGTATGCCAGCAA
>JAGFJG010000033.1 GCA_024102915.1 Caldilineales bacterium
GAGCGCAACCACCTTCCTCGCAACCACCTCATATCCCCTCAACCAACCACCTCACACCTTTTAGAACATTTGACCTGGGGAATTCTATTCCGGCGTTTTTGAGGAATTTTATCCCGGCGTTGACACCCAAACACCGAATGCCCGACAGGGCATTAAGACCCACCCACTTATCTGGCATCATATAGCCAAGGTCGTCAACGAGTCCCAAACACCGAATGCCCGACAGGGCATTAAGACATAACCTGCTCTGTGAGACCACAGGCGCGATATTTGCGGGCGGTCCCAAACACCGAATGCCCGACAGGGCATTAAGACGTTATTGAGTTGTTGGTGCGTTGGGGCCAATGTGACAAGTAGTCCCAAACACCGAATGCCCGACAGGGCATTAAGACACTGGCAATGGCGACGGAGAAAGTCAATTTCGAGGTCCCAAACACCGAATGCCCGACAGGGCATTAAGACCGATGGTAGAACTCGACGGGCCACACAAGGCGCTCAGTCAGTCCCAAACACCGAATGCCCGACAGGGCATTAAGACGACAAGTCCGAATTGAATCCGGCGTCATGACCGGCGATCATGGTCCCAAACACCGAATGCCCGACAGGGCATTAAGACATACGCATAGACCATATTCTATATCCTGCACAACCAAATCAGACTCTGGTCCCAAACACCGAATGCCCGACAGGGCATTAAGACACTTTTGGTTGCCTTATTGCGTTCCCCTGATAGAAACGTGTGTCCCAAACACCGAATGCCCGACAGGGCATTAAGACCAGGTTTCTTGTCAGAAGTTGGATGGCGGTCATGAGGCGGCGTCCCAAACACCGAATGCCCGACAGGGCATTAAGACATACAGTATAGTTAATAATGACTTAAATTAAATGAGTAAATGAGTCCCAAAAACCGAATGCCCGACAGGGCATTAAGACAATTGGGCGACGAGGAAATCATGGCGTTCGGGCGACCAGGAGGTCCCAAACACCGAATGCCCGACAGGGCATTAAGACCGAAAAACAAGTCACTCGCCTCACCACTAACCCAACATCCCACTCCCCACAAAAGAAAAAGCCGCCCCGACTATTCGCCAGGACGGCAATTGGTATCCAGCAAATGGTAACTAACACGTGGGGTGAGGCCTGGAACCTCACCCCTGGTATTTGGCTGGGGGACAGGGACTCGAACCCCAACTAACTGATCCAGAGTCAGCCGTTCTGCCAATTAAACTATCCCCCAACGGCAGGCCAGAGTATACCAGCTTGCGCCGTCCTGGAGCAAGTTACAGAGGTAGATCGACGTCAGAACAACTCAACGGACAGACCGCACGCTCCCCTTCTCCCGGCCTGGGAGAAGGGGCCGGGGGATGAGGGCAGATATTGCCCCGACAACGCGCTTATGCCGGCGTATTCAATTGCTCGATTAGCACCCGAGACGCCTGGGCGATGTCCTGCACAGCCTGCTCGAATGCCAGTTGATTGGCGCGCGAGGGCTTGCGATAGCCGCTGATTTTGCGGACAAATTGCAGCGCTGCCGCCTCCAGTTCCTCATCCGTGGGCGGGCGATCCGGCAAACGTAATTGCTTGATGCTTCTGCACATGGGCTGATAATCTCCTCGCCCAATCATACCCAAAAGTCGTCGCTGCCGAAAAAGCCCGGCGCACGACGTTGCCCAACCACGATTGGTTGATTCACGCAGATGGCTCTATCATTGATGTCATCACCCCTGATGTCATCATCCCTTGATTCATCACAAAGGAGCGCACAACCATGAGCAAAATCCGCTGGGGCATTCTCAGCACAGCCCTGATCGGCACAGCGAAAGTGATTCCCGCCATGCAAAAAGGCCAGCACAGCCGGGTGACCGCCATCGCTTCCCGCGACTTCGACCGGGCGCAGACGGCGGCCGATCAGCTTGGCATTCCCAAAGCGTATGGCTCGTATGAAGACCTCCTGGCCGATCCCGACATCGACGCCATCTATAATCCGCTCCCCAACCACCTGCATGTGCCCTGGTCGTTGCAAGCGATCGAGGCGGGCAAACACGTGCTGTGCGAAAAACCGATCGCCCTCACCTCCGCCGAAGCGCAGACCCTTGCCGACGCCGCCAGCACGCATCCCGAGCTCAAGGTGATGGAAGCGTTCATGTACCGGCATCACCCGCAGTGGCGGCTGGCCAAACGCATGGTGAGCGAGGGTCAGATCGGGGAGTTGCGCACGATCCAGACCTTCTTCTCATACAACAACCTCGACCCCTCGAATATCCGTAACATGGCCGATATCGGCGGCGGCGGCTTGATGGACATCGGCTGCTATGCCATCTCGCTATCCCGTTTCCTGTTCGGCTCCGAGCCGGAGCGAGTCTGCGGCATCGTCGAATACGACCCGGCTTTCAAGACCGACCGCCTGGCCTCCGCCCTGATGGATTTTGGACGAGGCACGGCCACATTCACCAGCGGAACCCAAATCGCCCCCTACCAGCGCGTCAACATCTTCGGCACGACGGGACGCATCGAGATCGAAATACCGTTCAACGCCCCGCCGGACGTGCCGTGCAAAGTCTGGCATCAGGTTGGCGACCACATCCACCTGCACGAACTCGACGTCACCGATCAATACACCGTGCAGGGCGATCTCTTCTCTCTGACCATCCTCAACGACACGCCCGTGCCCACCCCGATTTCCGACGCCGTCGCCAACATGAAGGTGATCGAAGCAATTATCGCCAGCGACCGCCAAAACGGCTGGCAGAAAATGGGATAACGGCTCAGCCCCGGTCGATTCTCCCGATGACGATAGACGATGGACGCTGGCAGATACGCTGACGCCTATCGTCTATCGTGAAAGACAAAACTACGGGTTTCGTTGTGACGTCAGGCGCCTGGGGGACGAATCTCCTCGGATCAGGATCACGAAAATAGCGAGTGTGACCGCTGACAGAACAATGGCGGTGAAAATGCTGATGATGGTGATCGAGGCGCCGTAGGATTCGAAGAACTGGCCGATCAGCCACGGAACCGACATGCTGCCCAGGCTGGCGGCCACCAAAAAGATACTGATAATCTGGCCGGTGACCGGCAAGTGGTGCTCGGCCAGCAGCATCAGCGTGGGGAAAACGCTTGCCATGAACAGGCCCATGCCAAATGTGGCCGCCCAAAGCAGAGTCGGGGTTGGGGGCAGGAACAACAGCGCCCCTAACGAAATCAGCAGACCGATTATGTCAAATATCAGGATGGTGCGGGCGCGAAATCGTGGGGCCAGCGGGATGGCGATCAGCCGCCCCAGCGTCAGCGCTCCCCAGAAAACCGAGGTTAGGTAGCCGGCCGTCGTCAGGGTGGCCAGATCGAGCGTCACGGCATAGGTGTAAATCCAGCCGCCAAAACTGAGTTCAGCGCCCACAAACAGGAAGAACATGGCCGCAATCAGGCCGACCAACACCCAGCGAGGATTCGCCGCCTGCTCTGGGTGCGCCACATAAGGATTGGCAGGGCTGGGCGTGCGGGCGAAAAGTAAGCCCGGAATTATCAAAAATCCAGCCACAATCCAATAAGCCCAAACAACATGCTCAGTCCGAGCTATCGACTGCGCTACTAGACTGGGAGCGATCAAAGCGCCGACGCCGAAGAAAAAGTGCAACGCATTCATGCGCGCATCGACTTCGTCGCCATGCACCCACATCAACAGCGTGTTACCGCCGACGTCCACAGCGCCGCCAGCGTAGCCAATCACAAACATGGCCGCCGCCAGCAAGACCAGAACAGGGATAACGGGCGTGGCGGCGACCAACACCGCCATCACCAATACCAGAACGGCAATATAGGGGTGTGCAGGCGATCTATCAAATCGGCGACCCGCGATGTACGAGCCCAACATCCACCCCAGGGCCTGCGTGGTGAAGATGATGCTGATCTGGCTCAACCCGACGCCGGTTCCCGTCGCCAGAAACTGTAGCGTCGGCCCCATGATAGACGCTACGAGGCCAATCCCCACATAGGATACGAAATAGGAAGCGGTTTGTCTGCGTTTGATACCGGTGATATTCACCGCAGCAGTTGTTGTCGTTGCGCTCATGATTCAACGATAGGTTTTTTATGCAACTTGAGCCGCCACAATCGATGACGGATGTGACGGTATTACGCGACAATGCAGCGGCCAGTGATTCTAGCCGCTGCATTGTCATTTCGGTGAATTAAGGAACCGTTTGCGCTCTACCAGGCCGATTCACTGCGGTCATTGTATTCGCGACGGCCTCGATTATAGCCGCCACCGCTGCCAGTGCGTTTTTCGCGTGGGCGCGCTTCGTTCACGGTCAGGGGCCGGCCATCCAGGTCAGCGCCGTTCAGGGCTTTGATGGCAGCCTGCGCCTCATCGGCGGAAGGCATTTCCACAAAACCGAAACCGCGCGAACGTCCGGTGTGTTTGTCGGTGATGATGGCCGCTGAGCTTACGGCGCCATAGTTTTCGAAGGTAGCGCGCAGTTTTTGTTCAGTGGTGGCCCAGGCAAGATTTCCGACGTAGATGTTCATTCGTAACTAATCCTCGCAGAACTGATGTGTTGGGCGATTTCCGCCCGGATGATATTAGTGATGATCATGGTCATGGCTGTGATGCACATGCCCATGTTCAACCTCAGAAGGTGTGGCCTGGCGCAGGCTGACAACCCGCACATGAAAGTGCAACGATTCGCCTGCAAGCGGATGATTCAGATCAAGAACGACTTCGTCATCTGTGATGCTACTGACATAGGCGGTGATGACTTCGTCCTCCTCGCTAGTGTGTAATTCTAATTCGAGTCCCTCCTCCAATTCCATGTCGTCAGGAAAATCATCCAGAGAGATGATCTCCACGTTGTCAGGATCGTACTCGCCATATGCATCTTCTGCATCGATGACCACATCCTTTGTCTCTCCGATCGCCATCCCCCTCAACGCCTCTTCCAGGCCGGGGATGATTTCACCTGCGCCATGCAAGTAGAATAGCGGCTCGTTGTCATCAGCCTGATCAATGAGTTCGCCATCTACAAGGCGGAGATCGTAGGCTAATCCCACAACCAGGCCGTCGATCACGGTTCCTAATTGTTCATTCATGTAATTCGATCTAAATCACATCTTCAAGATGAAGGCGAAACAACCTCTGCAACCCTCTTGCCTTCAAGCTACCGAACACCTTCGCACCAGGATACCATTCAAGCAGTAAACCTTTGGACGGTCTCGCTTAGCATTGTCTGTCAGCGGGTACAAATCTTGCATTTGGAGAATCGGACATGCATGAGCCGGGGAATCAAAAACGCCCAAGCCTTCAAATCCTAAGCCTGAGCGGTTTTCTTGTAATATTCCGAACCAGAGCTTATGACACTGTGAGCGTAACCGATTGTCTCGATTCCGTCAAATCGGCGTGTGACGATTTAACGATAACTGGCATATACGCTTTCGTTGCCGTCTTTGTCGAAGGCAATGACGTCGTAAGGTTGAGGTTCGGCGCCCGCAACTTCCATGCCCGGCGAACCGATTGGCATGCCGGGAACAGCCAGCCCGGCGATGTCGGGGCGTTCGGCCAGCAATCGTCGCACATCTTCCACGGGGACGTGGCCTTCGATGATATAGCCATCCACGATGGCCGTATGGCAAGACTGGAGGTGTGCAGGGATCTGATGGTCTTGCTTCACCTGGCTGAGGTCCGTGATGTCCTTGACCTCAACCGCAAAGCCATTTTCCTGCATATAGGCTATCCAGTCGCCGCAGCAGCCTCAGGTGGGTGAGCGATAGACGACTACATTCGCCTCGTCGGTTTGGGTGGGCGCGACGGTGGCCGCGGGGGCAGCCGTGCCGCACGCCGCCAGTAGCAAGCCCAATAGAGTGGTTATCGTTGCTAACAGTATCAGTCTTTTCATGGTCAATATTGTCAACCTCCTTGAGTTTTCGAAGCAGCTCAGTACATTCTGAATACAGATTGCACAGACTTTCGCAGATTGTTCCCTAACTCATCTGCGGCATCTGCCTTGAGATGTTACGATCGTTTGATTGTGTGCGTTCATCCTTCCTGATCCGGCCAGAGACCGAGTGTTTGCCGCAGGATGCCGAATTCGCCGATGTGATAGGCATTGTGATCACACACCAGCAGTATCTCGCGCAGGATTGTGTACCCGGACGCGTGCGGCAGATCGGAGTACAGATCGGTGTTCGGGTTCAGCACGATCTCCTGTAATTCTGAGTTGTCGCTCGCGATGGCAGCGATCGTCTGTTCCCAATCCGACCAGGCGGCTTCGGCATCGGGTGCGGGCCAATAATCGGCAGGCCATGCCAGATACACATAATCCGGATTACGGATGAAATCGAGGATGTCCCATTGGGCGATGCGGATGTGTTCCAGCAAATGCCAGAAACTGTAAGGCACGCCGGGAGGCCGGGTGTTGATGTGTTCGGCAGGGAATCCGGCGATCGCATCGCTGAGTGACATGTGCGCGCCGCCGCCCCGCAGCAGATAGAGCAGTTGGTCGCGCAGAACCTGGTCGGCGTTCATAATCCTTTCTCCATTTGTTAACGATTTCTCCCATATTGCTCATGACTGGAAACCCAGTCGGACGAGGAAATAGCGGATGCCAGCGATATCTCGCCCGCCAGCACAACCGCCGCCACGATTTCGGCGAATTTGCGCACCTTGCCCTTGCCCACACAGCCCAGAATTTCCAGGCATTCCCGCTGCGTGGCCAGCCCCGTCCCGCCGCCATGCGTCGCCACGATCAGCGAGGGGATGGTGATCGACATGTACAGGTCTTTGTCCGGCGTCAATTCTGTGTAGATGATGCCGGCGGAGGATTCGGCCACATTGGCTACATCCTGACCGGTGGCGATAAACATAGCCGTGATGCCGTTGGCCGAGTGCAGGCCGTTGTTGTTCACACTCGAGAGAATGCCGCCGATGTTGGCCACGCCATAGTGATAGAATAGACTCTCCGGCTCCACCCGCATGTGCTGAATCAACACATCCCGTTTGACCACCGCTTCTGCCGTGACCCGTTTGCCGCGGGTGTGCATGATATTCACTTGCGACGCCTTTTTGTCGGTGGCCAGATTCGATTCCAGATAAAAATGCTTGATGCCGGAATAATTATCCAAAATCCAACTGGAGGCGGCAAAGGTGGCGCGGCCCACCATGTTCTGCCCGGCGGCATCGCCTGTGGTGAAATTGAAACGCAGATAGGCGAACTTGCTGGCAAGATAAGGGTCGATGTAATCGAGCTTAGCCACGCTGGATGTCGCCTCGGCCTCCTCTTTGATTTGAGCGAAATTCTCAACCACCCAGGCGACGAACTCCCGCGCCTCCCTGGCGTTCTCAAAGACGAAAACAGGGGCGCGCTGCATGGCATCGCCCACCACCGAGCAGGCCACACCGCCGGAGAGATTCAGGATTTTCATGCCCCGATTGTACGAAGCGACAAGCGTCCCTTCCGAGGTCGCCATCGGCACGATAAATTCGCCCTGCGCGTGCTCGCCATTGATGAGAATGGGGCCGGCGAATCCCAACGGGACCTGCGCCACCCCGGCGAAATTCTCGATATTGCCCCTGGTGGTGTGCGGGTCAAAAGAATAGCTGGCCACATGCTCCAACTTGGCCCCGCTGAATCCCTCCACGAACTCGCGCCGCCGGGCGATGATTCCCTCGCTATAATCATCGGCATTGTCACGGGGGATGCGCACCAATGTTTCCGTGGATTCAGCAATCGAGCCTTCGACCTTAAGTTTGAGTTTGCCGAACGGCTCGCTGGTGAACTGCAACTCGATCTGATGCTTTCCGATGGGCAGATGCTCAATCTGGGCGACCACATCGAGCGTGCGGCGTAGGGCAAAATCGACCGGGGAGGTTGCGATCTGGGCCGGGCTGAGCCGGACGCCGTCGTCGAGAACCAGCGTCACCCGCTCCAGCGGCACATCCTGCCCTCCGATTTTCAGGCCGAGCAAGCCGGTGATCGTAGCGTCGCTGAGCCGATTCTTGATCGAGAATTGCACGCCATCCGGCGTGTTCTTGAGACTGCCGAATGTATAGAGCTGTTTGAGAACCAGACTGGGAACACTGAAAACCTTCACTTCAAAACTCCGTGAGCGCGAGAATACGGGAAATGGGCTGTCATTCTAGCGCAATCGATCCATCGCGAGCAACAGCAATTGCGCGCCCGTGTGACGGCGTAGGATAAGAGCGGGGGGAACGAAGGATTAGAATCAGATAGACGGGAACCCAAATTACCGTGGCAACGTCCGATTGGTATGAAACTGATTGAATGGCGTCGGCTTCCGGCCTGACGCCATAAGTTGTTTGACAATCCCCTGCAGGAGATGACGAATGAAAGATAAATCGCAAATCACATGGACGATGACCCGGCTTCTCATCGCCTCGATGGCGCCAATCTTTCTTTTGGCGGTTCGTATGTTTTACACGGGCCAGCGGACGTATGTTTTCCTGACCTGGAATTTATTTCTGGCCTGGCTGCCGCTGATTTTCGCTTTTTTGTTTTTGCATTTGGGACTGAAACGACGCCTGGCCGGGTTGTGGATGCTGGCCTGGTTTCTCTTCTTCCCTAACGCTCCGTACATCATCACCGACATGATCCACATTCACGCCAGCAGCGGCATCAACGTCCTGTATGACGTTGTCCTCTTGTTCACATTTGCGATTTGCGGCCTGGCGCTGGGATTCGTCTCGTTGCGATGGATGCAATGGGGCGTGGCTCAACGCTTCGGCCAGTGGTGGAGCCGATTGTTCGTGCTGAATGTACTGGCCCTGGCAGGCTTCGGCATATTCGCCGGGCGCTTTCTGCGCTGGAATAGCTGGGATGCGGTAACGAATCCTCTGACTTTGGTGCAGGATATCCTGCCTCGATTGGCGAACCCCCTGGTGTATTGGCAGACCTGGGCGATGTCCATGCTTTTCGGCGTGCTATTGATTTTCCTCTATTGGCTGCTTGCGGCCATGCCAACAATGGGCTTTATCGAGTCGCACGGCGAGACGGAATGAGAGCAGGTGGGAAGCTGCCCAAATTTGGAAATGGTGGCAAGTTTCCAGGCGCGACCTGCATAAAGGGCTATACTGGTCTTTATTATTTGTTCTGGTAAAGACCAGATCGTGAACTCGAGATTCTCAACTTTCGCAGCAGAAATGGGTTAGTTCAATGGCAGTCACAATTCCGGATGCGCACAAAGACCTGGTAGAAGGCGCTGTCTATGCCGTCCTTACAACGGTCGCACCCAATGGTCAGCCAGAAAACACCGTTATCTGGTGTTCGTGGGATGGCGAGCATGTCTTGGTGAACACGGCTGATGGTCGTCGTAAAGCCGATAACATCAAGCGCAATCCGCGCGTCGCCTTGACGGCTGTTGATCCACAGAATCCCTTCCGCTGGGTCGATATCCGGGGCGTCGTCGAATCGGTTGAAGAAGACGATGATTTCAGCAATATCAACAAGCATTGCTTCATCTACACCGGCAACGAGGAATACTATGGCTCGGTTCAACCAGCGGAGATGAAAGGCCAGGAGAAACGCCTGGTTTTCAATATCAAACCGGAGCGTGTGTTGGTCTTCCCGCCGCCTGGACAAAATTGATTCTCATGATTTGACACTGTAAACGGAGCTCCTGCATGGGGCTCCGAATTGCACGGCGTCATTGCCGGAGACTCAGCACACGCCCATTGTGCACTGGCAGGTTTTCTGGCAACACGGAGGTAAAGGCGCATGGTCAGTAAAACCGCATATCTGGCGCTTTTCATTTCGCTCTTGATAACTTTCGTCCCACAATCATCCATGGCTCAGGGCGGGCAGTGCGAGAACATGGTTAAGAAAGGTGAGTGGGAGGGTACAACGCGCGAATTCCTCGAATATCGAAAAGTCTGGCCTGGGGAACCGCAGGATTCGGTACACGAGGGCCGTGGGAACAGCACGGGGACACTCAATTTCACCGTAAATGGGTGTTCTATCACTTCGGCCAACTGGCATAGCAGCGGGGACGACTGGCAAAAAATGACGTGGTTTTACGGTGTGGTCGAAGAATGTCGAATCAGATATCGGACAGACCAAGAGATGGGTGTTGGCGCCATTTCCGCTGGACCTTTTGGTCAGCCGCAATTCAACATCACTTTTCACAATGCCAGGATCACCATTACTGAGACAGAAGGTGACTGCGACGATCTCCCGCCGGAGATCATCAACCATAATGTCAATGTACAGTTTCAGATCACTCAGCCAGAAGACATTGCAAGCCGCACAATTCGTGGTATTTGGAACGTAGAAAGAGATGGTGTGCGGGGAACGCGCACATTGATCGAAGAGTACATACGGCAAGGTTATGACGTCACCTTCGATCAGGAATTCGTGCTGGTGCGGAAGCCACAACCAGAAGTCAAAGACCTCAACTCAGAGTTACAGCGCTATTTCCTGCGCGGCATTCCGGTAAAAAGCAAGTACACAGCCAATATCAACTGGGATGGCGGGGCATCCTCCGGCGTCGCCAAACTCATATTGGGAAGTTCAAAAACCGTGACAATGGAAGTAAATGCCTCGGGCGCTACTTATGATCTGGATGTGGGTTCTATGGGCGCTGGCCAATTCCCTGTCGGCGTTCGGGCTGAGATCGAAGGCCGGGCGGATGAGCGCCAGGGATTGGGAACGTTGACGATTGTGCAGCCGCCTGCCTGGGCCGACATTTTTCAATTCAAGGCGAACAAGCAGGGTGATCACGTTTTCTACAAAGGCGAATATAAGTTACCGGAGAAACCACTGGACGCGCACGTCAGCATCCCTTCCCTGGTTCCCTATGTCGGCGGCGCATGGGGCATTTTGCCCTCGCAAATAAAAGTGGGGTTGACGGCCAATTCATCCGGCGTACGCGAAAAGGATCAGGTGTCGGCGCAAGGCGGATTTGGGCTAGGCAATCGCAAATTCACGCTGGCGGCGAAAGGCAATGTCTATACCACCATCCAGCCTGACGACATGCTTTTCGAGTCCGAGCAAGCAACCCTGAGTACATCGGGCGTTTTCTATCAAGAGCGACTGGGGTTGGTCTCGCTGGTTCCGGGCGCTTCCGCCCTTCTCAATGTGCCGGTGATCGGCAATCTGTTGCAGGCGCTGAATGCAGCGTTCGCCATCAGCGGCGACGTGCACGGCGCTATGTCTGGGCGAGGGCGATTGGGGGTGCGAGGTGACAAGCTTGAGATCACTGAGGGCGGGTTCAACGCCGGGTTGGGCGTGCGTGCGGCGGCCGGGATCAGCGTGGTGGCGGCCTGGGCGCAAGTGTCAGGCGGGGGAGAGGGTTCGTTGGATATGGATTTGATTCCGGCGGCCAAGGTCAATAGCTGTCAGATTTTACTTCATTTCCAGGCGGCGGCTGGCGCTTTCGGCTACCAGGTCGGCCCCATCCAGGGCCAGCACCCTCTGGTGAGTTGCGCCCCAGCGGCCCTGCAAACCCAGGCTTTTTTGCCTCGACCGGTCATGCGTTATGGCCAATCCGATTTCATCTCGCACGAACAGGCTGTCACGCACACGACCAACGGTGACATAATCACTGAAACCGTCTTGGTGGAAAATGCCAGCCTGCAAGCGCAGCCTCAACTCGCAGCCGGACCGGATGGGCGTCTTGCCCTTGTCTGGAATAGTCTCACGAACACTGGCGCCGCCGATGCGGTGAGCCTGCGACTGTTCGATGGTGAGACCTGGGGGGATGCCATCCGCCTCAACCAGCTCGGACGGCCTTCCTTCAACCCAACCGTCGCCTTCGACGACCAGGGGCATGTCCTGGCAGCATGGTCGGAAGCGCTTTCGCAGCCCGATCCGGACGGCCTCACCGAAACTTTCGCCCGTTCGCTGGAAATCGCCTGGGCGAGGGTGGACGCCGACTCCGGGCAGATCGTCGAGCGAGAGCGTCTGACCGACAACAATGATCTCGATTTCGGGCCAAAGCTGAATGTCGCCCGCGATGGCTCGGTGTGGTTGGCCTGGCAGCAAAGTCCGTCGGCAAGTCTGGTTGGGACGATCGCATCACCCAACCGGCTGCTGACCACAACCTGGGCGGACGGCTGGCCGCAGCCGGAGACTGTAACGGCGGACCTCGCGGGCACGCTTTTCTGGAAACTTGCGGCAGTGAACTCCGATAACGCCTGGCTTGTGGCCGATCAGGATACCGATGGCGACCTCAGCACTGCTGTCGACCGTGAAATCATCTTTGCCAAACACATGGCATCCGGTTGGTCCCCGGTTTCGTCATTGACCGACAATCAAGTAAATGATACCGCGCCGTTGCTTGCCATCGATGCGTCAGGCCAGCCTGTCATCGCCTGGCTGCAAGAGGATGCGGTGATGGGACTCGTCGGCGATCCCTTCTCATCTCAACCGGGAGTCTGGTTCGACGCTGACTCCGGCATCGGCCCGATGCTGAGCAATGGCGAATTGTTGACGGCGAATAACGATGAACTCATTTTACTCTGGCCGGAAGGAACCGCACAGGGGCAGGACATCTGGCTCTCACACCGCTCCATTCTCTCCCAGACATGGAGCCGGGCTGAACCCATTTTCAAAGACGCCAAACAGCGTCAGTCGCCTACTGCTGTCATGGTGGCTGGCAATGATATTCTGCTTGGGCAAACCGTTGCCGGGATTGAAGAGGAACAGATGGATTTCGAGAGTGGAACGACATCTGTTCCTGTTGTCGATGATCTTGCACAGCTAACATTGACTCGCATTCCTACCGGTTTTCTGCCCTCCGCCCAGCACCCGACAATTTATTTGCCCATCCAGTCGAACTAACCTCGGAATGCTGTTTACAACATCTTGGACATATACAACTCACCCATCTCAAACCCCAGCTTGCGGTAATACTCCCGCGTGCCGATGGCACTGATCACGGCCAGTTCGTTGAACCCCTCCGACCGGGCGATCTCCTCTGCCTTGCGCACCAGCCGCGTACCCAGGCCCAAATGCTGCGCCTCGCCCCGGCTATTCTTGCCGATGCCCAGCGCCGGGCCGTACACATGCACCTCCCGGATCATCGCCGCCCGCTTGATCTCGTCAATGGGCACAACATCCGGCGAGTTGGGCAATGACAGCCGCAAGAACCCGGCCACCTTGTCGTCCGGCGTTACATAGCTGACAAAATATTCGCGATTGATATCGGTTTCGTAGGGCAGGATATTGAGTCGCAGTTGGCCGGGGACGACTTGCTGGCGGCGCACCTCGCGGCAGCGCAGACATTGGCAACGACTGCCCTGCTCGGCCATGTGATTTTGCACAAGCTGGCGCAGGTTGGTCTTCTTGTTGCCTTCGACGATATTGGGGCTGGGGATATCCCGGAAGATGCGATTGATTCGGCAATAGCGGGGCACGTGCGGTTTGCATCGAGCGATCAATGCAACCAATTCCTGCTCAGTGTATGGCTCGTACAGCCCCTTGAGGTAGTAGTCCCGGAAAAGTTCGGTCTCTTTCAAAAGAGAATTCGGATAAATTTTCAACTCGTCGGGGCGGATGGCTGGGTCGGACCACAGCCGTAAGAAATCCTCATAATCGCTTTCCAACGTGTCGCCGTACAGATTCGCCATCCAATGCAGGACTATCTTGAAACCTGCCCCGCGCAGAGTGCGCACCGCCTGTCGCATCTCGGCCACGGTATGCCCGCGCTTGTTGATTTCGAGGATGTGATCGTCCAGGCTTTGCAGGCCAAGCTGAACTTTCGTGACGCCCAACCGCCGCAAGTGCTCGACCTCGCGCGGGCTGACCGCATCCGGCCGGGTTTCGATCACCAGCCCGACGTTGCGATGCCGGGCGCGCTCATTGCGCTGCTGCGCCTCGGCCAGCGATGTCGAATCCCGACCGTTCATGGCATCCAGACAGCGCTGCACGAACCATTCCTGATAATCGCGCGGGTAGCTCGACCAGGTGCCGCCCAAAATCAGTAACTCAATCTTGGCGGCGTTGTGACCGATAGCCTGGAATGCCCGCAGGCGGCTGTCGGTCTGCGCCCAGGGGTCGAAGTCGTTCTGCAAAGCCCGCAGCGAGCCGGGTTCATCCGGCACATAACTCTTGGGCATGATGTCGAAGGTGGGGCAGAAGATGCACTTACCGGGACAGGGAAATGGTTTCGTCAGCACCGTTACCGGGGCTACGCCGGACTGTGTGCGCATGGGCTTGCGCGTCAGCCGCCGGATCAACTCCGGATTCTCGGCCAGCCTGCCCGACACCACCAGCTTTCGATACCCGTCCACCAGTTCGCTTTTGGAGAAATGGCGTCCAGTGCGGCGGGCGTGACTGTTCACCACCTGCAAGTAGGCCTCAGGGCTGCGGTCTTCCAGCGCGGCCAGGCGGGCCAGCACGTCGAGCAACACCTGTTCGTCGGTGTCGATTTCAAACGTGCGGCCTTCGGCGTCGGACCAGCGGGAAAGGGTGATGGTGGGCATAATCAAATAGGCAGAATGCAGTTTCAGTTGAACCGCTCTTTCATCCCAAAGCGAAAATTGTGACTGCGATACAGCGTGGTAGAATTGCCAGGATGAACGAAATTGTACGACAACGCCTGTTGCAGATCAATCAGGAATTCTACAATCAGCATGCCGCTTCATTTGCCGCCACCCGTTTTGGCGCGCAGCCTGGATGGGAACGGATTATAGCCCATTTTCCGGCGGGTTGTCAGGTGCTGGATTTGGGATGCGGGAATGGCCGCTTCAGCCGTTTTTTGGACAGCCGCCAGATAGAAGCACGCTATTGGGGCATTGATGGCAGTGCGCAACTGATCGAAATCGCACAGCAGAATATCGCTATATTGTCCCATGTAGTCGCCAGCTTTGCCGTGCGAGACCTAGCAAATCCGGGCTGGGAAGAGGATTTGGGTGAGTTCGATGTCGTCGTTGCCTTTGCTGTGCTGCATCATATCCCCGGCTTCAGTGCTCGCACGGCCTTTCTCCGTTCCGCCGCCTGCCTGAGCTCGGCCGGTACACTTATCATTTCCAACTGGCGATTCACGCACAGCGAGCGGATGCGCCGCAAAATTTTGCCTTGGGAAACCGTGGGACTGACCGACGGCGACGTTGAACCGGGCGACTACCTGCTCGACTGGAAGGGAAGCAGCGAAACCGGCCATCGCTACGCCCACCAATTGGACGAAGACGAGGTGGGCGAGTTAGCAGCGATGGCCGGTTTTGATGTTGTAGAGCAGTTCTATGCGGATGGGCAGGAAGGCGATCTCAGCCTTTATAGCATCCTGGTGCGCAAAATGGATGGCGACTGACCGTTAGGCCACCTCGACCGAGATGATGCGGCGACCGATCTGATAGTTGCCGGTTTCGGCCAGTACCTGTCCGGCCAGTTGTTCGGGCACATCCACGAGTGTGCGGTTGTCCAAAATACTGATCCGGCCCAGGGTTTTGCCGGGAATGCCTGAGTAATACGCGATAGCGCGCACCACGTCATTGACCCGAACGCCATCCGTTTTCCCAGTATCCAGTTGCAATCTGACCATGCCCTTTTCATGCGATGAGCCCGGCCTGCCGTTCGATCGCTCTCGGCTGCCAGAAAAACGGGGTTCCCGATAGGAACGCTGGCGACCGCCTTTCACCGGCTGGCGTCTCCGAACCTCGCGCACTTCCTCGATCGGCGGGATCGGGCGCTGCTTTTCCTCGGCACGAGCCAGTTTTAGAGCCACGGCGGCGATCTCAACGGGATCGTGCCCATTCGCCATCAGGTCGGAGACGATTTCCCGCTCACGGCTGCAACGCCCGCGCCGCAACCACATGTTGACCTGATCGAGGAGTTGTTTCTCGCGGCCTTCCTGGATTTCGTCCACGGTCGGCAGGGTAGCGGGCCGAATCTGCTGCCGGGCATAGTTTTCGATCCGCTGCAAACGCCAACGCTCTTGCGGCGCAAGCAGCGTGATGGCCGTGCCAGTTTTGCCGGCGCGACCAGTGCGGCCAATGCGATGGACATACACTTCAGGGTCCAGCGGCAGATCGTAATTGAACACATGCGAAATATCGT
>JAGFJG010000039.1 GCA_024102915.1 Caldilineales bacterium
CGGAGCAGCCGGGGTGAGCGATGTCGATGGCGATCATGGGCGTGTCGCCCACAATCTCGCAGATCGAATCGGCGATGTTGCCATGCACGTTAAACTCGATGATGCCGTCCACATTCTGGGTCATGAATAGGCGAGCGTTGTCCACGGCCAGTTGCGGGTCCAACGCATTGTCGGCATTGACAACCTCAAGATTACAGTCGGCGGCCACTTCTTCAATGCCTTCCCGCACGGACACGGCAAAGGGCACGGACTCGCCGAGATTGCCGAATCCAACCTTGAGTCCTGTACCATCCTGTCCCCGACAAACATCAGGCAGGGCGGCGGCAGGGGCCTCAGTCGGTTCGGCGGCTGGCGCTTCGGTTGCTGCCGGTGGTGCAGCGGTCGGCTCCGGTTGACTGGCGCCGCCACAGGCGACCAGCAATATCGCCACCAGTAGCAACACAACCAATGCCATCATAGTTTTCCAAATCTGATTGTTTAGCTGTCTCATTCTTTCTGCCTCCAAATAGAGTGAGCGAGTGGGGTGAATTGAGTGATGGGCGGAGAGTTGACTAGACGCTTGGCGGAGAGAGCGCCAGGTACACGAAACTCGTCGAATCAGAATCAAGTGATGGACTCAATATTGGCCATACTTGTGGATGGCATTGAGCATAGCGAGATAGTTCTCGTGCGGGACGAAATTGGTGACGCTGTGGCTCGATCCGGCAATATAGCGTCCGCCGGGCTTGAGGATCTCCATATGATCCCTTACGTCCTTATCAACCTCAGCCGGCGTGCCGTGCACCAACGGAAACTCGACATCGATGTTCCCCATGAGAGTGATACGATCGCCGTAGCGTTTCTTGTAATCGCGGTAGTCGATGCCGTAGGGGTCCATGGGATTGAAGCCATCGAAACCAATGTCGATCAGCCAGTCCATGGCATCGTCACATTTGCCGTCGCTATGGAAGAAGATGGGAATGCCGGCATCCAGGGCGGGAGCGATGACTTTTTGCGCCCGTGGCAGCCAGATCTCCTTGAAAAGTTCGGGCGGGATGAACAGACCTTCCTTCCAGGCGAAGTCATCGGCCATGAGATAGGCGTCCAATCCTTCATCGATGGCTGCCTTCAATAGGCGAGCGGAATAGTCAGCGCTGACATCGAGCATCTCTTCCATGAGGTCGCGCTCTTCGTAACACATCTTCATGGCGTCGGCCAGGCCAACCATGAATTCGTAGAGCGTTTGAAATATCGCTGCGCCCAATAAGCCCACACCGATGCGCGTACCCCTGGCGGCCTGAACATACTCCCTGACATACTGAATGCGGTCGGCGATATCCTCATCACCCGGCGGAATCAAGGCTTCCCAATCGGCACGGGTCTTGACACTGCGATCCATGGCCGGAACGATACTGCCATCGGGCAGGCGCTTTTTGAAAGGCGTCCACAACGCCTCCATGATCAACACATCTTGTCCCACGATCTGGACGAACTCGATGAAATCTTTGGCGTACATGGGACGTCCGGTGGCTTCACTGGCGCCTTTGGCCGGGTCACCGCCGATGGCCAGGGTGTTGCCAGCGTAGCGTCCCAAAAGCTTCTCGACATGTTGGTCATCGACCAGATTCTCGTAGTTGGGAACTCGATCCACCTTTTGCCCTTTGAGCGCCGCCTTGAATCGCTCGAAATCGGAATCGCCAGTAAAGGGCTTTAGCTCCACTTTCTCGCTGGATCGCACGATTGTGTCGGGCATTGGCAGCGGAGCGGCGGTGCGTGGCTTCACGCCCTCGGTCAGGCCAGCGGTGACCAAACGAGCGGCGGTTCCGGCATCGGCTGCATAAATATCCGCCCCCCACAAATCAGCGCTACGTTGCGTGACCGGGGCGCCGCCGACGGCGATCAATCGGCCCTCCCGCAGTCCAGCCTCTTCCAGCGCCTCGATTACTTTGGGCACATTCACCATGGTGGTGCTGAGCAAGGCTGAGCAGCCGATGACCGCTGCATCATGATCTCGAACAGCTTCCACAAACCGCGCCGGCGGCACGTCAACGCCCAGGTCAACAACCTTGTAGCCACTGCCTTCCAGGGTGGCAATCACCAGATTTTTGCCAATGTCGTGCACGTCGCCCTGAACCGTGCCTAGCACGACTGTTTCGGAACGAACAGCGCTATCACCATCGGCCAGCATCGGTCTCAGTGTTTCGATGGCCTTTTTCATCGCCTCGGCATAAAGGATCAGATCGGGCAGAAAGAATTCGCCGGTGGAAAACCGTTCTCCCACCTCATTCATCGCCGGTCGTAACGTATCCTGCACCAGCGATGTGGCGCTTACGCCCTCGCCAAGAGCCTGGTCCAGCAGATTACCAACTTCTTTTGTTTTCCCGGTAAGAACCGCTTGATAGATTTGTCCTGATGTGCTCATCTTTCGCTCCTTCTCTCATATTGAGAGTAGTCGTCTGAGTTTGAATTATTGGGCCTTTCGGAATAGAGGAAAATCAGCCGCGGCCCAGGCGAAAATCGACGTACTCGATATAGTCGCAGAAATTAGGCCACGAGATATCGGGCGGCACGCTGTGGTCGAGTTCAGGAATATACCCTCCTTGCTCCACCAATGGCATGACCCGATCTACTTCTTGTCGCATCGCCTCGCCGCCGGGGATCAGTGCGCGTTTGTTGATGCCGCCCATGATGGCCAGGTCTCGCCCGTACTTTTCTCGTACGGCGACCACATCCATGCCAGCCTGACATTCGAAAGGCCATAGTGCATTGATGCCGCTATCGAGCCAGATTGGGATCAAGCTGTTTATATCGCCATCGCTATCGAGCCAGATATGCCGGATGCCCTGACTACGCAACCAGTCGTTGACTCGGCGATAGTGCTTGAAAGCGAATTTTCTGTACATCTCCGGGTCGACCAAGGGGCCGTGGTTATAGGCCATGTCCTCCCACCAGCCGAACATATCGATGGCAGTATATTTCATGATCTCGGCGGTGATTTCGATGATACGATCAGCCCGCTCTTCCATCATCCGCTCGATCAAAGCCGGTTGATCGTAAAATGCCAGACATAGATTCTGGACTCCCATCATGTTGCGCAACGAGCCAAAGAATCCGCCCCAGCGGTCGGCCCAACAGAATCTCGGCAGTTCGTCAGCATCGGTTTCTAGCCCAACCGTTTTCCTCTCCTCACCGGCAATCGCCTTGATGTTGGCCGCGCCTGCCACCGAATGCAGCCTGCCTTCCTTTATCTGGCGTTTCCATTCAGCGGACAGGCGTTGATTGGCATTAAGGGCCAGACGCTCAGCAGCGAGAGTCTCGAATTCCTCAGGCGTTTCCACCGGGAATTTGATGAACTGGGGCATGCTGGTATCGCTGCGCTCCTTGAACTCACGCATCAAAATGCCTTCGTGATTGATATAGTCACGCGTGCGTTCGTCTTCGGCAATGACTTCATAAGCGAATTCAGGAACCGGGCCATACCATGCATCCACGCGCATCAATTCATCCAGGCCGAATCGCTCCGGCAACCCTTCGCCATGCCAGCCCAATTCAGGCCCCTCGTAGCCCTGTGTTCGCCACACGCCTTCCGTCTCAGGCCAGACGAAGGCATAAGCACGGAACCACTTGGGCTCGACCTGTCGGAATTCTAGCGTCTGCAGAAATCGTTCTCGCGATGTCAACATCTGTTTACGTCATTTGCTGAGATAGTGGTTGCGGACTCGACGCCATCAATTTGTCATCCGCCAGTGGATAGTATTCGTCAATATTCTCACGGGTGATGACAATATGCTGATTGTAGACAGCCGGGGGCACAGCGTCGCCGTTCAGGATTTTCAGTGCGAGGTTTAGCAACTCCTCGCCATAGTTTTCGGGGCCAAACCGGGTGGTGCCAATGAATGGATAGCCAGGTTTTCGCAGCGCTTCCCGGCCCAGACGGTCAGCATTCTGGCCCACCGCCACAACCTGTCCTATTCGTCCGGCTTGCTCGAAAGCTGTGAGCGCCCCCAAAACGGCTTCATCATTGATGCCGATGATGCCAATATGGTTGTCAGACGGCAGGGTTGCGAGTATCTGTTGCACTCGTTGCACGGCAGCGCCGAGAACGCCCGGACAATCTAGCGAGATGATCTGGCTTTCGCCCAGAAATCCGAGGGTCGATTCCAGCCCGACCTGCTGGCCCAGCAAGCGAGCGCTGGTGACTGGCCCCACCTCTGGCATTTCCAATTTCAACAGCAAATCCAGGCGGCCTTGCCAATGTTCACGCACCCAGCAACCCAACACTTCCCCTGCCAGATATCCGGCCCGGAAATTATCGGCGCCGTAAAACGTGGCGCCTGGCAGGGGAATATCAACTGCGATGACAGGAATGCCCGCCTGATTGAACTTGTCCATGATGATATTGCCGGCGTGGGCGTCAATCTGATAATCAATCATGAGGTCGACGTTTTGGCCGACAAACCAATCGGCATTATCCAGCGCTGTCTGCCGATCGAGCCTGTTATCTTTCATCAACAGTTCTATGTTATCGAACTTCACAACCGCTCGCTCAAGGCTGCGGCGCACCTGCTGAGCAAACATCATCTCTTCCGACAGATTCCCAAAGCCGATATGATAGACTCGTTTCTTCGCCTTCGGTTGCAGAGGCTGATGGGTTTCAGCGCCATCGCTACCCACCACCGTAATCGGAAACCCCGCCGTCTGTCTCAGTTGTTCGATCTGCGCTTGGCTGATGCCTTCATCGGTGATCAGGTGATCGATTTCGGCGGGTTCAGCGAAACGATAAATGTCGGTCAGGCCGATCTTGCTGTGATCGACCAGCGCCACCACCTGCTCAGCCAATGTGATCATCTCCGCCTTCAGCGGCCCCTCGTCGATGTCAAGCACCATCAAGCCCTGATCCCACGAAAAAGCGGAGCCCGAAACAAAACAGAAGGCGGCGTTGAAACGGTGGAGAAGGTTGGGATTCAACTGGCCGACAATCGAATACCCGTCGGTGCGCACAATGTCGGCAGCCAGTACAACCTTGTTCGATGGTTCGCGCGCCAATAGCGTGGCGATCTGCAATCCGTTTGTGACGACCGTCAGGTCACGATGCTCTGCGAGATGAAGCGCCATAAAGTAAACGGAGCTACTGGAATCAAGGACAATCGCATCGCCATCGCGCACCAATTGCGCGGCCCAACGCCCGATCAATTCCTTTTCGCGCTGAAAATGCCGCGCTCTCTCCGCGAAGACTTGACTGCCGAATTGTCCATTTTGATCCACCGCCACTGCCCCGCCCCGAACCCTGATCAACAGCGACTCCGCAGCCATCGCATTCAGATCATTGCGCACTGTGTTGGCTGAAACCGACAGGCGCGCAGCAAGTTCATCAACCCCAACCTCACCTTGCTCCCTCAATAAAGTTGAAATCGCCTGCCAACGCTTGTGAACTTCCAGAGGCTTTGCCACGACCGATCACCTTTGAGATGGTGGCTTTGTGGAACTTTGAGTTTTTATTGTGAAAACTTGGGGTGAACTATAATCTTGTTGTGAAAATCTGTCAAGGGCACGCCTCTCTCACCATACAAGAAGCGCATGCCCAACCGGGTATGCGCTTCTTTTCCTCACTCGTTCGCCGTCCTGGCTACGACTGGGCAGGCGCCAGCATATCGAGATCCAGTGGATAGCGGCCATAATGATGGATAGTGTCGACCATCACCCGATACAGTTCGGGATCCACGCCGGAATGGATGGAGTTGCTGGAAGAGCAAACATAGCCGCCGCCAACGCCCGCGTCCACGATACAGCTTTTCACCGACTCTACGACTGCTTGCGGAGGGCCATACATCAGTAACTCAGTCTGATCTACATTGCCTTTGATGGCCACCTCATCTCCGTATTTCGCTTTGACCACCTTCAATTCCATACCGCCCGACGGATCGATTGGGTCGATGCCATCGGAACCCGCGGCGACAATGCTGTCGAGCAAAGGATACATATTGCCATCGCTGTGTTTCCAATGATAGAGACCGGCGCTGTGAATCGCATCGACAAGCCGCTGATAATGCGGCAAGAACAGATTTTGCCATAGCTCAGGCTTGAACATCGGCCCTCGATTGTCGGCCACATCATCGCCCGAAAACACCACATTGACGCCCATCTCCGCCGCCCGCTCTATCACCCGGATGTAGTGATCGACGCATTTCATCACAACGCCCTCGACCAGTTCAGGGCATTCCTTCAGGTTGATGAAGAGTTGGGCGTAACCAATGTAATCGCGCGGGCCTGACCACACATCACGCATCTGCAAAATGATAGCCCGCCTGCCCCCGAATCGTTGCACGGTTTTGCGAATATCCTCGTAACGATATTCGTCATCGGGTTCTGGGGCCTGCCAGGTTTCCAGGTCTTTCAGTGTTTTGATCGGCGCCTGGGCATCCACCGGCATGGCGTAATTGTCTTTTCCGATTTCCCGCACAGCGCCCCATTCGTCGGCCAGGCGATTCCCGCCCAAGTCTTTCTTGCGATACTTCGGCGCAACCATGACCCCATCGATATCGAGAAGCTCGATCAGGTCCCAATAGTCGCCGCCTTTGGTCATCGTCTTGATTAGATCGACATCATGCACCCACTCGAAGTGCGGAACTCGATCCGGCTCTTCATGATTGAGAACGGCTAACACGCGTTCGAGTGAGGACATTGTCTGCTTCGCCGGGGATTTGCGTTTGGGTTTTGGCAGGTCGAACGAGCCTTCAATGCGGGTGAAGCTTTTCGTCGGGGTATGCGCTTGGGCCTGCAAAAGATACTCCGAGTTTTCCGGGTTCTTTAAGAAATCGAGGGCAATGCGCGTCGCCGTGCTGGCCTCTTCAGCGAAGCCGTCCGCGCCGACATGGATGGCGTACTCGGCGGTGATCGGCGCGCCGCCCACCATGATCTTCACCTGGTCACGCAGCCCGGCTTCAACCAACGCGTCGATATTTGTCTTGAACATCGGCATGGTGGTGGTGAGAAAGGCCGAGAACCCCACGATATCAGGGTTGTGTTCTTTGATCGCTGCTATCATCGTCTCTGGCGATACATTGACGCCCAAATCAATCACCTGGAATCCCGCTCCTTCCAACATAACCCGAACCAGATCTTTGCCGATGTCGTGGATGTCGCCCTTGACCGTCAATATAAGATAAGTGCCGACGGGCTTGGCTCCAGTTTGAGCCAGAATGGGTCGCAAGATATTCAACCCCGACTTCATGGCTTTGGCGCCTGTCAACATTTCGGGCACAAAGTATTCGCCCCTTTCAAAAAGAGCGCCGACTTCTTCCAGGGCCGGGATCAGGGCGTCATAGAGCACTTCTTCCGCCGCCATGCCTTGAGACAGGGCGTCGTTTGTGAGTTGTGAAACGGCCGGTTCGTCGCCGTCGATGACGCCATCGTACAATTGATCCTTGAGCGTTTCCCATTGCGGTGATTCGGTCATTGTTTACTCCGTCGGGTCATGTTGAGATTATGTGAATATGGATGCCAAGTGACTGCAAAACCGTGCGAAAGTCCGTCGAAATGTCCTGTTCGCACAACAGGTGGTCGATATCTTCAAGTCTGGCAAAGGTGAGAAATGATTGTTTTCCCAGTTTGCTGGCGTCCAGCATTGCGATCACCTGTTGTGCGGCCCCCACCATCGCTCGTTTGACCTCCACCTCTCTGATATCCGCGTCGGTGAGCCCGCGTTCCAGGCTAAGTCCGCTGGCGCTGAGAAATGCTTTGTCAACATGCAGATGGCCGAGCATGTCACTCGCCAATTGGCCTACTACGCTCGCCGTCTCCCCACGAATGACGCCGCCAAGGATGATCACCTCAAGTTGAGGCGAGTCTTTGAGGGTCATGGCGATATGTAAATTATTCGTGACGACACGTGCTGTCGTGCGGGTTTTCGCCAACTCCAGCGCTAATTGATAGGCAGTCGTGCTGCTATCCAACAAAAGCGTATCGCCGGATCGTACCAGCGCGGCTGCCGCCAGGGCAATGCTCTCCTTCTCATATGAATGAATCGTCGCACGAGTTGCAAAAGATTGCTCCTGCAGAAAATCCGGCGACAGCTCCGCTCCGCCATGCACTCGTTGGATCCAGCCCTGGCCTGCCAAGACTCGCAGGTCATTGCGGATGGTCACCTCTGAGACGCCGAATCTGTCGCTGAGCTCAATGGTGCTCACGCGTTGCCGGTTTTGCACGTGTCGAATAATCTCACTGCGACGATCGAAGGCATTCATATTTTCGTAAACCTTTCGTTTATTTTATATAGCCTTTCGATTTTGTCAAAATCCGGTGCGGTATATTCGGCAGCCCGGTCGCGAGTGATTTCAGCGAGGCTTAGCGCAAGCGATTGCGAGACCACCTGTATCATGTGACAGGCATCCATCTCAGCGACGGACATCTGCGTACATTAATGAAGAAATGGGATTACGTCTATCGGCGACCTAAGTATGATTTGAGCGGTTTGCAGGACGTCAAAGCCAAAGCGGGGGCGACTCAGCAGATAGAAGGATTGGGCCGATGACGCCGTGATCTGGCTGAGCGTCGAAAGCAAGAACAGTCGCCAATTCATACGCTTCCTGGAGCATCTCCCGGTTGCACGCTATCGACATGAAGTTGCGGCGCTGGTTTTGGACAATGCCTCCTTTCACAAAAGCGCTGCCGCCATGGCGGCTCTCAACTTGTTCGAACATCGCCTTTGGGCGTTCTGGCAGACTTTTTACTGTTCAACCTTGAATCCAATTGAGCGTTTCTGGCGTCATCTCAAGGACCAGATCTGCGTGAATGCACTGTACCTACTCGCTCATTGACCTCGTCTCCGCTGTCGAACATCGACTCCACAATCAGAATCAACTTGATTCCCCTTCTCGGTTCACCCTTTCTTAAACATCATATCTTGACTTGCTTAATAATCATTGCCCAGCCTTTCCTTTAGTTCCATCAAGCCAGAATTGATGTCCTCCCCTTGGATGACTATGACACGCAAACCAAGTGCACGCAATCGCTGCCGTTTACCGGCATCATCTAGACGTACCCAATCTTGATAGTGGGGCGAGCCATCAACGAATACGATCGTACGCGAGTAGTAAAAATCAGCACTTGCGATGGGAACACCTTCATGGATGATCAACTTCTGCGCCTCTTCAGGCAGGGGTATTCCCGCATCTCGAATAGCATAGAGGACCTGTTTTTCGAGATTAGATTGGCAGCGCTCAACAAGCGTCTGAAAATGGTCGAGATCGGGCGAGGTTTGAGGCAAGACCTCGGCTTGGTTGAGACGACGCAGTAGAGGTAGCGCCAGGCGGCGATCCAATCGAGGATGATCGAGCTGATTGTAGAAGCTGCATAGGCATTCATAACAGGCTTTTTCGCAGCCTTCCTCACCCTCGTGCAGAAGTTCCAATGCCTTGCCAATTACCATGCGCCAACGGCTTGTCTCACGCAGTGAGGCCAAGGCTCCAGCACCGCCATCTTCAATTTCATGCAAGACAAGCAACTTGCGTATGCTGTCCCCGGCGATTGGAGCCAAAAATCCGTCCAACTCGTTATCGTCAAGGCTGAGGGCCAGGGCTATAGCCTGGCGGAAGCTGTGCAATAGGGTAGTATAGAAAGCATCAGGTTCGACACTAGCATCTTCGGGAAGGGGCGCTTCAATGGTGAGGGCATCGCTGCGGATATCAATATAAAGGCGAATATGGCGATATCGCCCCAATTCATCCGATGTGACGTGCTGTGGGCAGTTGCCCTCCTTTTGCGTCGTCCAGCCGTGCTCTTCTACGGCTTTATCAGTCATCAGCCATTGAAAGCACCTGGGACAGATACTGAATCCCTGTGCCCCATCAGGGTCACGCACGCCACGGTTGATGGCAGTGATCATGGCGTTGTGATCATAATTCGTGATCAATTCGGTTTTTTCTCCGACCATGATAGCATGCGCTTCAACCTGATTCGGTGTGTAATGGTAGCTAATTTCGTAGCCTTTGCGCATGCGTTCTTCTTCATCGGCAGTGATGTTGGCATTGCGCCTGGCGAATGCGTCGGGTAAGGACAGCAATGACAACCTGACAGGCGCACTGAGGTCATGTCCGCAACGGCATACTGGTGGCGGTTCTCTGTGGTAGATTTGTTGGCAGGCGGGACAGAGGCTGATAGTCCCGACATCCAATTCGCCACCGCGTGTTGGCGCTTGGGCGCGTTCCACCTCGTACCGCGTGCCCCGATAATAAATGAAGTTACCAGGCGCATATTCGCGCAGTGCAATGGCAGGATTTCGTGCTAGATCGTCGATGCGATCATAGAATGAGAGCACCGTCGCCTGACGTGGAAAGGCATAGTTGGGCAAGAAACCCTGACTACCCAGGTATCGCAATATGTAATACTCACCTTCACCCTCGCGCATCTCGTTGAGCTTACGCTCGATCACGCTACGGCGTTGATCAAGCGATGGATCGGGCCTAGCAGTCTGCTGTTGGCGGTTGATATACTCAAGTTCATCGCTGAGTTGTCTGTACTCACGACGCCAGCGATCGAAGGCACGGTCAAAAGCGTTCATGAATCCATTCACCGTGCCGGTTACATACGAGGCATCAAACCATGCGAAGGCTCTTATCTCGTCAGCGAAAGCCTCGGTGACGGCGTTGATGTTGGCGGCGTGTCGTGCCAGCAGCGCCCGTTCCCATTGGTCGCGCCAGTCTGGAAGCAAGGGGTAATCGAGATTGGGCTGGTCGATGTCTATGAGCAACTTGGCTGCGCCGTGCAATTTGTGCTCGCGGCCTAGTGTCTCCAGCATTAGCGCGTGGATGTGCGAGCGCAGCAAGGCCTGGTTGTCGAGCAGGAACCGAGGGGCGACGATCTTGCCGCTGATGATCTTCTCAGGTTGGCGATAGAAGTACTGGTCGTGCGGGCCGCGGGCGAAGCCGACGCCGCAGAATACTGTGATCAACGCCGCTTGCCCTTCACGTCCGGCGCGCCCAGCGCGCTGGGCGTAGTTGGAAGGGCTGGGAGGCACGTTGCGCATATACACGGCAGAAAGATCGCCGATGTTAATGCCCAATTCCATGGTGGGCGTGCAGACCAGCACATTGAGCGGGTCGTCAGGGCTCTCGAATCGTTGTTCCATTTGCTTGCGATCCACGCCAGGCACCTGACCGCTATGTTCATCGGCTAGAATCGTGACCGAGCGGGATAAGGAGCGGCTATACTCGGCCCGGAAGTAGTTGGCGCTCAGATCGATCTTCTGTAAGGTCGAGCAACTTGTGGTCGTGCAGACTAGCAGACGACGAAATGGATGCACTGTGTGGCATTTGCGGCAAGCCAGGTGATATTCATTGCTGTCTGCGGAGAGCGTGATATAGGCCGGGTTGACCATGTAGAGCTCGACATAGTTTGGCCGGCGGCGCGTCCCCACATTAACACGTTCTTTGACCAGATGCCTGCTGCGCTCAGTGCAAAGAGCAATCAGCTCAGGCAGCAATTCGCTCGCTTCCTGATAGCTTAACCCCAGCGCTCGCCGCGTCCAGGAGATGGCGGCGGAGTTGGAACTGACAAAACGGTGGGTATTGGTAAAACGATTTGCTTCGGCGGCGGTGATTTCGTCGGTGAAACCGGTCGTTATCAATTCGTTGCTGTGGATGAAGGCAGCCTCGTTGAGCTTATTGAGGACATCCGCGCGGAACTGCGGGGGGCGCAGAGCCGCAGAATCGGCGATGGCCAGGCGTTTGCGCATGATATCGAGCAGACCCAGCAAATAATCATAGCGTGTGTCAACATCCGCATCGGCCAGGACAGGTACGCCTTGCCATGCGGCGTTATCCGCGGCGAATTCAGCCAGGCCTTTATAGCCAACTTGCATCAGCCCCACATCTTCCAAGTTCTGGTGCAAACGTCGATGCGTTCCCTCTAATTCTTGCAAAGTCAGGAAGCGTAGGTAGCGCTGATAGCGCTCGTCGGCAGCGGTATCCTGCACATAGGCGGTTTCATCTTTACGATAGTCGGGAAGCAGATTGTTGTTTTGCTGGGTGTCGAATAGGCGCGAGCCAATATCATCTAAATCGAGAGGCCGACCAGCTTCAACCAGTGAGTTGTAAAGAATGCGGCGGAAGGCGATACGACGTTGCAAGGAATTGATGTGTGCAGCCTGCAGCGCGGTGTCCTGACGGTTGTCCGAAAAAGCGATCAGTTTGCGTTCGGCGGAGGGTAGTCGTCGCAGCGTGTTGCTGATGAGGATGTCGGTGGCGGTGGAGCGACCAACCGAGCCATAGGTAAAGAGTTTGTTGAATTCGCTGGGTCGCCTGTCGTGGACGATGCCACAGGCTGGACAGAGTAGAAAAGGTGCGGAAACCAGGGCTACATCGATGCGCTCGGCGTGTTGGCAATCAGTATCGAGACGGTTGCATCTTGGGCAGAATGTGTGGTTCCGGGGAACGGATTCCCGGTAGTTCTGGCGGATGTTGCCAGTCGGGGTCAGCCAATTGTCAGGGAGCGGAGTCTGGGCTGTGTCGAAGTGGGCAGGATAGAGATAAGCGGCCTTACCCTCATGTTCAGCGTTCAGCTCAAGCGCCAACAGCCTGCCGTCATCCTGCACGGCGACGCTGAAAAATTCCTGGCCGCAAGAACGGCAGAAATACAGGGGATAGGTGGGAACGTCGACGCGGCCTTCGTGGGCGCAGTCCATGCAGACCTGATCGCCGCGGTCGTTGAGGTGGGCAGGGCGATTGTCTTTCAGGAACAGGCAGGCGGTGATGCTTCGTCCCTGCGAAAAGAAAGCGTGCACCTTGGGCACGAACCAGGGTACCGGATCTTCCCGCCCTGGCGCAGGCACGCGGGCGCTGATCCCGGCCAGGAATGCCGCCTGAATTTCGCGAGCGCAGGCGGCGTGATCGGCGTCAGAGCGGAATTGGCGTTGATATCGCTCGACCAAAGCGTGGTAGTCCTCGCTGCCGTCGGCCAGTGCGCGTTCGATGAACGTTAACGTCGGTTGGCGCAGCAGCAGTTCGCCCAGGCCTGTGGGCGTGGCCTCCCGCTCATTCAGTGCACGGCCTAACAGGGCTTCGACCAGGGGCAGGACGGTTTCCAGGCGGCCATCATAGGCATCGAGCATGGTCTCAGAAACCAGTACCTCGGCGGGTAGCGCCAGCAGTTGGTCAGGCTGAGAACGCGGGCCGAGATAGGATTCGGTGATCACATGTTCGGGGCGTACCGGTTCGCCGAATAGCTTTTGGGCGAAATCAGCGATAATGCGGCGTTCGTCGCCATCGCCCGCCTCGCTTTGAACGGTGGCGCTGGTGCCGATGCAACACAATTTACCAATGGCGCCAGTATGTTGCTTGAGACGGCGAATCAGGCAGGCGACATCGGCCCCGCGCTTGCCGCTGTAGGTGTGCACCTCATCCAATACCAGGAAGCGCAGCACGCCCGGCTGCCCGAACAGTTTCTTATCCTCGAAACGGGTAAGCAACAATTCCAACTGCACGTAGTTGGTCATGAGGATGTCGGGCATGTTGCTAAGGCCATCACTTCCTTGAATGGCATGACGGGATATGACCTCGCTGTCGAACGGCTCGCGGCCATAGGTCTGGCGATGCTGCTGCAAGGCTTTTTCGGAGTCGAATTCAGTGTCGCCGGTGTAGAGCGCCAGCTTAAGACCGCTGCCGGACAAACGCTGGGCGAAGTCGGCGTACTGACTATTGGCTAGCGCGTTCACGGGGTAGATGATGACCGCCTTGATGCCGAGCACGCCCTGGCTTTTCAGGCGCAGACATTCGCTGACGATGGGGATGCCAAAGCAGAAGGATTTGCCGGAGCCGGTGCCCGTGGCGACGATGGTGTTGCGGCCCTCGCCGGGGTTAGCGCCGAGGCCGAGGATGGAGACAATGGCCTCGGATTGGTGTTGGTAAGGCGAGATGGGCCTGGCGGAACGGTCGCCGCGCTTGACCGTGAAGCAGGCTTGAGTCGCCCGGTGCAGCCCCATGCTTTCCAACTCGTTGAAGCTGAGGCCAGGTTGGAAGAAGCGTCGCAGTTGCACGGTTGGGTCGCGCCACAACAAAGTGCCGCGTGCGACGCGCTCGGCCATCCAGTCGCGAATGGCAGGGTTGCTGACGGTCTGGAAAGTGTGGACGTAACGACGGTATTGATCCTGGATTTCGGTCAGGGCGGAAAAAGGATTAAAGGAGGCGGGAGATGGTGAGTCGGTGCGGGGAGGAGAGGGGGCGGGGCGAGGAGACGGCAAGGTCATCGCTTGCTGGATGGCGGTGACCAGCGCGAGATTGGATGCAGCAGGCACGCTGTCCCAGGCGATCAGGGTCATGAGTTGGTCGGGGCCGAAGCGTGCCGCCAATCCACGCATCAGAGCAAGGGCAGCGATGGTGTCGAGTATCGTCAGATCGCTGAAGTCGAGTTGGGGCGCGTCGACGCCCTCAATCGCGTTCAGGACGGCAGTGGCGTCAGTTTCGGCGGCGAGGCGGGGGGTGATGTCGGTGATGTGGATGCGGTTCATGTTGCCTCCTGTGGATGGGCCAAAGATGACAGCCTGCCATCCTCAAACCGCTCCAAAATCATCCGCTTCGTGCGATACTCTCCAAACTTGGCTTCGTCTTTGCGGCGGACGATGGGGAAGGTGTCGAGGATGTACGCCAGTTCGGCAGCGCTGAGGCCGTAGAGATGCGCGTAGACCGCGTCCAGGTCGGCGCGCAGTGCCGCCCGCCGGGCTTCGTCCCAGGGGAAGGGCGCAGGCACACCATCTGGACTCAGCGGATTGGCCGGGAACCAGCGCTGCCACGTCTCCGCCCCCACCTCGGCCAGCACATCCGCGGCAAAGGCCTGCAAGTCCCAGGCGGTGTAGCTCAGTTCCACCACGCGGGGGACGATGTAGTCGCGCAAAGCCGGGGTGTAGCGGTAGATCGAGGTGTGAATGAGAGGAGCGATTTGCCGTTGCATACAAGATTATGAATTGAGTTTCTTTAAATGCGTAAGGGTGAGATCTTGGCTGCGATAGGAACCTAAGGCTTTTTCTTGTTCCGAGCGAATCTTTGGAAATGAGTCAAGAACATAATCCAGTTCATGCTCGCTCATTCGCAGCAGATGGGCTACGGTAGCATCGATGGATGCACGCAATTCAAGAGCATCGGGCAGGAGAAATGAGTTTACGGCACCTTTCTCAGATAACATCGCCGACAGCTCCCTCGCTGAATTTGCTATGGCTTGATGATTGATATCAGCTAGATCAAATCTCGGTAAAGGCAGTCTTTTCAGAACATAACCTTTTATATGTTTGTCGACGAAAGGACGAATTAGGAAATCAAAGACAAATGAATTCAAAACACCTGCTAGAAAATACAATGTCGATTGAAGAACTTGTAAATCTGTTACATTAGGGGGAACAACCATTGGCGTATCGTACGATGATACATAGCCAGGCGATGCAAGACACGCAATGAGTGTTCTTGTATCATCATTGCGAGCAATATCCCTGATCAAGAGCCGATGACTTGACATCCAAAGATCAGGATCAATACCTTTGTCCAAGCAACGTCTTCTAACTGTATCTTCAGGAATGAAACGGGACGGTTCTGCAAATTGATCGTTGAATTGATGAACGCTTCGGTTTTTCAGTACTTGCCAGTCCGTGTTATTGCGCTGTTTACCTGACGTTAACGCCTTATCACTTGTGGCATGGAATTCAGCAACGAGTTCAAATTCGATACCCTCAAGTAAACTTACCCTCTTCATGAGCGATTGATGTAACTCATAGTATTCGATACTTGGTACAAGCAGTGCATAGAAATCCGTGCCCAGAATTTCATTAGCTGTCAGGCGCGGCACTTTTATCAGACTCTCAGACCCAACATCAGCAGGCGATCTAATTACGGTTGTGAAAGTGTGGCATATATTTGTTATGGGTGTATAGGTGATTCCCACGAATCTATAACTAGCATGTACTTTATCAAAGAATGATTTTCGTGTGTTTTGATAGTGGGCTAACCTTGGAACTGATCCTTCGAAAAATAGTGTGTGTCTAAGGCCAGCGCTCTTGTCTTCCATGAACATTCCGACAGGCACCAGAAGACCAGCGTTTCCTTCTGAACTGAGAATATGGCGAGTGAGAACAATGAACAATTTGTAGAGATCTCTTCTTCCACCGACAACCTCGTAATGTCCTTGTTTAAACCACTCTTGCACATTTGCGAATTCAGCCTCCGTCATTTCTCCAACTGAGTCGATTTGAAGAATATCCCAGGGCGGATTGCCCAACACCACATCGAAGCCGACTCCCTCCCGACCTCCCCCGTGCACAGAGGAGGGGAATATATCGGGGAATTCCAGATGCCAGTGGAAAAAGCGATGGCGTCGGCGCAAGCTCTCGACCATGTCCGCCTGCTCCGGCGTCACCGCTCGCGGGCCGTCTTCCCGCGCCCGGCGAAAATCCGCCTCGGTGGGCGGGGGCGGGGCATCGGCCTGCAACGGCCACAAAAACGCGGCAGTCCACAGGTCCGCGGCGAACTGATCCAACTGATGCAGTTCATCTTCCACCCAGCGCCGATATTGCGTCCGCGCCGCGGTGGGGTCTTCTCCGGCCAGATCGTTCAAGCCCCGCCAGTTGGCCGATTCCCCCGCCGCCTCTCGCACTTCCGTCACCGCCCACAAATCCTGCTGACGATAACCGACCCGATACTCCTTCCAGGCCGCCCGTTCCTGGCGATTGCGCTGGCGAGTGGCCGTGGCGATGGCCCGCTCATCTCCCGACACCGGCTTGAACGCGTCATCGGGGATGCCCGCTTCCAACAGATCGGGCGTGGCGCCCAGCAGCGAATTGCCGCACTTGAGATGATGATCGAGAAAACTGAGGGGGCGGTCAGCGGCAGCAGCATTGATCCACAGGCTCACTTTTGCCAATTCCACGGCCATGGGATTAAGGTCCACGCCGTAAATGCAATGCGTCAGCACATCCCGCCGCGCCGCCTGCACCGCCGCTTCCGGCGGATAAGCATCGCCCACGCGCAGCCGGGCCAATTCCAGCCCCAGCGCATTATTGGCCGCCACCAGAAAATGGCCGCTGCCCATGGCGCTGTCGCACACGGTCAGACCGAGGATGGCGGCGGCTCCGGCCTGGCGTTGCCCCTCTGAAAGTCCTTCGTAATCCCCCAACACGCCGTTCGTTCCCGCCTCTGGCTCGACCGCCAGCCCGGCCCCGGCCACTCGTGCTCGCACCACCGGCAGCAGGGCGCTGCGAATCAGCTCGTTCACCAGCGAAGAAGGCGTGTAATGCGAGCCGGTGGTCTTGCGCTCGGCCCCGCGCGGGTCCAGAAAAAAGGTGTTGGCGGGGATGTCGCGCTCTTCCACCCGCTCCGGCCCGGCGCTGAGGCGCGGGCGATAATCGAGCAGGCTCTCGTAAACCGAGCCCAGCTCTTCCACGCCCAGATCGGCGTAGCTGATGCGTTGCAAGCTGCCCTCGCGGGTGATGGCGGTCAGGCTGCGCAGGGCGGCCAGCAGAGCGTTGTTGCGGCAATGTAAGGGCGCAAGGTCTTGCGCCCCAACGCCGTCCAGCATCGGCGTCTGCGCCGGGTCGAACAACATGCCATTGTACGCGTACACGCCCAGGTCGGGCGCGCCTTTGGCCATCATCGCAAACGTCACCTTCAGCCCCTCCCACAGATCGCTGTGCGGGTCGGCTTCGGGGATGGCCGTGCTCAGCGCCCGCTCGCGCAGGGCCGTGATGCTGTAACTCTCCCGGTACAGATCGGCCAGGGGCGCACCATGCCGGGGCAGCAGGCTGCGCTGCTCGGCGTAGAGCAAAAACAGCACGCGATAGATCACGTGCAGCAACTCCGCATAAAAATCAACCGCCAACGCCGGATCAGCCTGCATCCGCGCCAGCGTGGGGCCATCGATAAAGCCGTTGGCCAGCGTCTCGATGGCATTGCGCACCTGCCCTCGCAGATCATCCCCTACTTTGATGCCCGCGGCCTGGCTATCCTGATAAAAGCGCTCCAGCCACATGGTGGGCGCGGAGACGGGAGGCGAAGAGGCGATGACATCTTCCTCGCCCGCGCCCTCATCGTCCATCGTCTGTCGTCCATCGTCCTCCTCCCCATCGTCCATCGTCTGCCGTCCATCGTCCTCTTCCCCATCGTCCGCCCCCGGCAAAAACCGGCTGGCATGACACAGGCGATACAGCGCCCGGAAATCCCCAAAATCCCGCGTCTCGAACAGGCTCTCCAGATCAAAGCCGACGTAACCACGCACGCTGGTGTGATGGTAATCGCGCAGCAGCCGCAGTTCCAGGCCATTGCTGACGATGGCCCAGCGCTGGTCGGGGCTGACATTGAGGAAAAGCTGCACCATGTCATGCGGCGATTTGCTTTTCGGCCCGCGCCCGCGTCCGGCCATCTTGGCGTCCAGCCCCTGCTGTGGGGCCACGCTGTGGATGACCGGCGGGCTGAATCCGGCCATGTCTGCCTCATCCCAACCGCGATAGCTGAGGTCGAAGCGCATCTCATCCCGACCGCCCTCGTTCAGCACCGTGTCCCCGCGCTGGAATACCGGCGCAAAGTCGAGCAAATCCAGCAGATGCGCCAGCCAGCGTCGCCGCAGCGCGCCCACGTCCATGCCCCGCACCTCGGCGTGGATGGCGTCCCACTGCTCCACCAGCAACTCGTAAGCCGTGGCGATGGTGGCGTCCAGTTCAGCCGGCGTGGGCGCGGCCCGGCCCGGCAAGCCGAAGCTCTCCGGCTTGGTTCCGGGGTGGCTGGCCGCAGGTTGGCGCAGCGCCTCGATGAAGTGGGCGCTGAGCAGGTTGCCAGAGGTGGTGATGTGGGAGGGCATGGGCGGAGGCAGAGGACAGAATTCGGAAGTCAGAGATCAGTGATCGAGGCGTATGGTGCGATTTCACTTACGTTTGTGCAGACACTGCTCTATTCCCTCAGTGATTTGGGTATTAGTGAAGGTGGTTCGCTCATTGCCTGCAAATGCGTGCGGATGATCTGCGCCTGTTTGTATATCGGTGATTCCAGGAAATCCACGCTCACGGGCATGTCGGTGTGAATTGGAATCTCTGCTGTGAAGGCGAAATCATCAGGGATTTGAACTGGTACAATTTGGTCAATATGCAAGACCGTATTTATCTGAACATCAGTTTCCAGCCTGACTGGTATGTCCGGAGTTTCCAATTCGAAGTAACCTACGACGACATTTGGCAATGGGATTTTGATGTCATCACTGATGGTTACGATTTCATCAATTGGAATATCGGCTATGATATGTGTCTGCATAACATCCGGCAGTTGGACGCGTGACGTCACCACAACTGGTTCTACACTGGTGAAATTGAATCGTTGTTGCGGGTTAGAAAGCGTTGACATCAGTTGCTCGGTTTCGGCAGCTAACAGATTAGCCTCCGATTGCGCCTCATACAATGCGTACAGTGTATAGGCCTGAGCCAAAAGCAGAACCAGGAAGACGGTGTACAGTAAGTATTGATCGATTCGAGAACGGGGCATTTTCTGCGCCTCCTGAGCGAGTGAAAGTGTGAAGGGGGGACGACACAGACGGAGGCTTCGATGCATGGCAACGATATTTTTCTGAAGAACGAATTCTCCAGGCCAGTTCGGCTCATTGTACACAAAGCGACTTGGCAATGTCATAGCGAGCGATGATCGAAGGTCGCAAAGCAAAGCGCTCTTTACCTTTTTCAGCCTTAGATTGCCTTATCCCATAGGCCTCGCAATGACAAATGTTGGTTTACTTTGTTAAATTTGGGCGACTAACTCATGTTGCACACTTCAGTTAAGGCGTTGTGTTTACGCCTTGTTTCGTCATACGAAGGTGAACGACAGGACGAGTAGCGGATCATTGACGAGGCAGTCTATCGTCCCATCGTCTACGTTCGTCCAATTTCGTCATTCTAAACTGATGTCATTATGAAAATGATACTTTTGTCTGCCAGTTGACGATAGACCATGGACGATGGCAAAACGCCCTGGAAAAACGTGCTCCATCGTCTATCGTTCGCCGTCTATCGTCGAGAACAAAACTATTGGTTTCATCGTGACTTCAGTTTAGACACGATCATATCGTGGCGACAATTGACGGTGAAGGCGGGTGCGTAACATCAGTGACCAACCGAAGATACTCAGCCTCGTGAAGGTCTCAAACAGGATATAGCATGGTTATGGTTAGGAGATCAAAGGAACCTGTGTCAAGGTGGTCGAGGCCGTACAGCCATCGAGCGGCGTCGCCATCTTGGGCGGTCAGGCGTTGGCGCAGGCGGGAGCGTTCAGCAGCCAGGGTTTGCCGATGCTGCTCGACCAAAGCCGCCACGGTCGTGTGCAGTTTGGGATCATTGAGCGCTAGAGTTATATCTTCCTGCACATCGGCGGTGGGAACGCGCTCGGCGGTGCGGCGGGCGGCCAGCAAGGGCCGGGCGGCATCGCCCCAGGCAACCACGTCTCCGGCCAGATTCAGCGCCACCGGGATCAGGGTCTCGACGATGTTGGGAGGCTCGGTGGCGACCACGAAGCGGGCCAGCACGTGCAGCAGCGCCATCACCTCGGCCACATCCGGACTGACGAAATAGGCGCTGCGGCCATAAGCAGCGCTCTGAGTGAACGCCTCCCGCTTCACCAATTCGATCAACCGCCGCACCAGGGGATTGCCCAGATCGATCAGAGTTAGATCAGGATCGTCCAGTGCCGCTTCCGGGTCGAAGGTCGCCGCCTCCACACGGTCAGGCAAGCCAGCGCCGCGCAACCATGGCGAGCTGACATTTATACGCCAAGTCTCGATAGTTTCATCTCGTGCGACCACATCGCAGCCAAACTGGCGCAAGCCCGCCAGCACAAAAGCCTGAATCTCCTCCTTTGATCCCACCGTTGCGACTGTCTCGGCCAACCGTGCCTCTACCTCAGGCAGACTCACATCGAATTGCCCGTAGAAGCTATCGCTACGGATGCGCGCCAATACCTCATCGCCAAAGGGATCGATGCCTGTACTATCATCAACCGATTCGAACAATGAGCGTTGCTGACGATGATCATGCATACGGATCAGATCAAGCACGGTCGTTTCATCACCAAAATAGGGCGGTGAAAAGCCATAATCCCGGCGGATTCGTTCCGCTTTGCGCACCATCACATCCAAAATTTTGGCATCCAGCGTCTCATCCATCACCATTGTGCGTATGTACACGACCGGTTTACGTTGACCAAAGCGATCCACCCGGCCATTGCGCTGTTCCAGGCGATTGGGATTCCACGGCAGTTCGTAATGAATGACTTGTGCAGCATAGTGCTGCAGGTTCATGCCTTCGGAGATGGCATCGGTGGCGACGAGCACGGCCAGAGGCGCCCGTTCAAACGCGCGAAGAGTTTCCCTTCGTTGTGCATCATTCATGGAACCGTGGATAGTAAAAACAGCTGTATCGGCGTATTGTTTGCGTTTGCCGATTTGCTCGGCCAGATAATTCAGCGTATCCACATAGCGTGTGAAGATAATGCACTTGGGATAAGTAGCCAACCGCTGCCAGAGAGTGCTGTCGAGTAATTTTTGCAGCTTGCCATCCCGACTCGGTGTTACTCGCTCGGCTAGGGCGATTAACTCGTCCAGCTTTGCCAACTCTGCCTGGACCAAAGTGGAAGTCTGACCAAAGGCGAGCCGTTCGACTCGTTCACCAGCTTCTTCCGGCGTTATCCTATCTCCAGTGTCCTCATCCAAGGCGTTTGCCCGCGCCACTTCCGGCGGCAGCATGCCTTCTTCAATTCCATCCTGGCTAGCCAGACGGCGCTCCAGACTGATGCGGCGGTTGCGCAGAGAGCGACGTAAGGCTTCCGGCGAACTAAGCGCCCGCTTGTGTAGATGCATCACGGTCCAGTGCGCTAGCACTTCGGCTCGACTGCCGCTAGCCTGCTCCATCACACGATTGCCATAATCCTCAACTGCCGCAATCGCCTGCCCCTCATATGTCGTGGGCGAGACGACAACTTCGGAAGCGTCCCGCTCAGGGAAGGGATATCGGTCAGGGCTATCGGCGAACCAGGAGCGTATATCTTCACGTCGCCGTTGGCACATGTACCGTTGGGCTACCTGGCGGTGGATGCGGGGCGCATCCACATCCCCGCTGACTGCTCCTATGTCGAGCATACGCAGCAAACTGGCGAAAGAATCGGTGTAGCCGTTGTGCGGCGTGGCCGTGAGCAGCAGCAAATGGTGGGCGCGCTGGCTAAGCGCCTGCACAAATTGCCAGCGATCCATTACCACTCGCTGGTTAGGACCACTTTGGTGCGGCTTGGCAGCGGTATGAGCTTCATCAACCAAAACAACGTCCCAGCCTTGCTCAAATATCTGCGCCTTAATCGCCGGTTGTTTGGCATAATCGATGGAAACAATCAGAGCCTTATAATGCGCCCAAGGGTTGGTTCCTGCCGGTAATTCTCGCTCCATCACACGCACGTGTCGGCTTGATAGGATACGGGCATCGATGTGGAAAAAATAGTCCAGTGCTTCCTGCCATTGTTCGCGCAGGTTTGCCGGACATACCACCAGCAAGCGTCCTACCATCTGACGCGCCATCAATTCTGTGATGATCAGCCCAGCTTCGATCGTCTTGCCTAACCCTACGTCATCGGCAATGAGCATGCGCACACGCTGCATGTCTAATGCCATCATGACTGGCGCAAGTTGATAGTCTTTGGGAATGACCCGGCTACGCTGCAGACTTACCAACGGGGCTGTGCCATGCAGCATATCTAATCGATAAGCACGTAGTAACATATCTTGCGCCTGAGTGCTACCGATCTGTGTGCCTGATGGCGCTTCTACTTTACCAGATTCAACGTGCTCAAATGGCAGATAGAATCGTTGTCTTTCCGTCTGCCCGCCATCTAGGGAGGATACTTGCAGAACATCATCTACCTTATCATCTACGCGCCACAAGCGGTGGCGAGCATATACGACAGTGCCCGGCATCAGTTTGAAGCTATCATGATTCCGAGGATTGTGAGCCATTTTCTATTGTGTGATGATCGATGCCTAATAGTCCCAACTGCTGGGTTGACGTGTTGAATGAGCAACATAATATAACAAAATCGCTCATTGAGCTATGATATATGTCATGTAGTGACAATACCTTCGCCAATTAGGGCGAAGCAAGTGCTGAATGTGTTGAGTCAACATATCACCGACTTCCAGCCGGTGGTTGGAGAAAGGACTGAAAGTCGTCTGAAGAACACAACCAACCGCCGATTACTTCAGCCCTTCAATCGTTTCATAACTCAATCCCATCGAGCGCTTTTGGAAACGCCTCAAATTGACCGCTTATGCCAACAAGCTATTTCCCGATATAGATGCACAGGTTGCTTCCACCGACCTTACTTTGGCTCAACAGAATGATCTCAAGTCCGATACTCGATTATGTTTTCAAGAACTTTCTGTGATGTTCTGAAATGGAGCAAGTGGACAGAAAAACTATTAACGACGAAGTGGTAACGATTATGTCGACGACGCTAATTCTGATCCGCCACGGCGAAACCATCGACAATGCCGCCCGTACGCCACGCGGCCAGGGCCAGGGCGAACTGACTGAAATGGGCTGGGCGCAGGCGCACTCCGTCGGCGAACGGCTCAGCCGCATGGCGTTTGATCATCTCTATTGCAGCGATCTCAACCGGGCGGTGCAAACGGCCTCAGCCATCGCCGCGCGCACCGGCCATGAACCCATCCGAAAAGCCTGTTTGCGGGAACGGGATTTCGGACAGTTCGAGGGCATCCCCTGGGCCGAGATCGCCGTCCGCTTCCCCGCAGAGCTGGCGCAATACCGGTCTGGTAATCCTGACATCGCCCCGCCCGGCGGCGAAAGCTCACGGCGTCTACAGGAACGCTCTGTCCAGTGCCTCCAGACGTTAAGCCGTCAGCACGCGGGGCAGACAATTGTCGTGGTCACACATGGCGGCGTGATCCACAGTTTGTTACGGGAGGTTTTGGGAATCCCATTGGAAACGCCGCGACGCTTTTCAGCCGCCAATGCGTCGACCTCCACTTTTAGGTGCAGAGACGGGGATTGGAAACTGGTCGACTTCAACGATACCAGCCACCTGGCGTCGGAATCGCCGCCAGCGGTCTGGCGATTTACCTCAGAAGGCTCGGCGGAACATCATTCTTGACCGGGATCGTCATTGTCCAGGGAGTGGCGAGATATCTGGGCATGCTGGATAATGACAGACATGAATCAATGTCCACGGGAATGGCGAAGCTCATGGGCCCACCATCTTCACAACTTACCTGTGTTCTTTGCATGGTCGCAATACATCTGTTCTGTGATAAACTAGGGGGCAACGTGGTCAGGGACGCTGGCGCGCACATAGCATTCTATCCAACGCACGCGGATCGCATCAAGGCCGATGGCAACCAGGTACGCTCAAATCAAATCAACTGGCCGTTATATCCCGGAACGGGTCATTACCAACGCTGACCTGAATGAAATGCTGGGCGAAAATGTGGGTGATTGGTTGGTGAAAAACGTGGGCATTCGTGAGCGGCATGTGATGGCCGAGCAAGAAACGACATCAGACATGGTCGTGGCGGCTTCTCGGCAGGCATTGGCGCGGGCCGGACTGGCTGCCGACGAGCTCGACTTGATTATCGTCGCCACCGACACACCTGATTATCTCAGCCCAGCCACGGCATCAGTCGTTCAGGCTAAACTGAACGCCGAGAACGCGGGCGTCTTTGATGTGAATTGCGCCTGCGCCGCCTGGGTCACAGGGCTGGATATGGCTGCGCGCTACGTCGCCACCGACGCCGACTATCGATACATCCTCGTGGCGGGCGGCTATGGCATGACCAAATTTGTGGACTGGACCGACAAATACACCTGTACGCTTTTCGCCGATGGCGCCGCCGCCGTGCTGGTCTCCGCCGGCGATGAGCCAGGTTTTCTGGCGGGTAAGCTGGTTGCTGAAGGCCAATACCACGACGCCTTGGGCATCTACACGGGCGGAACCTATCGCCCGGCCACATCCGGCGTCATCGCTGAATTCGGCAAACCTCGCGTCGAATTCGTGCGCAAATTCCCCGCCACATTCAATAGCGATAACTGGCCGCCGCTTGTGCGCGAGGTTGTCGCCAAAGCTGATCTCACACTCGACGATATCGAGCTATTCCTCTTTACACAACTCAATCTTCGCACCATCGAATTTGTCATGGAAGCTCTTGGTCAGCCGATGAGTAAGACCCACTGGATTATGGACAAGTGGGGCTATCTTGGCTCGGCCTGCATCCCCGCTGCATTGGATGACGTCATCGATCAGGGAAGAGGCCCCAAACCTGGCGACCACGTCCTCTTCTGCGCCACCGGCGGGGGTATGGCGATGGCGGCGGGGGTTTGGAAATGGGTCTAATGTACATCGGCGACTATCTGGCGCGCAGAGAGATCTACTCACCTGATAAACTGGCAATCATCGATGCAGGCAAGCAGCCTGAACTGCGCCTGACATATCGGCAGCTAAACGAGCGCGCTAATCGGCTGGCCAATTGGTTGCGGGAAATTGGCGGAGTTCGGAAAGGTGATCGAGTTGCCATCCTGGCACGGGATGGGGTCGAGCATCTGGACGTTTTCTATGCCTGCGGCAAGTTAGGCGCTATTCACACCGCCTTCAACTGGAGGCTGCACTGGCGCGAATTGGCAGAGCTGGTGGCGCAAACCACGCCCAAAGTCCTCTTCTTCTCGGACGATTTCAAAGAGAGCGTCACCGCGCTGGCCGATGCCACGCGCCAAATGCCCCACGAGATTCCTCACTATATCCATCTCGAAGGCGATGGCATCCGCATCCCCCGCTCCGACCCACCGACTAACCAACAATCCAACAAACAGACCAACCCGCCAAACCTCACCTCCTACCAATCTGTTCTATCCCGTTCTCCCAATGAACCCGTCACCTGCGAAAGCTTGACCGAAGAAGATATCGCCTGCCTGCTCTTTACTGGCGGCACCACCGGCCTGCCCAAAGGGGCGATGATCTCGCACCGCATGATCGTGTGGAACGTGATGAACACCGTCATCCACGACCTCACACATAACGATATCTACCTGAACGTCTTTCCATTATTTCACGCGGGCGGGCTTTTCGCTTATCTTTCGTCCCAGGTTATCTTCGGCAATACCTCGATACTCACCCGCCAATTCGATCCCGACCAAGTGCTGAACCTGATCGAGCGAGAAAAAGTTACCGTGTTTGCCGCCGTGCCGACCATGTATCAGATGATGACACAGGCTGCGAACTATGAACATTCAGACCTCAGCAGCCTGCGCTTCTGCACCAGTGGCGGCGCGCCTCTGCCCGTACCCCTGATCGAAAAATACATCGCGGAGAAAGGAATCCGCTTCAAGCAGGGTTTTGGCATGACCGAATTTGGGCCGGGCTTATTCGCTCTGGCCCCTGAGGATGCCATCCGCAAAGCGGGCAGTATTGGCCGTCCCAATTATTTCATCGATGTGCGCGTGGTGGACGAAAACAACCGGCCTCTTGGCCCCAACCAGCCGGGCGAACTCTGCCTGAAAGGGCCAAGCCGATGTTCGGGCTATTGGGACAATCCTGAGGCCAGCGCCGCCGTCATCGATGAGGAAGGCTGGTTCCATACTGGCGATGTGGTCAGGTATGACGAGGAATGGCACTTTTTCGTGTTGGACCGTGTGAAAGACATGTTCATCTCCGGCGCTGAGAATATCTATCCGGCCGAGATTGAGAATGTGTTGTATCGCCATCCCGCCGTACACATGTGCGCTGTGGTGGGGGCGCCGGATGAACGCTGGGGCGAAGTGGGCGTGGCCTGCGTCGTACTCAAGCCCGGCGTCTCAGCAACAGAGCCGGAACTCCTCGAATTCCTATCCGAAAACCTAGCGCGATACAAGGTTCCCAAACGCATCGAGTTTATGGACTCGCTTCCGCTATCCGGCATGGGTAAAATTTTGAAGCGCGCGTTGCGTGACCACGTGAGCGCTTCGTGACCATTTACCACGCCTGGATGCGCTAGTTTCTATTCAACCGCTCTTACCCGATCCTGCTGATTTCTTTTCTACATTTGCATACCGGTAAAACGGCAGACTGGTATGCTTTCGGCTGCGGCATCGAATTTTCGATCTACCAAATTATCCACCAACTTACTCACTTCTGCGCAGGTGATTTCCATGACTGCAATCCCAATCCTTCCCGGCATCCAATCCAACATGCTACCGACCGACCGGATAAAGTTCCATGTGCTTTCTTGCGGACCCGACGATGGCGTGCCCGTGGTTTTCATTCATGGCAACTTTTCGGCGGCTACCTATTGGGAGGAGGCGATGCTGGCTCTGCCGCCCGGCTATCACGCTATTGCCCCCGATATGCGTGGGTATGGATGGAGCGAGGACAAGCTGGTCGATGCCACGCGCGGTTATCGTGATTGGTCGGACGATCTGGCTGCGCTATTCGTTGCGCTGAAAATCGATTCTGCGCATCTCGTGGGCTGGTCGTTGGGCGGCGGCATTGCCCTCCGTTTCCTGATCGACCATCCTGACAAAGTGCGCACCCTGACGCTTGTGAACCCGGTTTCACCATGCGGCTTTGGCGGAACGAAAGGCGTCGAAGGAACGCCCTGCTATAACGACTTCGCCGGTTCAGGCGGAGGCACGGTCAATCCTGAGTTCGTCAATCGCATCATTGCGCAGGATCGTAGCGCCGATGACCCCAATTGCCCGCGCAATGTGATCAATACCTTTTATTACAAAGCTCCATTTTCAAGCGGTCGTGAGGAGGCTTTCCTCACCGCCGCCCTACAGGAGAAGATGGGCGAGCAGAAATATCCGGGCGATTTGACGCCATCAGATAATTGGCCGAATGTTGCTCCGGGCGTATGGGGACCGATAAACGCCGGTTCGCCGAAGTGGGTGCAAGGCGATGTCGAGGCGCTGTTAATGCTTGCCATAAAGCCGCCCATCCTCTGGATTCGTGGCAGCGACGACATGATCGTATCCGACAATTCCATGTTCGACTTTGGCGCTTTGGGCAAAATGGGATTCGTGCCGGGTTGGCCAGGCGAAAATATCTACCCGCCGCAGCCTATGGTCTCACAAACACGAAATGTGTTAGCAAAGTATGCAGCAGCAGGCGGGCGATTCGAAGAGGTAGTGATCGCCGACACTGCACACAGCCCGCACATCGAAAAGCCAGACGAATTCAACAGCAACTTTCATCGCCACATCACTCAAACAGGCTGAATGAAGGAGCGTATTTATGACTGACCGCAAAATCGGACGAGGCGTTGCTGTCGTCGGGGCGGGCATGAGCCAGTTCGGCGCATTTCCGCAACTCGCCTCGCGCGACCTCTTTGTCCAGGCATTCAGCGATATGCGGGCGTCGGTGGACAAAGGAATCGACCCCAGGGACATTCAGGCGCTCTATCTCGGCAACTATAGCAGCGACCTGTTCGAAGGGCAGGGGCATACCGCGTCGCTGATGGCCGATTGGGCGGGCCTGACCCCGATTCCGGCCACGCGCATCGAAGACGCCTGTGCCAGTTCGGGCGTAGCCTTGCGCCAGGGGATCATGGCTATCCTCTCTGGCATGTATGACCTGGTTTTGGTGGGCGGTGTGGAAAAGATGACCAATTTGCCGACCGAGCGCGTGACCGACACATTGGCCACAGCCGCCGATGTGCTCTATGAAATCCCCTCCGGTTTCACCTTCCCCGGCTTTTACGCGGCGATGGCTTCGGCCTACATGGCCCGGTATGGGGCGACGCCCGAAAGTCTGATGGCGGTCGGGATCAAGAATCATGAGAACGGGGCGCTGAACAGCCGGGCGCAGTTCGGCACTGCCATCGGCGAAATCATGGCCGCCAAGGTCGCTAAAGCGCAGCAAAAGGGATATCCTGTCCCCGCCTGGCGCGACGAGCTGGATTTCCTGCACGATGATCGGGCCAACCCCATGATCGCCTGGCCGTTGCGACTCTTCGACTGCTCGCCCATCTCCGATGGCGCTGCCGCCATCCTGCTGGCCGCCGCCGATCTGGCCCCAAGCTTTAGCGATCACCCCATCCACATCATCGGCTCCGGCCAGGCCAGCGATGTCGCCCTGCATGACCGAAGTGACCTCACCGCCATCACCGCCGCGCAGGCTGCCAGCCGCCAGGCCTACGAGATGGCGGGCGTCACGTCCGGCGACATTCAGGTGGCCGAAGTGCATGATTGTTTCACCATCGCCGAGATCATCGCCACCGAAGACCTGGGGTTTTTCGAGCCGGGCCAGGGCTATGTGGCCGTTGAGGAGGGTCTCACCCGCCGCGAGGGTCCCAGGCCGATCAACACTTCCGGCGGATTGAAATCGAAAGGACATCCGGTGGGCGCGTCGGGCCTGGGTCAGGTCTTTGAGATCTGGCGGCAACTGCGCGGCGAGGCGGGCGCGCGCCAGGTGGCGGGAACCCCCCGCCTCGGCCTCACGCACAACGTCGGCGGCACCGGCCAGACCGCCGTCGTCCATATCTTCGAGCGGAGATGACATGAGCCAGCCGCATTTCATCAAGAGCGAATACGAATCCCATCTTGCCGAACACAGACTCATGGGTTCGCGCTGTCAGACATGCGGCAGCGTCTTTCTGCCGCCCCGGCCCTTGTGCAGCAATTGTTATGGCGAGAAAATGGAATGGGTGGACATGGGCGAGTCCGGCACGCTGGTCGCCTTCACCGTCGTTCACATCGCCCCCACCGCCATGATCGAGGCGGGCTATGGGCGCGACAACCCCTACGTCACCGGCATCGTCACGCTCGACTCTGGCCCCAGCATCAGCGCTCAGATCATCGGCGTGGACGCCAAGCATCCGGAAACGATCGTCATCGGTTCGCCTGTCGTCGCGCGCTTTATCGCACGACAGAATGGCGATGGTCAGCAGCCGTTTTTGGTGTTCGAACTTATCAGTTAGTTGGCAGGTTTGTTAGTTGGCTGAGCCATCCTCCGAGCATCCCCGCCTATACCGATCTCCAGTTCACCGATTCACCAACACTCAGTCTATCGAGCCACTATGCAGCATCCCCCTTCCATCGGCATCGTCTCCACCGGCGCCTACTCGCCCGAAGGTTTTCTCACGGCGGCGGATATCGCCGAGGCCAGCGGCCTGCCCGAATGGGTCGTGCGCGAAAAATTAGGCATCGAGCGGAAGTATGTGGGCGGGGCGGATGATCAGCCCAACGAGATGGGCATCAAGGCGGCGCTGGATTGCCTGAAACAGACGGACATTCAGCCTGAGGAAATCGACGTGGTGTTGTGTACGACCGAGGAATGGCGAGAGTATTTTCTGTGGACATCGGGCGCGCATCTGGCTTATGAAATCGGCGCCACCAACGCCTGGGTAATGGATGTGCATGCTCGCTGCGCCACGACCGTTGGGGCGATGAAGATGGCCAAGGACATGATGCTGGCCGACTCCGAAATCAATACGGTGTTGATCGCCGGCGGCTATCGTATCTCTGACTTCATCAATTTCAGGAACCCGCGCACGACCTTTTTGTGGAATATCGGATCAGGCGGCGGGGCAATGCTGTTGCGCAAGAACTGGCCGGACAACCAGGTGCTGGGAGCGCACCTCATCGCCGATGGTCTGATGAGCAAGCATGTCATCGTCCCCGCCAGCGGCACGGTGAAGTTCCCCACTCCCGAAGCCATCGAGGCGGGCGAATTCTATTTCGATCTGGTGGAGCCAGAGGCGATGAAAGCCCGGTTAAACGAGGTGTCGATGGACAATTGGGTGAAATGCGTGGATGAGGCGTTGCGCAAAAGCGGCCCCAAATCTGACGGCAGCCCCCATACTCGCGCCGATCTCGATTTTCTCAACATGGTATTGATCAAGCCCTCTGGCCATCGCGAAATGCTCGAACGGCTGGGGCTGAACGAAGAGCAGTCGGTCTATCTCGGCCACATCGGCCACACCGGCGAACAGGATGCCATGTTCGTCATCCGCGAGGGTCTGGCGCAAGGCCGCCTGAAGGACGGCGATTTGATGGCCATCGTCGCTGCCGGCATCGGCTATGTGTGGGCCGCCGCCATCGTGCGCTGGGGACGTCAGTAGCAGGCGGCCATACTCACTTTCTACCAATCCCACCAATCTACCAATACCCAGGAAAATCTTATGCGATTTCAGGACAAAGTCATTCTCATAACCGGCGGGGCGGCCGGGATCGGGCGGGCGACCGCCATCAAGTTTGCGAACGAGGGCGGTATCGTCATCATCTGCGATGTCGATGAGCAGGCGGGTCGGGCTGTCGCCGAGGAATTCGGATTCGATTTCTTTCGAGTGAACGTGGCCGATCGGGCCGACGTGCAGCGCTGGGTCGATGCTGTCGTTGCCGAGCACGGGCGCATCGATGTGCTTGTGAACAATGCGGGCGTGCTGCGCGATGGGATGCTGGTCAAGATGAAGGATGGCGAGCTTGTCAAGCAAATGCCCGAAGCGGATTGGGACCTTGTAATCTCCGTCAATCTCAAGGGCGTGTTCAATTGCACGCAGGCTGTGGCGCCGATCATGATCAACCAGGGCAGTGGCGTCATCCTCAACGCCAGTTCGGTCGTCGGGCTGGACGGAAATTTCGGCCAGAGCAATTATGTGGCGACGAAGGCGGGCGTCATCGGCATGACGAAAGTCTGGGCGAGAGAGTTGGGTCGCTATGGCATCCGGGTGAATGCGGTCGCCCCCGGCTTTATCCTCACCGAAATGGTGAAGCAGATGCCCGAAAAAGTGTTGGAACAAATGGTCGCCCATGTGCCGTTGAGTCGTATGGGCGAGGTTGGGGATATCGCCAACGCCTATGCTTTTCTGGCTTCCGACGAAGCGGGCTACATCTCCGGCGCTGTCCTGCGCGTGGATGGCGGGATTGTGGTAGGGACGTGAGTGATGATTAACTAGGAACCGCCTTATGAACACCGCCGATCTCCTTACCGACCGAGCACGGCTCACACCAGACCGTGAAGCGCTGGCCTATTACGGCCTGGGTGAACCGCAGCGATTCACCTATGCTGAATTGAATGCTCGCGCTAACCGCACGGCGAACTGGCTACGGGATGAGCTAGGTGTGCAGAAAGGTGATCGGGTGTCGATTTTGGCGCAAAACTGCATGGCCTATCTCGACCTGTTCTACGGCCTGGCGAAGATTGGGGCGATTTTCGCCCCGCTGAATTGGCGACTCACGGCTAACGAACTTTCGTACATTGTGAGCGATTGCCAACCAAAGGTCGTCCTTTGCAGCCCGGAATTCACAGGCACATTGGCCGAAATACGCCAAAAGGTGGGGATAAATCATGTCGTCAGTCTGGAGGGCGCAATCATCGATGGCGCTTCGGAGTTTGAAAGCAGCATTGCCCAGGCATCGGCCACTGAGCCTGACCGCCCACAACTTAATCATGATGACACGTATTGCATTCTTTACACATCCGGCACCACAGGCCGGCCCAAGGGGGCGATGATCCCTCATCGCCAAGTTTTATGGAACTGCATCAATACGGTCATCAGTTGGGGCCTGACGGAAAACGATGTCTCCCCTGTGTTCACCCCGTTGTTTCACGCAGGCGGGCTGTTCGCTTTTCTTACCCCACTGCTCTATGCAGGGGGACGCATCATCCTCACCCGCACATTCGACCTGCCCCAAACCCTGCGGATCATCGAACAGGAGCGCTGCACAGTCATCCTCGGCGTCCCCACCATTTTTCAAATGTGGCTGGACGCGCCGGGATTCGCCGCCGCTGACTTCAGCCATGTGCGGTTCTTCATCAGCGGCGGCGCCCCCCTGCCTGTACCGCTGATCAAAGCCTGGAAAGCGGCCAAGGGTGGCATCTTTCGCCAGGGTTATGGCTTGACCGAGGTCGGCCCCAATTGCTTCAGCATGACCGACGAGGAATCTGTGGTTAAAACTGGTTCTGTGGGCAAGCCCATTTTCCATAGCCGTATGCGTCTGATCGATCCGGGAACCGGCAACGATGTGCCAACAGCAGAGACCGGGGAACTGCTGATCGCCGGACCGCACGTCACCAATGGTTACTGGCGCAATCCCGAAGCGACACAGGCGGCGCTGAGCGATGGCTGGTTCCACACCGGAGATATGGCGCGCCAGGACGAGGATGGCTTTTTCTACATCGCCGGACGGTTCAAGGATATGATCATCAGCGGCGGCGAAAACGTGTATGCCGCCGAAGTCGAGACGGTTTTCCGAGATCATCCATCTGTGGCTGAGTGCGCCCTCATCGGCAAACCAGACGAGAAATGGGGTGAAGTCGGCCTCATGATCGTGGTCGTTCGCTCCGGCCTGTCCGCAACTCCGGAGGAATTGCAGTCCTTCTGCGCCGCCCGCCTTGCCCGCTACAAGGTGCCCAAGGCAATTGTCTTTGCCGATGCTCTGCCCTATTCGCCATATGGCAAGGTGCAAAAGGTGAAATTGAGGGAGAAGTATGTCGGATAGTTGGTTTGTCGGTTTGCTATTGCAGGAGGATTGCGTTGGCTTATCTGAATTTTGAACAATCGAGAATGGTCACTTGGACAGAACAGGTTGCACAGTTGTTGGGGTGCTGTCGTAAAGGGCCACATTGACTAGATCACTCGTTGCAACGTAATCTCATCTCGACAGAACTGTACAATCAACTAACCGCCCCCCACAGGACGCACCCATGCCCATCCCCACCCTCCCAGGCATCACCGCCGGAACTATCTCCACCGGGCGTATCACAACCCGCGTGCTTTTCTCCGGCCCGAACGATGGCATTCCCGTCCTTTTCTTGCATGGCAATCTTTCATCGGCGACCTGGTGGGAGGAGGCGATGCTGGCGTTGCCGGATGGCTACCGCGGGATAGCGCCAGACCAGCGCGGGTTCGGCGATGCCGACATCTCCGCCAAAATCGACGCCACGCGCGGCACAGGCGACTGGGCGGATGACGCTGTCGCCCTGCTCGACCATCTCGACATTGCCCGGACGCATCTGGTCGGCAATTCATTAGGCGGCTCGGTGGTTTGGCGGCTGTTGATAGATGCGCCAGAGCGATTCCTCACCGTCACACAGGTCGCACCCGGTTCCCCCTACGGGTTCGGCGGCACGAAGGAGGTGTCGGGTACGCCCTGCTGGCCGGACTTCGCCGGGTCGGGCGGAGGGTTAAGCAACCCGGAATTGATAAAACGGATTGCAGCCGGCGATCTCGGTCTCGAAAGTCCGTTCAGTTTACGTGCGGCTTTGCGGGCGTTGGTCTACAAACCGCCCTTCGTGCCAGAACGCGAGGAAGAAATTCTCTCCTCTTCGCTTGCGATACATATCGGCCCGCAAGATACGCCCGGCGACTTCATGCCTTCGCCCAACTGGCCGGGGATAGCGCCCGGCGTTTGGGGTCCGGCCAACGCCCTTTCACCAAAGTATGCAGATGATCCCGCTCGATTGCTCGATATCGATCCCAAACCGCCTATCCTGTGGATCCGAGGCAGCCATGATCTTGCCGTCTCGGATGCTGCTGCCTCCGACCCGGGCGCGCTGGGCGCGGCAGGCTTGCTTCCCGGCTGGCCCGGCGCCGATGCCTATCCGCCCCAGCCGATGTTAGCCCAAACGCGCGCAGTGCTCGATAAATATAAGGCGCATGGCGGTTGGTATGACGAAGTCGTCATCGAAGATGCCGCCCACGCGCCATTCCTCGAAAATCCTCAAAAATTCAATGTCGCATTTCATGCACACCTGAAACGTTAATGATAAACTGTGACAGTCGATTGTGTAACGTCCATCTCCGCGTTCACTGAGCCAGCTCTCAGATATCTCTTTCCAATCAAAACGGCGAGCTGGAGCCGAATTCACACAACTTAAGGAGAACGGAGAATGAAGAAGCTACTGTTGATGTTCATCATCGTGCTGGCAGCAGGCTTGCTATTGGCGGCATGCGGCGGTAGTCAGCCCGAACCAACGCCGGAACCCGCCCCCACAGAAGCGTCTGCGCCAGAACCGACCGAAGCGACCGCCGAACCAACGACTGCACCGGAACCGACTGAGGCGACGGCAACCGCCTCGGCCATTTCCTGCGATGAGCCGATCAAAATCGGCCTGATCACAGACCTGACCGGCGGTCTTGCCATTTATGGAACCATGACCGACCGTGGTTTCGGTTTGGGCATGGAATATGCTACAGGCGGCACCGCTGACGCAGACGGCAATTATCAGGTTGGCGACTGTACGATCCAGGTGCTCTTGCGAGATGATCAGGGCAGCGCCGACACCACGGCCACCCTCGCCCGGGAATTGATCGATGTCGAGGATGTTGACATCCTGGTCGGGACGGTGTCCTCTGGTTCCACCGCCTCCCTGCAGGAAATCGCCAAAGAGAATGAAGTTCCTCTCATTGTCGCGCCGGCGGCGGCCAATGACATTACCGGCGTCAATTTCAATGAATATACCTTCCGCACCTCGCGAGAGAACTATCAGGACTTTATCAACCTCTGCCAGTATCTGACCACGCAATACGATACCTTTGTGCAGATTGCCCCAGACTACAGCTTTGGCTATGGCGGCGCCCAATCCGCACGTGACGCCTGCACCTTTTTCGGCGGCGAGTTCGTTGCCGATGACATCTTCGCTCCGCTCGATACCACCGAATTCACGCCTTACATGGAGCAAATTCTGGATTCGGGCGCTGATGCCTGGCTTGTCACCTGGGCGGGAGGCGGCTTCATCCCCATGTTCCAATCAGCCAAAGAACTCGGCGTACTGGATGAAATGGGAATCGGCGCATCCTTCTTCGACAACCTGACGATGCCGGCTGTCTTCGGCGACCTGATCGGCCAGACTTCAGGCATTCTCTATCATTACGCTCTGCCGGACAATGAGATCAACGATTGGCTAGTGGCAGAGCACAAAGCCCGCTTCGACACGCCGCCCGACCTGTTCACAGCCGATGGTATGAATGCAGCATTGATGGCGATAGCGGCGCTGGAAGCGACCGGCGGCGATACCTCGCCCGATGCCCTGTTAGCAGCGATGGAGGGAATGACTTTCGAGGGGCCGAAAGGCGCAATCGAAGTTCGACCGGAAGATCATGTCGCCATCCAGGATATGTATATCGTCAAGTTGAACAATCTGGACGATCCGGATTTCAATTACTACGATCTGGTCGCCGTCAACCGGCCGCAACCGCCCTGCCTGTTGCCCGAAGGTATGCAAGATCGTTGCGGCGACCTGCCGATCGGCCAGATGAGCGAAGTCTCAGTGGCGCCCGGAGAACCGGCCGTCGAGGAGATGTCGGAACCGCTGGCATGTGATGAGCCGATTAAAGTGGGATTCATTTCAGACCTCAGCGGCGCCCTGGCGATCTATGGCGCAATGGCCCAACGTTCCTTCCAACTGGGCATGGAATACCAGGCCGAAGCCATTGCCCAGGATGCACTCGTTTACAAGGTCGATGATTGTGACATCCAGGTCTTCATCCGCGATGACCAGGGCAGCGCCGAAACAACGGCCACACTGGCCCGTGAGTTGATCGACGTCGAGGATGTCGATATCCTGATCGGAACCGTGTCCTCAGGCTCCACGGCATCTTTGCAAGAGATCGCCCACGAAAACGATGTCGTCCTCATCGTCATGCCGGCGGCGGCGAACGACATCACCGGTGTGAACTTCAACGAGCATACCTTCCGCACCTCGCGCGAAAACTACCAGGATTTCATCAACCTCTGCGCCTACCTGACGACAGAGTATGATACGTTCGTACAGATCGCACCTGATTATAGCTTCGGCTATGGCGGCGCTCAATCCGCTCGCGATGCCTGTACTTTCTATGGCGGCGAATTCGTGGCGGATGATATCTTCGCCCCGCTTGATACCACCGAATTCACGCCTTACATGGAGCAAATCCTGGATTCGGGCGCTGATGCCTGGCTCGTCACCTGGGCGGGAGGCGGTTTCATCCCCATGTTCCAGACTGCCGCCGAATTGGGCGTGTTGGACGAGATGGGGCTGGGCGCGTCCTACTTCGACAACCGCACGATGGCCGCCATCTTTGGGCCGGTATCGGACAAGATGTCAGGCCAGATTAGCGGCATCCTCTACCACTATTCCGCCCCCGATAACGAGATCAACGATTGGCTGGTAGAGCAGATCAAGGATCGTTACGGCGAGCCGCCCGACCTGTTCGACGCCGACGGCATGAATGCCGCCTTCTTGCTGGTGGAAGGCCTGCGAGCCAGTGGCGGTGATCCCAGCTCTGCGGCCCTCATCCCGGCCATGGAAGGCCTGGAATTCGAAGGCCCCAAGGGCGCGGTATACATTCGCCCGGAGGATCATGTCGCCATTCAGGACATGTACATCGTCAAGCTCACCGATCTCAATGACCCTGATTTTGACATGTTCGAGCTGGTGCAGACCACCCGCCCCGAACCGCCTTGTCTTCTGCCCGAAGGAATGCAGGATCGCTGTGGCGACCTGGCCGTCGGTTCAATGCAAGGCGCTGCGGGTCAATAATCTTCACTCATTGAGGTGCGACGCTCCCTGGGTTGAGCGTCGCACCTCGCCCTGTCATCCCACCCATGCCAAAAAACATCATCCTCGAAACCAGAAAGGTCAGAAAGCAATTCGGCGCGCTGGTGGCAGTCGATGATGTGAGCGTGCAGGTCAGGGAAGGCAGTTTCCATTCGATCATCGGCCCCAATGGCGCAGGCAAAACCACCTTCTTCAATCTCCTCAGCGGAAATCTCAAACCGACCAGCGGTCAGATTTTGTTCAGAGGAGAGGAGATCACCAATCATCCCATCTATCGGACCGCCCATTTAGGAATGGGGCGTTCATTTCAGATCACCAACATATTCCCCAATTTGACGGTCTTTGAGAACATCCGGTTGGCCGCCCAGGCATTGGGCAAAGATAATTTCAAACTCTTTCGCAGCGCCAATGCTTTCGAAAACTACATTGACCGCACAAATAAGGTGATAGAGCAGGTCGGGTTGAGCGCTCGCGCCCATAGCCCTGCCCGCACACTTCCCCACGGCGACCAGCGCAAGTTGGAACTGGGTATGCTTTTAGCGCCCGATCCGGAGGTCTTGCTGTTGGACGAACCCACGGCGGGCATGGCTGGCGAGCAAGTTCCTGAACTGATGGAACTTGTGCAGAGCATCCGCGAATCGGGTGAGAAGACCATCATGTTGGTAGAGCACAATATGAATGTGGTGATGAGCGTCTCGGACACCATTACGGTGATGCACCAGGGCGCAGTACTGGCCGAGGGCGCTCCGGCGGAGATCGCCGCCAATGAGATTGTGCAGCAGGCCTATCTGGGCGGTTTGTACGAATTGGAGCCGTGAGCCGATAGGTTTTTAATCATTGCTAATCACCGGAAAAATCGCACCGACCACTGACTACCGTTTACCGCCTACCAATGACCACCCCCCTCCTCTCCGTTCAAAATATCCACACCTATATCGGCCAGTTCCACATCCTGGAAGGCGTCTCGATCGAGGTGCCTAGCGGGAGCATTGTGGCGCTGTTGGGGCGGAATGGCGCTGGAAAGACAACGACGCTCAAATCCATTCTCGGCATCACCCCGCCGTTGCAAGGCAAGGTGATTTTCGATGGCGTCGAAATCCAGGGACGCCGGGCTTTCGAGATTGCCGACATGGGCATCGGCTTTGTGCCTGAACACCGTGCGATTTTCCGGGACTTGAGTGTGGCCGAGAATCTCAAAATCGCCGAACGCAAGAAGGGAGAGCTGGCAAAAAAACAGGATTTCATTTTCGGTTTATTCCCCGATCTGGAACGATTGATTCATCTGCCTGGGACCAGTCTGTCGGGTGGGCAACAGCAAATGCTGGCGGTAGCACGGGCGCTGGTCCCCGACAACAAATTGTTACTGATTGATGAACCGAGTGAAGGTCTCGCCCCTGTGATCATAGAACAGATGATGGAGGCGATCAGACAACTTTCGACGGAAACAACCGTCTTGCTGGTCGAACAGAATTTCATCGTTGCCAGCCGTCTGGCCGAGAGCTATGTCATCGTCGAGGAAGGCCAGTCAGTGCAATACGGGCGTATGATAGACCTTGTCAACGACAAACAAACGATTCATCGCTATCTTGGCGCAGCGTAAGTCTTACGAGGGATTTTGATGGCATCCATTTCCACGTCGTTTCGCAAAAACCGCACACAATGGATCACGCTGATCATCCTCGCTATTTTGCTCATCCTCGCCATCCAGGGGATGAGCACTAAGGATGCCGTCGTCACGGTGATGCGGGGGCTGTCCGTGGCTGCCGTCACCTTCCTGGTTGCATCCGGTTTTTCCATCATCTTCGGCCTGATGGATGTGCTGAATCTGGCGCACGGCACGCTGTTTATGATCGGCGCCTACGTGGGCTGGACGGCTTTCGTCAGACCGGATACGGTTGTGGATTTATTCACGCCGCTTCTATTGCTCATCGCCGGGTTTATGCTCGCCCCTCTTCTCGGCAATTTGTTGGTGAAGCGGCGACCGGGCGGTCAAATCGGCAGACTGTTGCCGTGGATATTTCTGATTCTGGCGCTTGTCATCCTCGCTGTCTCACTCTCCAAAGCGCCTATTGCCGTCTGGGATTCTGAAGTCTATACCGACAGTCCGATTGTGTGGACGCAGGAATTTGATGCAGGGCGGGTGGCCGATCTGGTCGAGTCTGCATCATCGGGCGGCGGGGTTCTGTTGGTGTGGATTGGCGTGCTGTTGGGCAGCCTGCTGCTTTCGGTTGCCACGTTGCTTTTTTCGGCGCGCAATCGTCCCATCTCTTCTGCAAGGCCGGGAATTGTGCGCAGAAGCGTCATTCGCTTTGCCTTGCTGGTCATCGCCGCCCTCGCCATTTGGCTCGCCAATACGCCGATCAGCAGCTTCCTTTTCAGTCTGGACTCCATACTGCTCTTTGTCTGGGCGATCATTATCGCCACGCTCACCGGCGTAGGTTTGGGCGGATTAATGGAATCGTCGCTGATTCGGCCTCTGTACGAAAGGGGCATCTACCAGATCATGCTGACTTTCGGTCTGGCATTCATCGGCACCGAGATCGTGCGGGCCATTTGGGGCCGCTCCGGTTTCACGATGCCTCGCCCCGCTCTGTTCGGCAATACGGGCGACGGTTGCCCGGCGACCGGCATCGGCGGCTGGTTGCAAAACAGTTGCTCGACCATTGTGTTAGAGATCGGCGGTGAAACGGCCCGTCTGCGCACGTACAATGAGATTTTCCTGATCGTGATGGGCGTCATTGTCTTGATCGTGGTTTGGCTGATTCTGCAACGCACGCGCCTGGGGATGATCATTCGCGCCGGAGTGCAGGATAGCGAGATGGTGGAAGCGCTCGGCATCAATGTGCGCCGCGTGTTTACATTAGTTTTCGCCCTGGGGGTGGGTCTGGCGGCGCTGGGCGGCGTTTTGTCGGCCCCGGCCACCGGTCTTTCTGACACCATGGGCGCTAACGTCCTACTCACAGCTCTGATCGCCCTGGCCATCGGCGGCCTCACCAGCTATCCGGGTGCAGCGGTTGGCTCCCTGATCGTCGGCCTGCTGCAACAATTCATTATCAAATATGGTTCAGTCGGCATCCCGCTGCCTTTTCTGGAAGAGACGTTCAAACCTTCCCCGCCCCTCGTCCCGGCCTCTACCGTCCTGCTCATGGTGATCGTGCTCCTGGTCATGCCTCAGGGATTGTTTGGGAGAAAGGAGTGAGAGGATGAGCGCCAAACCTCAGATCAGCCAGCCGGCACGACCTAACTGGATTCGCCGTCATGCGGCGTTTATCATCACTGCCATCTTCCTGGCGATCCTTCCCTTCCTGGTTGGCCTTTTAAATGGGCAATCCTTTGGCGATCTGATCGCCAATGAGTCGGGACAATCGAAGTTTATTCAGGGCTTGATGATCGAGATTTTCATCCTCGCCATCTATGCCATCAGCTATGATCTGATTTTAGGCATCACTGGAATCTTATCGTTTGGTCATGCCATGTTCTTCGCCGTCGGCGCCTACGCCACCGGAATTCTGCTAAAAAGCCTGGGTTGGTCGTTGTTGCCGACGATGGCGGCGGTCGTCGTCCTCGGCATCATCCAGGCCCTTGTTTTCGGCATCATCCTCGCCCGTGTCTCTGGCATCACCTTCGCTCTCGTCACACTCGGCTTGGCTTATGTTTTCGACATCCTGATAAAAACGCGCGAGTTGGGAGAATGGACCGGCGGCGATGTGGGCTTGCAGGGCATCCCCCGTCCCGAGTTATTGAACCCCAACAACGAACGTTTACTTTTCTATTACGTCATGTTGGCTTTCGCCATCGTGGTGTATTTGCTCTACCGCCGCTTTGTCGATTCCCCCACCGGGCGTGTATGGCTGGCCACGCGAGAGAACGAGAATCGGGCGCAGATGTTGGGTTTCAACACAATTATCTTCAAAATCATCGCCCTGACTATCGCCTCGGTGACGGCGGCGCTGGCAGGCATGACTTACACGCTTTTTCAGCCGATCGTCAGCCCGGAAATCGCCAGCCTGGGATTTACGGTGGAAGGTTTACTCATGGTGCTGATAGGCGGCATCGGCACACTCAGCGGTCCCATGCTGGGAGCGGCAGCCTTCAAGCTGATGGATTTCTATTTCAATCGCTGGTTCGGCGAGAATGCCAGCTTCATCATTGGGGCGATCTATGTGGCTATCGTGCTGTTCCTGCCCTATGGCATCGTCGGCACCTGGCGGGCAAAGCATCTAAATATGCGGAAAGGTTGGGATGAGCTGGTGGAGAGGTTGCGACGGGCAGGAAAGTAAGGTAGTGGCTTAGAATTGACTGATAGCCTGAAGTCTTTGGAAGTTGTAGCGGAAGATGAAAAGTCTCAAGCTAAGTTCGTGGAAGTAATCCGACTTTGAGAAGGAAAGGGGTCTGCGAATGAATCGCCCTAACCACTGCCGGAGCGTATTGTTCCATCGTTCAACATGATTGGTTTGGTCGCTATCCTTTCCGACTAATTGATACAACTCTTCAGAGAACAGCATTGCATAGGCTTCCCCGAAATCGCTGAAGGATTGGCAGGCTCGATAAGTCAAGGGAATCCGCTGCGGCAGGTGTTTCGCTGCGGTCTCCGATGACATAAGCGACAATTTGCCGAGTGCGCCGGCACAAGGCCCATCAATTCCAGTACATCATCTGTTTGCGCTAGCGTAGCTCCACCAGCCAAATTTCGCCGCGACCCCTACCCGAATCTTCCATTATTGATTACGATCTGTCCGTTAGGTTTTGACGACCTACAATCAAGAATAGTAATCATCAAGCGTCTTCTTATCGACAACCACGTGTTTGATGTAGACCGCTGGCGGTACCTGCTCACCACTCATGATACGATCGGCCAGCTCAAGTAAACCCTTGCCGTAAGTCTCGGGCCGGAACAGTGTTGCCGCTGCAATTCTGGAGTTGGGCCTCCGCAATTCATCGCGAATGAAACGGGTTCCCGCACCCTGGGCCACGCAGATCACGTGTTCCTCTCGGCCCAGTTCGCGCGCAGCCGTTAGCACCCACTCTGCAGTGTTGTCGCTAATGCTGATCACTGCCAATCGCTTTGCGTCTGGCAGATTCTTCAGGACTTCACGCATACGTTCTTCGGTCTGATGTGTAGCATTTCCGTCATCAATCCGCAACACATCCTCATCTGGTATGTTTCCAATACTAGTACAGAGGCCTTCATACTGACCAGTAATACGAGCCGCTGGCAGAGGTCCTCCTGTCGTGTGCTCTAATATGACTACTTTGTCCACTCGCCCACCCCAATTCGTCTTAATCCATTGCCCTAAAGCGACGCCACCATCCCAACCAGCACGATAGTTCTCAACACCAAAATAAGTTGCGCCAATCATCGGCGTATCCACCGCAATCACTGGAATGCCAGCCTGGTTAAATTTGTCGATGATCAAGTTCGCCGATTTCTCATCATAGTGATATTCAATAGCCACGTTTACGCCCTCAGCAATCAAACGCTCGGCCACATTTAACGCAACTTGGTTGTCGTACTGGTTGTCACCGATGACCAGATCAATGTGCCCCATGTTCTGCGCTGCTTCCTCTAGGCCGCGGCGCACCTCCACTGAAAACGGCCTGTCCTCGCTCAGACCGGCGAAACCAATTTTGAAATGCGTCGCCTGCTCATCGTGCGGCGCGTACGAGCGAGTTGTGTTCTGTCCACAAATTGTCAAAATCGTATTGGTAGAGCGCAATTCCGAGATATATTTCGGATCCAAGTTATTGTCTGTCAGAATTTGAGCAACATTATCAACACCAGCAAATGAACTGACATGAGCAATACCGAATTTGCTCGACTCAACCAAGCCAATGACTTGCTCAGACGATTTGATCACTTTCCGCTTGAGTTGCGCCAACTGGATGTCGGTATCCGTCAATCCTGCTTTCACACTGAAGCCAGCACAAGACATAAAAGCTGAGCGGATGTGCAACCCCTCTAGCGCTCGCTCACTGATATCGCCGGTGACGGCAATACTATCTAAACGTACTATGCCACCCATCAGAATGACGGTAAAACTCGGAACCTCCGCCAGGGCTAAAGCAGTTTCGATGCCGCAGGTAATCACCGTCAGGTTGCGATGATTACGCAAAAACGAACTCATGTGAAAGGCAGTTGTGCTAGCGTCTAAAAAGATCGCATCACCGTCCTTGACCATATCTGCGGCCCACCGTGCAATGCGTAACTTGTTAGGCGCCTGGATACGGGCGCGGATGGCGAAAGCGGGATTGCCAATTTGATGTGTATTGGCCGCCGCCGCACCGCCGCGCACTCGAATGACCTGATTCCGTTTCGCGAGATAATCCAGATCATTGCGTATCGTGCCTTCCGAGACGTCGAAAATCTCAGCAAGTTCGATCACTTTGATCTCATTGCGTTCACGAAATAGATTCAGGATTTGCTGATGTCTCTCGTAAGGTTTCATGCCAAAAAAAAGCCCATTGTCCCATCATTACGTAGACTACACAATCTATAGCCGGATTACACGAAGCCGCCGCTCCGCGTATGGTCATGCCAAGGTTTCACTGCTAAGATCAACCGGATGATCGGTCGTATTGCTACCGATCATCCGGTTTGTGATAGTGCTCGTCCTTGCTGCGCTGGAGCCTAGGCGGCGTTTGGGTTCCTACTGGGTAGGCTGCAAGTTGTGGATGATGAGATTGAATCCTTCCCAGGGCGGGGCCGGATGAGTGTATGGATTCTCAGCGGAGGGATAACCTGTCCAGTAAGTGGTGTTGAAGACAAATGCCTGATTTTCGTATCCAATGCTGATATCAGGCAAATCGCGGAAGTAGATATCCAGCGCCTGTCTCACCAACTCCACGTAGGCAGGATCGTCTGAAGAGGGAACCATCGCTTCCATCTGATCCAGGATGGCATCGAGTTCCGGGTTCTCATAGCGAGTATAAGCCCGCAGCCCAGAAATAGATTCGCCTGGGGGCATGCTGTATTTGCTATGATAGTGCTCGAAAGTCTGCCACGGGTCATAGGAGCTGCCGCAATGCACCCAGAGGTGCGTATCAAACTCGCCGGAACGGGCGTTATCGACGAAGGCGGCTGACTGTATGGTGTCAAGTGTGGCATCGAATCCGGCATCACGCAACTGCTGTGCCAGAACCGGGCCACCCGGATTCTGCGGCTCGACCTGGATCGATATCTGCAAGGTCTCGCCATCCTTTGCCCAGAAACCAGCGTCGTTCTTGGCATAACCTTTGGCAGTCATGATCTCGGCGGTTTTCGCGGTGTCAGGATCATCGACATTGTATTTGTCGTAGAGATCCTGCAATTGCGGTACATATTCTTCCTGAATAGCGCCCCAAGGAGCAAGCGGCGCTACGCCGGGCAGAGTCGAACCCTCATACGCCAGTTGTATGTACTGCTCGCGATTGATGGCATGATTGACCGCCCAGTGGATATCGGGGTCGTCAAAGGGCGGGCGCTGATTGTTAAAGGTCAGGCGATAGGTACAGCCGTTGGGGAAGCCCCAAGCCGGCCCTTCCGTATTCCAGGAGACCAGGTTCGGATTCTGCGCCTTGGCTGCCTCGAAGTTCCCGACCTCAAGGTTTCGACCGGTATCAAGCGCGTTACTGATGTAAAGTTGTGGCATAGCCTCAACCGTGGCCGGCACATAAATGATCCGTTCAATTGCGGGCATGCCATCGGCCACCATTGTATCCGCCGCCCACCAGGAATCCAGGCGGTCGAATACAATGGAATCATCGCCGGATTTGACAATGTGATAAGGGCCAGTGCCTACGGGCCACCCCTTTTCGAGATCGAAGAATTCAAAGGTAAGTGGGTCTTGTCCCGCCCAAATATGTTCAGGCATGATCACCAGACGCCCGACCTGCCCAGTGGCAAGGTATTCGACCGCCCATCGAGGCCCCGGCTTGGTCAACTTAATAAGGACAGTGAGATCGTCAACAACTGTGGCTTCCTCTACCGAATCCTTGATAGCCGAAGCGAGGGCTACTTCTGGAGGCGCATCGCGTAACATATTGATAGTGAAAGCAACATCTTCAGCATTGAAATCTTCACCATCACTCCACTTCACACCGTCACGCAACTTCAAAGTAATCTCAGTAAAATCGTCGTTATATTCCCAGCTTTCGCCCTGCCATGGAATAATCTCGCCAGTTGGATAGTTGCTGTAAAACAACATTTCGTTCACAGTGTAATGCAGGTTATTTCGTTGGTGGAGTGTGATGCCTGCATAGGGGTTGAAGTTGGTGGGGGAAGGGACTTGATTATAAAAATCCCACCCCTGGCTGATGAAGGTTTTTTCGCGAGGCAAATCCTTGATTTCGCCTGGCGCCATCGGCGCTTCCGTTGCTTCTTCGACTGGCGCCTGTGTTGGCTCTTCTACTGGCGCTTCAGCAGGCGGCTCGGTAGGCGCTGCAACTTCAGCAGGCGACTCGGTAGGGGCTGGCGCTGACGGTTCGGGCGTAGGCTGAGCCGCGCACGCGGCTACCAGCATGGCCGCGACGATCAACGCCAAGGCGATAAAAACAGTTGGTCGGCGGGACATCTCAATTCTCCTGAGGTGAGTACTGCACCAAGGGCAGGTGGATAGAGTAAATATACAAGCATCATACTCTACCGCAGTTGCAATGTCAAGTAATTTTGGCGAAATGATTGATTTATCAACAAATTTTTTGATTATTTTACATGATATTTTTAATAAAATCATAATATTGATTGTTGAAACATTTGCACCCCCTCATGAAGCATGCTATACTTGGCTGCATATTCTGGATTCCTCATTACGCTTCGCATCCACTCGGCCCGCAGATGCGGCCACATATTACACACTCTGGCCTTGCCCTATGTACGCAAAGTATTTAACCAGAAGAATCGGTATGTTCTTGTTAGTGATTTTTCTGGCGGTCACCGTGAACTTTATGATCCCGAGGCTGATGCCAGGCGATCCTATCGAACAGCAGTTGGCCACACTGACAGCCACTGGCGGCGGTCAGCTCGGTGATATCGAGGAGATGGCGGAAGCTTATCGCGCCCGCTTCGGCTTGGATGCACCACTCTGGAAGCAATACATTAATTATTGGTGGGATATTCTGCATTTGGATTTTGGGTATTCGCTGGCAAATTATCCCCAAACCGTCTCCAGTGCGATTCGGGCAGCGCTTCCCTGGACTCTGGGGCTGCTAGGCATGACAACGCTTATTGCCTTTGTCATCGGCACAACTCTTGGCGGTTTATTGGCCTGGCCCAATACGCCTCGCAGCGCCCGTCGCACGATCCCTCTTCTGATGACTGTTTCGGCTATCCCTTATTTCCTCCTGGGGATCATCTTGATTTATTTCTTTGCCATTCGCCTCAAAATCTTTCCGGCTGGCGGCGGTTATCAATTCGGCTCGGTATTGCGATCCGATCTAGAGACCGCCTTGGATATCGGCTATCATGCCTTTCTCCCCGCTGTATCAATTATTGTGGCAGGCATTGGCGTTTGGGCGTTGGAAATGCGAGGGATGATGATCAGTATCCTTGGCGAGGATTACATTTCCCTTGCGGAAATGAAAGGGCTCAAAGAGAAGCGTATCTTTACTTGGTATGGAATACGGAATGGCCTTTTGCCAATGGCCACAGCGCTAGCCCTGCGTCTTGGCTATATTGTGGCTGGGGCCATTCTGGTAGAAGTCATTTTTTCCTACCCAGGGATCGGGTACAAGCTCTATCAGGCCGTGCAGACTAAGGACTACTTCGTCATTCAGGGCATTGTGTTGGTCTTAATCTTTGCTATCGCTCTGGCTATGCTGGTTCTGGACTTGATCTACCCCCTGATCGACCCCAGGATCACATATCAGAGGAGGTGATCTGTGTCTACGATGGCGCCAAAGATGGCTGGCGTACGCTTGCGCCGTTTGCAATCGAATTCTTATCTAGTAGTCGGGCTGACGATCATGATCGCATTGCTGCTCTTCGGTTTTGTCGGCCCGTTGTTGGTAGATCAGGATGCAGCCAATGTGGGTGCAAATTTGCCCAAGCAGCCGCCCAGCACTGAACACTGGTTGGGAACAGACACACAAGGTCGGGATGTTTTTACCACGTTGGTGCTGGCCACGCCGCGAACGCTCATCATTGGGTTGGTCGCGGGTGCATTGGGGGTGGGGATAGGACTATTGCTGGGCCTTTCTTCTGGCTATCTGGGCGGCCCTGTTGACACTTCAATCAGGATTATCGCTGATGTGTTTATGACCATTCCTGCCATCGCTATCCTGGTGGTGGTCGCTACCAATGTGCGTTCGATGACGGTTTGGCTGATGGCCCTCATCATCGCCATGCTTGCCTGGCGTTTGCCAACCCGCGCCCTCCGCTCGCAAACGCTATCCCTGCGCGAGCGGGCCTATATCCAGATCGCAAAGCTCAATGGCGTAGGCGAATTCGAGATCATTGTCAAAGAAGTGTTGCCAAACCTGTTTCCCTACATTGCTGCGACGTTTGTCGCTACGGTATCGTGGGCGATCCTGGCCACTGTCGGCCTGGAAGCGCTGGGGCTTGGTCCGCAGAATGAACTGACCCTGGGTATGATGATCTACTGGGCGCAATTCTATGGGGCCATCTTGCGAGGGTTCTGGTGGTGGTGGGCGCCGCCTATCATTGTCATTGTTTTGATCTTCGTCGGACTGTTTTTTACCTCAGCGGGCATGGATCAACTGGTCAATACTCGACTGCGGAGGGTGGCATGAACACTGAGAACCTCCGTGTCAACGGGTTGCACGTCTATTATCAATCACCGCTAGGGATCGTGAAGGCGGTGAACGGCGTGGATTTGATGCTCCGACCCAATGAACGAATGGGGCTGGTTGGCGAATCGGGCTCCGGTAAATCGACGACGGTCTACGGAATCCTGCGAACGATTAAACCGCCGGGCTGGATCGAAGCAGGCGAGGTCTGGCTTGATGGCAGGGATCTCCTCAAGCTGCCGGATGACGAGATGCGGGCCATTCGTTTCAATCAAATCTCACTCATCCCTCAAGGCGCTATGAACTCTCTGAATCCGGTAATGCGAATCCGGGAGCAGATTAAGGATATATTCACAACGCATTCCGTCGCATTGTCCAAGAGTGAGTACAAGGAACGGATCGACAATCTGCTGAGCTGGGTTGGTCTGAAGTCGGAAGTGGCGAATATGTACCCGCACGAACTGAGCGGCGGCATGAAACAACGCGTTTGCATCGCCATGGGCATCGCGCTCAGACCCAAAGTGATCATCGCCGACGAACCCACCAGCGCGCTGGATGTGGTGGTGCAGCGCCAGGTGATGGAAACCCTGGGTCGGGTACAGGAAGACCTTCAGGCATCCGTCATCCTGGTCGGGCACGATATGGGGTTGATGGCGCAGTTCGTAGACAAAATCGGCGTTATGTATGCAGGCAAGTTGGTTGAGGTTGGCCCCGTACGCGAGATTTTCCGGATGCCGCAACATCCTTATACGAAGATGCTTATCTCCAGCCTGCCCTCACTCGATCAGAAGAAATTCTTCAAGGGCATCCCCGGTGTAGCCCCATCATTGCTCGACCCGCCTTCCGGCTGTCCTTTCCACCCTCGATGTCCTCAAGTCATGGCGCATTGTGCTGAGAAAATGCCGGAACAGCAAGAAATCTGGCCAAAGCATTGGGTGTCGTGTCACCTGTACAAGGCGGTGAACAATGGCTGAGCTATTGGTAGCGGACCAGGCAACCAAAGAATTCGTAACAGGTGGCAGCTTCTTCAGTCAGGACAAAATGGTGGCGCTTCAGAACTTCAGTCTGAAGATTGACGCGGACACCCCCACCGTCATCGCCATCGCCGGAGAAAGCGGCAGCGGCAAAACCACCCTGGCCCGCCTTCTTCTTGGCATCATCCAGCCTACATCGGGGCGCGTCACCTACAAAGGCTGTGACTTGCATGAGATGAACAAGCAGGAACAGAAGACGTTCCGGCAGGAAGTGCAAGCCATTTTCCAGGATCCTTTCGAAGTCTACAATCCATTCTACAAAGTCGATCATGTGTTGACAACGCCTTTGGCCAAATTTGGTCTGGCCAGATCGAAAGCGGAAGCGACAGAGCAAATACAGGACGCTCTGCGAAAGGTGGGTCTGCGCCCCGAAGAAACGCTGGGTCGATACCCGCATCAGGTGAGCGGCGGACAACGCCAACGTATTATGATCGCCCGCGCCCTGCTGTTGCGTCCACGCATCATTCTAGCGGACGAGCCGGTCTCGATGGTTGATGCCTCGCTCCGTGCCACCATTCTGGAAAGCTTGCTCAAATTGCATCAGGATTTCGATATCTCACTGCTGTACATCACCCATGATCTTACCACTGCCTACCAGCTTTGCGAGCGCATTGTCATCCTGTATCGTGGGGCTGTGGTCGAGGAGGGCGGCGTCGATCTGGTGATTAAGCAGCCTAAACATCCCTACACTCAACTATTGGTGAATTCCATCCCATTGCCTGATCCCGACCTGCGCTGGGGGGGTGAAGATCAGGTCACACCAAAGGCCGACATTTCCGTTGCCAAGAAGGACGGGGGCTGTAAATTCGCCGCCCGTTGCCCACATGTAATGGATATCTGCCTACAAACGCTTCCCCCTCTCTACGCTGCCGATCCGGGGCGATCAGTCGCCTGCTATCTGCATCAGGATGTACCCGGACAGCAAGCCTTACCCGTATAAAATCACCGTGAATCTAAAAAGAGGAAACATGAATATTGAGCGCCGCAAACCACTTACCGCCCGCGTTGGACTCTTTTGCGTCGGCCATTGCACCTACTGGCCGCAGTACCCTGGCCTGCGGGAAGAACTGATGGGCTACCACAACGTCATCCGCCAGCGTATCGAGAGCTACGGCGTCGAGGTGACCGATTTCGGCATGACGGACGAAGCCGAGAGCGCTTATGCCATGGCGCGAGAGATCAAGAAGGGTGATTTCGACCTGGTCTTCTGCAACATGTCCACCTATGCTACCAGCGCCACCTGGGGCGTGATGGTTCGAGAGATCAGCGCGCCCATCGTTCTGATCGGATTACAATCACAGCGCTCATTTGACTTTGGGCGATACACTACGCACTTGCAACTTGCCAATGACCAGGCGTGCTCTGTGCCGGAGTTTACCGGAGTCGCTGTGCGTATGGGCAAGAGAGTGCCCCCAATTATCCTCGGTTCCTTATATGACGATCCCCAAGCAGAAGAGGAATTAGCTGAATGGTGCAGTATTGCCCGCGTATTACACGACTTGCGTGGCGCCCGCATCGGCCAGATGGGCCACACATTAGAGGCGATGCTGGATATGCACAGCGACCCTACCATGTTCACGGCGACCTTCGGACTTCACATTGTACAGACCGAACCGGAAGATGTCTTGCGTGAGTATCGCCAGGTAACGGCCCAGGAATTGGCGGATAAGCGCGAATTGATCGAAGGTTTTTTTGACACACCCGACCCTGTTTCTGATCCCCACACCTTGCGCCTGACCGAGGAAGACCTCAATATGGCTGCCCGCGTGGCGGTGGCGCTTGATCGCTTTATCGCTGCCAAGAACCTAGACGGGCTGGCCTATTACTACGAAGCCGATCCAGGATCGGAGATGCGCAGGGTGGTCACCAATTTCATCGTAGGCAACTCCATCCTCTCCGCCCAAGGCTTCCCCATGTGCGGTGAGAACGATCTGAAGACCTGCGTGGCCATGATGATCATGGATAGGTTGGACGTCGGCGGCAGCTTTGCGGAGTTTCATCCCATCGTCTTTGACCGTAACAAGATCTATGTGGGCCATGATGGCCCGCACCATTTGAGCATCTATCAAGGCAAGCCAATCCTGCGTAGCCTGCTGCAATATCACGGCAAACCGGGGTCAGGCGCATCGGTGGAGTTCATGATTAAGCATGGCCCCATCACCATGCTCAGTATCGGTCAGACCTATGATGGCCGTTTCAAATTCGTGATTGGGGAGGGCGTATCGGTGGAGGGGCCGTTGCCGCCCACCGGCAATACCAACACTTTGGGTCATTTCGAACCCGACCCGATTACCTATCTCAAGGCCTGGTGCAACGAAGGGCCGACCCATCACTTCGCCCTTGGCATCGGACACCACGCCGCCACCATCAAAAAATTGGGCGAGTCGCTGGGCATCGAATCGGTCATCGTGGATGCTACTCGCGTTCATTAAACAGACATCGAAACCTCTCCACCGGAACTGATTCGTCATGAATGCCAAAGAACGCGTGAACATCGCCATGCGGCGAATCGGCCTGCCGGATCGAGTGCCCATCCAATTCGATCTCAGCCGCCAGAAACTGGAAGAGTTCAGCCAGATTTACGGCGTCCCCGTTCATTACACGCAAGCCTATTACGAGGATGTAACCTACCGCCTGTCGGGCAATGAACTGCGTCTGGTCATGGGCAGCGATTGCGTGATTGTGGGCGCGTCGCTGCCGCGTGGTTACGAGCATGCCATCGACGAAAACGGCCACACTATCAACGAATTTGGTATGAAGATGCAGCAAGGTTCGCTCTACATGGAACTCATCGGATACCCGCTGGGCCACGTGACGAGCACTGAGGACATCGAAGCGTATGAGTTTCCCGATCCGCTGGCCGAGGGGCGCTACGATGATGCGGCAATGTACATCGAGACGTTCGGCGATGAATTCTTTATCTGGGGCGACGTGGAGGTGACGCTCTTCGCCCTCATGCGCAACCTGGTGGGGATGGAGAAACTACTGGTCGACATGGCGAAAGGTGAGCCTTATCTGGATGCGCTTGCCGACAAATGTCAGGCGTTTTCACTGGCGGTGGCGTCGAAACTGGTCGCACTCGGCGTAGATGGCATCTGGGCCGGGGATGATTACGGCGCTCAGAACAATATGCTGATCTCCCCCACTATGTGGCGACGCTATTTCAAAGAGAGGCACCGGGCGATGTATGTCGCCCTGAAAGCCATTAATCCCGACCTGATTATCGCCCATCATTCCGATGGCGCCGTCGCCAAGATATTGGATGAGTGGATCGAGGCCGGGATGGATGTATTCAACCCTGTACAGCCCGGCGTACCCGGTCACGAGCCGGAGGACCTCAAGCGTCAGTTTGGCGCTCGCCTCTCTTTTTGGGGCGGCATTGATCAGCAAAAACTCCTGCCCTTTGGCACGCCCGACCAGATCGCAACCGAGGTCAAGCGCCATATCGACATCCTAGGCGAAGGTGGCGGCTACATGATCGCCCCGGCCCACATCATCCAGGCTGACACCTCCGCCGAGAACGTACAAGCCTTCCTCGACGCCGCCAAGAGATATGGCGTTTATCAATGAAGCTCCATGCAGTCTGAAGTCGTTTACTGCCAGATCAATAAAGACTATGCGTACTGGACGGAAAAGAGGCGGGTTGGGCAGAAAGAAGGCGGGCATGTTTGCGGGTTGTTGACACACATCAATAATGGCGAAGTACAACAGAATATCCTCATCGATGCCGGATTGGGCACACTGACGGGAATAGCCGATTCGCAGCCGGATGCCTTCTGGGATCAGCCCCTGGGCATCCTCATCACCCATGGACACATAGACCACCATGCCGAACTGATGGTGCTATCGGAGATATACTGCAATCGCCGCGGCGAGGACATTCATGCCAAACGCCCGCCTTTGTTTGTGTATTGCACGGAGCAGACCCTTAACCATCTGCACAGAACGCACTTATACGGCTTCACAAAGGGTCAAACTCTGCGACCATGCCTCATCGATCCGTTCGAGACCTTCGACCTTGGCGTTTTCCGAATAACGCCCCTCCCTGTCGAAGACCATTTCTCCGGCTCCGTTATTTTCGTCATCGAATTCGGCGGAAATGACCGGCACAAGATAATCATCGGCTGGGATCTGAAAACCCCGCCAATGGTCTTTCTCGACCAGCTTCGTGCGCCCTCTTTGGCCTTTTTCGATGCCACCACATGGGCGGAGCATGGCTACAGCCACATCAGCATCGAGCAGTTGACGGGGTCAGGTTTTCTCCGGCAGTTGCAGCTCGAAACCAGCCCGAAGCGCCAAAAATACGGCGCTTATCTTGTCCATTACAGCGGCTGGGAAGACCGCTGGGGGATGCTTTCAGACAAGCAGCTTGCGGCCAAATTCCACCGCGCCTATCCTGACCTCGCCCCTGTCGTGCGAGTCGCTCGCCGCGGCCAGGCCTGGCGCTTTGTACTATAAGCAGAGCTATCCATCATGCAACGGAAACCCAACATCCTCATCATCATGACCGACCAGCAGCGAGCGGATTTCCTCAAAGGCCAGGGATTCGCCCTTGACACGATGCCCTACCTGGAGAGCTTGCGAGAGCGAGGTTGCTGGTTTCAGCGTGCCTATACGCCCATCCCCATCTGCATGCCGGCCCGCATCAGCATGATGACCGGACGCTATGCCAAGGCTCACGGGATGATCGGCAACTGGCAGCCGCTAACGCCGCGTTATGGGCAGGATCTGCCCGGCACTCTGCGGGAAGATGGCTATGAACTGGCGCTGTTTGGCAAGAACCATACGCATCTTGGGCCGGACGATTTCGATGTCTGGCGAGAATACAGCCATACCGAGGGATTGATTCGAGTGGGACGTGAAGCCGAGGATGAAGCATTTAACCAGTGGCTGACGCAGGTGGGGCATTGGGTATCGCATGAACCCACACCTTTCCCCTTAGAATGCCAATATCCCGTACGCATCATCAATGATGCGCTGGAGTGGCTAAATCTGCGAAACGATAACCGGCCCTTCTTTGCATGGGTCAGTTTCCCCGAACCCCACAGCCCCTACCAAGTTCCTGAACCTTACTTTAGCCTATTCCCGACCGATGCCATTCCCGCACCAGTTGCTGGTCCCGAAATCCTGAAAAATAAGAATTACCAGTGGCAATTTCAGTACCGTGCCATCCAGCACTACCATCCTGAAAGCGACCATATCTGGCCGCGCTATCGCGCCAACTACTGCGGTATGCTCCGCCTGATCGATGACCAGTTGCGCCGTTTGGTTGAAGCTCTAGAAGTTAAAGACGGGCTAGAAAACACCATCGTTCTCTTCCTTTCCGATCACGGTGATTTCTGTGGCGATTACGGGCTTTATCGTAAAGGCCTCGCCCTGCCCGAATGCACGATACGAGTGCCAATGTTATGGTTCGGTGGAGCAATTCAACCAAATAGCGGAAGCCACCCAGCTCATGTCTCAATCAGCGATGTCTTCCCAACTTTATGTGAGGCATCTGGCATCGCTATCCCGACAGGCGTGCAAGGCCGCAGCTTGTGGCCGATCCTCACGGGACAACTCTATCAGCAAGCTGAATTCTCTAGCGTCTATTCCGAGATTGGTATTGGCGGCGCGGCTTTGACCGAGGAGGATGGCATCGGGTTTGGCGAAGTCGCCGATACATTCTTCGTTGATGGTGTTGCTCGCACAAACTTCGATGGCACCCAAGTAGCGATGAGCGGTTACCGCCGCGCCGTGGTCAGTGAGGGCTGGAAATTGATATACGACCCCGACCTTCCTACCGAACTATATCATCTCGAAAGTGACCCGGCTGAGTTAACGAATCTAGCAGGGCAGTTGGAATATGCCCGAATAGGGGAACGATTATTGAGGGAGCTTGTCTACTGGAGCGTTCGATTAGACGATAATGTGCAGGTACGGCGCTATTCGCCCAAAGTTTGTATGCACAACTGGCGCCGTTAGCTGGCAAAGTTAGGGCAAGATATGGTATCGAGTCGACAGTCACGGTGTCCCGTTTGCTTGTCCCACCACACGTATTCCGCTCCTCTCGTGAACTGAAGGTATTTTCTGAGCCGGCCATCTGGCGGATAGTCGGGATTTCTAAAAACGCTGATTAAGAGTAAGCCGCTCTATTTTGAGCCGCTTATTATCAAAATCAGCACTACACAGCGTGTTTTTGTACACCAATCGACAGTATCTGGTGTTTCGATGACGTGTGGTACAGCAGAGATTTCAGTGAATCATCTGCTGTATTTGATGTTCATAAAGTAGCATAGATGTTGGCAATCGCCAAATCATCAGATTGTCGAATGCGATGCGCGTCGGGATATCATAGGCAGGCCTTGCTGACGTCATAGCACATGCTCCACCGCTCCCTGCTGACGATACCTCGCTAACAAATCGTCCTCTGCCAGCGGCAGGTGCCTTCACTGCATACATTGCCGCCGTACGCTGACCAATGGACTCTACTGCAGCAGGAAGTCGCATGAAGCGCAGATGGTGCGCGCAGTTTTAGGGATGGATTGGTCTATCAATCACCAGCAGTCACAGTTGCTAAAAAGGCCCGGAGCGCCTCTCTGCCTTCAGTCCGCAGTTCTCATTTACCTCCCGCCCCTGGAGGTAGCCGAGTAATTGCTGATTTGTTGGCGATAGAAACGCAGAGCGGCTGGCGTCAGTCGTCTTGCTTCGAAGGTGAGGAGGAAGCTGTCAAAGGCCAGGGCTACGCGGTTTAGCACTGGGGTTGTGGATGGTCAGCACCGAATTGTTTCGTGGGTGTTCAAAAAGTTCGGGATGGGTAATGGGTAAGGTCTGAAAGCGAGTAAAAAGGTAATGGTGCTCGGCTGCGGATGCGTCCAAATCCTGTCTGCAGTGTATCAGCTTTCACCCACCCATGTCATGACCAAAACCTACTATTTGGCGTAGTACTTTTCGACCATGCGCGAGCACAATCCACTATCTTTCCGTCACCCTGTGTACTTGCAAGCAATGACCCGAGTAGTTACAATGTGTGTGATTCATGCCAATTAACGTAATATATTACACACATGAACAACGGACTCATAAACGCTAAGGACAATCTATATCAGGTGGCCGAAACCCAGGCAGGCTACTTCACAACACAGCAGGCCATCAAGGCCGGCTACTCCCAGCGTCAACTCACCTACTATGTTGCCAACGGCAGCTTCCTGAGGGTGCGTCGTGGCTGCTATCGTTTGGCGCGTTTTCCACATTCGCCCCACGAAGATCTTTTCGTCGCTTGGCTAGAAACAGGCCCTGATTCCGTGATAAGTCACGAAAGCGCCCTTGTCCTCTACGAACTTTCCGACGTTATGCCTGCCGACATCCATGTCATCATTCCCCGCACTGCCTCACGACGCCATCGTGGTCTGCGTTTACATACGAATCGACTTGAACCAGAAGATGTGACCCGCTTTGCAGGGTTGCCCGTCACCATCATCCCTCGGACGTTGGCACACGTAGCCAACTCCGGGCTGGCCGACGAATTGATCATTCAGGCGATGCAGGAAGCAATCAGGCGCGGCCTGGTCACACAAACCACGATGCTCAATTTCGCCGAGACAGAGGGCGGGCGGATCCGCCGTCTGGCGCATCTGGCGTTCACGCAGAAGGTCGACGCGTGAGATATGATAGCAGCGCCGCATTCAGGCAGGCGCTTGAAGCTCGTCTGTTAAATGAAAGCCGCTCACGCGACCTCAGCCTCATGTGGCTACGTAAACTGGTTGCCTTCGATCGTTTCCTGGCTCGGTTGCTGGCCGACCAACCGTATCGGTGGTTGATCAAGGGCGGTCTAGCCCTGCAGCTGCGCTTGCACAACCAGGGCCGGATGACGAAGGACTTGGATGTGGGTATTGCTGCTACCGAATTAGATGTCCATCAATTGCTGGTTAAGGCAGCCCTGCTTGACCTAGGTGATCACTTCCAATACACCGTGACTCGACCTGCGCGTTCAGATACACAGGCGCTGGGCGGACAGCGTTACGACGTTATCAGCCGCCTCGATACCCGTCTTTTTGAACAGTTTCATGTTGACGTCAGTGTCGGTGATCCGGTAGTTGGGACCATTGATCAGTTCGAAATGCCACCATTGCTGGCTTTTGCGGACATCCAGCAGACGATTGTGCCCTGCTCGCCCATTCCCCAGCATATTGCTGAGAAGCTTCACGCCTATACACGACCCCATGCGACTGGCGCCAGTACGCGGGTGAAGGACCTTGTTGATATTCTCGTGATGGCTGAATTGCAGAGCATAAGTCTTCTGACCCTACGACAAGCTCTGCTTGCTACCTTTACCCACGCCGGTACGCACGAGATGCCTATGCACTTTCCACGGCCGCCACAAACGTGGGCAACCCCCTTTCGCCGACTGGCCAGAGATCTGGCTTTGCCCCAGCAGAACCTAGCTCAGGCAACCCAGGCAGCGAACCAATTCCTTGATCCGGTATTGAGTGGAGCCGACGATGTCATATGGCGTCCCGCATCCTGGACTTGGCAGCCACGTACTGCGTGAGGCCTTCCTCGAAGCTCGCATGCACTTCTGGTCAAAGTTTCAGTGTCAACGCGGAGCATGTCGCGTCCCCAGCGAAAATGAGGACCGTAGCCACAATGTGCTCGCGGGAATGTTGGCCGAGTATGCAAGCAACTCGTCATCGATCTCGTACGTTCCGCCGGGTACCGATGTCAACGCCTGTCGTTAACAAGCACGCTCCTTTCTCACCTCCGCCACGAACGCCTCAGCCCGCCTCGTCAGTTCATCCAGATCGCCATCTTGCAGCACCTTGTTATTGATCAAGCTGCTGCCGACACCGAGGGCGGCGCAACCGGCCTTGATGAAGGCGGCGGCGGTGTCAAGATCGACGCCGCCCACGGGCACGATTTCGAGCTGCGGCAGGGGCGCCCGGATCGCTTTTACTAGGTCGGGGCCGCCGAAACTGGCCGGGAACAGCTTGATCATGTCGGCACCTGCCTCCCAAGCGGTCAGTGCTTCGGTGGGCGTGAAACAACCAGGCATGACCGGCGTACTGTAACGATTACAAAGCGCTACTGTCGCCAGGCTTAGGGTGGGGGCGACAACGAAATCGGCTCCGGCCAGAATAGCGGCGCGGGCGGTTTCGGCATCGAGCACACTGCCCGCGCCAAAGAGCACCTCATCGCCATAACGATGTTTCGCCTGCTCAATCACGCTCAACGCGCCTGGCGTCGTCATCGTCACTTCGATCACACACACCCCGCCTGCTTTGATGGCATCAGCTGCTGTGATCAATTGGTCTGATGAATTAGCCCGCATGATGGCGATGATGCCGGTCTTGCGGATGATGTCGAGTTTTTCGTGTTTTTTCATGACCTGCTCCTGTCCTATCGTGAGGTGCGTTTCCCGCCGCCCATGACATCCGCTTTCAGCAACGCCTGCACATCGGTTTTGTCGATCATGGGCAGATCGAACATCATTGTCTGTTTTAACCGGGTGGCTGCATCGCCCACAAGCACGCCCTTGCGTAAGCCTTCGCCGCCGAAGTTTTCGGTGAGCAGACCATAATAGAAACCGGCGTTCCAGGTGTCACCGCCGCCCAACCTGTCTCGCAGAACGATGGGCTTGACAGCAGGTGATCGAAAAAAATCGCCTTCAGAATTCATCGCAGCTGATTCCCAGCGGTGTTGTTCGAAGGTGTCGGGGTAACGGACAGTAATAGCCACAACCTTGACATTGAAAATATCCATCACTTTTTGTGCGAACGCCTTGATGTCATCATCCTCCAGCCGCCCGATGTCGCCGTCCACCACTTGCTTGGCCGAATACTGGCCGCAGGCGATGCCCGTGGGGTGTAAAAACTTCATATGAGCCGGTCTGGCGCCCAAAAATGTTCCGAACTCTCTCTCTATTGTCGATTCCTGCTTGCCATTTACAAGACCCGACACGACAATGCCGGAATGCTCCTATCTCTTCTTGCGCAATTTCTCGCCACCCTCATCAATCTCCTCCGCATCGCCCGTCTCTCCAGCGACGACAAAGACCTCGAGATCCTCATCCTCCGCCAACAGCTGGATGTACTCGCTCGCAAACAAAATCATCCGGTCAGACCGAATCGTCGGGAGAAATGGATGCTGGCGGTGCTGACGGTATCGTTGAAAAAGCGCGTACGGTGTAAAAACATCAGCCGAGTCCATTTGGCGACTAAAAACGTGCTGAAATAGCTTGGTCGCCAGTATAATCCAGCCTTCATGTAGAAAACCCCATTCATGGATGAAGGTATGATCTGGACCATGTTGGCGCAGGTGTACTCGACGCTACTTGAGTTGCTGCGCCTCTCACGTTTATCGGCCGATGACAAAGACCTGGAGATCCTGATCTTGCGCCAGCAATTAGATGTGATGGTGCGCAAGAACAATCAGGTGGTGAGGCCAAGCAGGGAAGAAAAGTGGTCGCTGGCAGTGTTGGCGGCGGCGTTGAAAAAGCGGGGACGATTGACGACCAGCCAACTGGGGAGTGTGATTCGCATTTTCAAGCCGGAGACTGCGATTGGCTGGCACCGAGAGCTGGTGCGACGGAAATGGACGCAGGCGCCAGCAAACCGAGGAGGGAGACCATTGATCAGGCAAGAGCTCAGCGAACTAATTGTGCAATTGGCGGAAGAGAATACCCGCTGGGGCTACGGCAAGATTGCGGGTGAACTGCAGAAATTGGGCTATGAAGTGTCGATCAGCACCGTGCGCAATGTCCTGAAAGCCCATGATATCCTGCCAGCGCCGGTACGATTTGGCTCCATAGGGTGGAAAACCCTGATGACTCACTACAAGGACCAATTGCTGGCTTGCGACTTCTTCACGGTGGAGGCGATACGTCTACAGACCCTGTATGTGTTCTTTTTCGTGGAGCTCGGAACCAGACGTGTCTACCTGGCCGGCGTGACCGAACATCCCGATGGTGCGTGGGTAGCGCAGCAGGCCCGGAACACGGTGTGGTTGTTGGATGAGCGTGAAGCTGAGACAGAATTGCGGTGTCTGATCCGGGATAATGACAGGAAGTACAGCTTGTCGTTCGATGCTGTGTTTGAGTCAGAAGGGATGAAAGTACTGCGCACACCTTACCAGGCGCCCAATGCGAATGCGATCGCGGAGCGCTGGGTACGGAGTGCCCGCCAGGAGTGTCTGGACCACATACTGATCTGGAACGAATCCCATCTCCGACGCACTCTGAACGAATTCGTTGAATATTACAATCACGCAAGGCCGCACCAAGGGTTAGACCAGCAGTCTCCTGTACCTCGCAAGCCGCCCGAAACCGAAGGTGTTATCACTTGTCGCCCGGTGTTGGGTGGGATCATCAACGATTACTACAGAGCGCCAACTAATCTGACGATGCAATCTGCATAAATAGGGGAAAGGGGAGCGGATAGAAGAATAGGAAGGACAACCAGAGTTGAAGTCTCGGGCATCCTGGCTATTGCGTGTCGACCGAAGTGCCAGTCCTTCCGTACCACATTGAAGATGGTTTTGCCCACAGCATGTCCATTTTACTAATCCCGAAAGCCACCAAGGGGTTATGTAGTACAGCCTCAGACGGACTCGGTTTCATCTTGTGTTGGTGGACATAATACGGCTCGTCTGAGAGGTCGAATTGCCCAGGTTCAGTGTATTTTCTTGCGCGAAACTATGGTGTTTGACGGAGACGAAAAAGTCACCAACAGAGTTTGGAACCGAGTCCTCAGACGGTCTCAACGCGGTATCGATCGGTTAGGATGTAGAATTTACACGATACGGGCTTGGCAGCCTACTTCCACTTCTACAATGACGAGCGTCCGCACCAGGGTCTTGACTACCAGACGCCAGCCGAACGCTATCGATCTTAGCCAATGTCTGAGCTCGCAACCAAGCGGG
>JAGFJG010000043.1 GCA_024102915.1 Caldilineales bacterium
GGCTGATGGTAAGGTACAATTCTGCTCGTAGGTCATGGCTGTGCTCCTTGCTAGTGATTTGATTGGTCACCAGAGGATACACCATGACCTACTGCCTTGAAATTACAGAACGAAGTTTACACTCTCGAAAGGGAAAACAGAAAGAAGAAAAAATGGAAGAAGCAATGATTAGAGTATAGAGGTGAATGATACAATGGAAAGACAGAACTGAATGGGGGAATGCGTTCTGTCAAGAAATGGAAAAACACAAGGACAAAGTCAAAAGAAGAAGCGATTACGGCCAGGTGCGATTGACGGAGATTGATCTGAAACTGCTGCGGTGGATGGGGGAACAATATGCCGTGAACGAAGCGCATCTCCGCACCCTGGCCTCGCGCGCATCGCCCGTCGTGGAGGGAGGCGGCTTGCTCTCGCCTTCGGGCGTGCGCCGCCGGTATGGGCGCTGGCAGCGGGCGGGCTGGGTGCACAAACAGAAAATCCTGGCTGACCACGCCCCCTGGCTGTGGCTGACGCGCAAGGGCATCCGCCATCTGGGGCTGGAGTACGCCTACTACCGGCCCAGCGTGGCCAAACTGCGCCACATCGACGTCGTCAACCAGGTGCGCCTGTATGCCGAAGACAGATTCAGCCAGGGCGACCGCTGGGTGAGCGAACGCCAATTGCTGCAAGAGATCAAACAGGGAGAACGCGCCAAAGCGTCCAAGCACCTGGTCGATGCCGAAGTCCACTTCGGCGGCGTGGCGGTGGGAGTGGAAGTGGAACTGACGGTCAAGAGCAAAAAGCGCCTGCGGAAGATATTGCAAGACCTGGCCCAGCACTACGAAGCAGTGTGGTATTTCCTGGCGGCGGATTGTCACAGGGCGGTGGCGCAGGCGGTGGCGGAGATGCCGAACCACGCCTACACCTTCGCCCTGTATGAGCTGGCCGACCTCATGCCCGATGACGAACACACCTGACCTGACGCCGGGCAAACTGCACGTGCTGGAATGGGGGATTGTGCTGGCCGTGCTCTACAGCCCTTACTTCCTTTTGTTCGGTCCTATTGCCGGATTGAGCGGCTATGTGTTCGAGAAGCGTGTTCCAGGACATATCGCCCGCAGACGCACCCTGATTGGCCTTTACATCCTTTCCTTTCTCTGGTTCCTGTGGGTGGTGCATGCCATCATTGCCCAGGGCTTTGACCCCACCCGATTCTTACAGTACAGCCTGTGGCAGATACCGAGCTTCGCCTTTGCCTCACTGGCCTACAAAGCGCTGGCTGTCGGGGCTGAATTCATCCGGCCCAAAACCCTGTCGGAACAACTGCAAGACCTGGTCGAACGCCAGTTGCAGCAAGAGCAGCGCCTGACCCGCAAGGCCGGTCAGCGACGGGAGCGCAAGCCTGTACGCGGCATGATCCGGATTGGGGCCAAGGTCAAGGGCGACAGCTTTGCCGGCGTCACCTGCGTCGACGAGGGCAAGGGCTGGTTCATGCTGGACGAGAAGGCGTTGGATGAACATGTCTTCGTGTTGGGGGCGACGGGAGCGGGCAAAACCGAGACGCTGAAGAAACTGCTGTACGAGGTGTTGCACCATACCGAGCGCGATGTCATCTTCGTGGACGGCAAGGGCGATGCCAAACTGGCCAACGATGTAAGGGGCCTGGCCTATGCCGCCAGAGGCGTCAAAGCCCCCATCTTCCGCCTGGGCATGGCCGCACAGGGCGCTATCTATGACGGTTTCAGAGGCCAGCCAGCCGACATCTACAACCGGTTGTGCGCCCTGATTGGCGTGGATGAGGTGGAGGGCGACGCCCTGTTCTATGCCGACGTCAATCGCGACCTGTTGCAGTTGGTGTGCTACGCGCCGGGCGGACCGCCGCGCAGCTTCGAGGAACTGCGGCAGCGGATCGACCGGGACTGGCTGCTGAACGCATACCAGGGCGACCTGCTGGAACTGGCCGATATCGAGGCGCTTTCAGCCAAACAACTGGAGGGCCTGCTCTATCGCATCCGCCCCCTGGCTCGTGAATTCTCCGGCGTCATCGGCGACGAGGGCTTTGCCATCGAGCACGCCCAATGCGCCATCTTCTCCCTGCGCACCCAGAGCGTGGGCGACACCGCCCGGCGGCTGATTGACTTCCTGGTCGAAGACCTCAAGGACTACATCGGCAAACGCCAGCGCCAACCCGCCCTATTGCTGATCGACGAATTCGGCCAGTTTCGCAATGAGAGCATCTTGGCGCTGCTCTCCATGGCTCGCAGCGCCCGCTTTGGTGTCATCATTGCCACGCAAGACGTCGCCAGCCTCAAGGACGAGCGCATCAAGAAACTGATCCTGGCTAACACCCGAACCAAGATATTGATGGGCACAGACTTTCCCGAGGATGTGGCCCAACTGGCGGGCACCATCTACCAACTGGAAGCGAGCCTGCAACACCAGGAGGGCGACCCCACCGGTCTCGGTAGCGCCCGCATCCAGCATGCCTTCAAGGTGGACATGAACGAGGCGGGGCGGCTGGAAGCGGGCGACGCCTTTGTCATCCGCCAGCGCCGCGCCGCCAAGGTCAAGGTCAAGCCCATCGCTGCCGTCCGGCACATCGAGCCGCAACTAGCGGAGACGCGCCAGATGAAGACCCCAACAACTCGATATCAACCGGCCCACGCCAACAGGTTGCCGCCCCGTATCTAGCTAAATTGCTAGATGCCATTTCATTAGGAGATTTGCGCAACGCCCGCGACCATTGTGGGATTCTGCCGTTATATCTATAGCAGCATTGGCATTACAAACAACACCGCCCCGTGTTCGATACCCTGCATATGCACTGGTTCAATCAGATAACTGAGTCGTAGACCTCGATCTTTTTCGTCCCTCATCCCATTCGACACAGTAGAAGAAGGAGAATAGCGATGTCTGAGAAATCACTGGAACGGCGATTGGTAGAACACAGTGCTGCTGCCGTTGTCGGCGTGGCCATTGGCATCCGTCTTCAGAACAGGGAGAAGAATCGACGGCAGCAAGCCTACGCAATGCTTGCCGGTAATGAAGTGTGGGGTGAACCCTTTCCTGAGGTGAATTGCAGGCATTGCGGTTCCAGAAATGCACTGGTGGGTCTCGATGATATTTGCTTCTCTTGCGGCAGACTACTCAGTCAGTAAGGAGGAAAAGGCACATGGCAGCCCAGATGGTTTACTACACTGGCATCAAATTGCGGCAGAAGCCGACCCATGCTGACGCACAGCAAGAGGTCGCAGCGGATTCCGGCTATCTCATCCCCTCAGAGTTATTGACAGCGATTTCCAGTCGTGATACCCAGAACGCCGTCGCCTATGTCCTGGGGCGCAGCGTGTCCTATCAAAACCAACCCCAGGCAGCGGCCAATGAGAGCCTGGCCGTGGTTGTATCGATCTACGACCGGCTGGGAGGAGAGGATGCCTTCCGCTTCTTCAAAGAGCAATGGAGATCCTATGCGTGCTGTGCTGAGGTTCTGGAAATCCTCACTGACCTGGTCCTCGATGCCTGGCCAGCGATTCCCCAACAACTGCGCGTCGATTTGTTGACTGCTCTCTTGGGAGATGTGAGCGTCAAATCGTGGTCACTGCCCGATGATATGCGGATTGATACAGGTTACAAACTGCAAGACCGACCGCCCAACATCCGCCTCGCGCTTGAATATCATCCGGTCGAGATGATGATCGTGCATGACATGCTCGAAAAACTGCGCAGCCAAACGGAGCTGGCCTACTATCAGGAGGAATTAGGGAGCCTCGATGCGCCGCCGGAGTGGGCCAAAGACTTTGCCCAGATCGAACTGCGAGGGTTGTCAGGGACGCTACGCTCAGTCTTGCGCAGAGAGAAGCGATATCGCGCCTATGCCGATTGGCGTCGAGGGACAGGGTTCGGCTGGAAGACCTACCGCAAACCCAACGATGAGTTGACGAACATCGAATTGCTCAAGCCGCAGGAATACGCGTATGACTACAACAAAGAAGTATTGACGCGCAGCCACAATCGGGACGAGACCAAGTACAAGGCGGACAAGAAGTCGTTGAACTACTACCGCTATGTTGCCCTCAAGGGTGAGCTTACGCTGCATGAACTGGACAAGAAGTACATTGTCGGTTCCATCAACATCACACAGCGGGACGAATTGTTCGAAATCATGAGCGGGAACAAGACTGAGAGCCATTACGATATGGAGCGTGTGAAGAAAGACTATGACGAACTCGCCCGCACATTGCGCATCTCCAACCTCACCCAGGGCTTTCTGCGTTTTCTGGGCGGCTGAGATCCGGCAGGGACTCCTGTATCAGGTTGACGCAAGACCATGTCGCTAGTACCCCAACGCAGAACCAAGTCTGAACTGCAAAAGGACACTTTCGCCCGCCTGCTCACGGTCTATGTGCCGGAGCACCTAAGATGGGACGCAGGCAAAGCGGAAGGCTTCTGTCGTTCGCTTTTCTCAGCCTATGACACCATCAGCCTCAGGGTCGATATCGAGGAGGGCCGCCTGCTATGGCGCATCTTGACCACCCAAGACAATGTGGATGTGATCAGCAACGGCATCTACACGCTCTACCCCGAAGCGAAGGTGGAACGTGAGCAGGTCAACAGGCATCCTGATGTGGGATCCAGGTTCTTCGGATTTCAACTGACGCAGCCCTTCATCATCCCGCTGCGACCGGTCAGTTTCTTCAAATCGCAGTCGCCGATGCAGTTCATCGTCGCCGCCCTGGGCAACCTTGTGGGGACGAAACGGTTTTCGTATGTGGTGTATCTGGAACCCATCCCTGATGAGATTGCCAATGCTGGCAGGCATCTCTTGGTACAGTCTGAGTTGCATTGGCCCGACTACTTGACTCCCCATAGCGCCATTCGGGCGGTCGGTAAACAGGTTTCGGGCGCGGATATGAAACCGGCGCTACCCACGACATCGCTGCAGAAACTGGCCGAGGAGAAAGCATATAGCCAACTCAAACTCGTGCGGGTGGGACTGCTGGTGCGGGATGCCCTGGATGAGGCGGATGTCCGGCCTGTGCAAAGCTGTCTCAAAGGCTTACAAGCAGCCTTCGCCTCTCTCTCCTACGAAGGCGTCAACAAGCTGGAGATGGCAAACCATGAGGATGCCATCTGGCTGACGGCCCTCAGCGCCGAAGAGATCGCCTGCCTGTGGCATCTGCCCAACGAACTGATCACACACCTCCTGGTGAAGTGGCGAGAAAGCATCTTCGTGCAGATGCCCGCCATCGACACGCGCCTGGGCGAGTACATCACCATTGGTCGCAGCGAAGACCGCTTTGGCGTGCGGGAAGTGCCGGTGTTCTACGACGACCGCAACACCCATGTGAATCTTGTCGGCAAAACCCGCATGGGAAAGTCAACACTGTTGTTCAACATGATCGAACAGGACATTCGCAATGGCAAGGGCGTCGGCGTCATCGACCCGCATGGCAAGCTGGTCGATGACATCCTGCGCACGGTCATACCCCGCGACAGAGAGAAGGACGTCATCTTGTTTCGCGCCAGCGATTGGGACTACCCCGTGGGCATGAACGTCTTTGCCACCGATTCGCCCCTCGCCCCCAGCATGAGGGCCACGCATATCCTCTCTTTCATCCGCCGCAACTTCGAGGACTGGAGCGAGACGCGGATGGAGGACACCCTGTACAACGCCCTGCACGCCCTTTGCTGCTATCCGGGCGCGACCCTACAGGATGTGCCCAGGATCTTCTGGAATGACCGGTTCAGGGCGGAGGTGCTGAAGCATGTCGATGACTTGAATATGCTGGAATATTGGCAGGATGAATATGGCAGCATGAGCGAAAGCTACCGGCGGCAACTGGTGCAGCCCATTGCCACCCGGGTGCGCCGATTCTACCGCGACACGTCGATGCGCCACATCCTCTGCCAACAAAACAGCCTCAACTTTCGGGCGATGATGGATGAGGGCAAGATATTCCTGGCGCATCTTGGCGGCCTGGACGACATCAACGTGCGCCTGCTGGGCTCCCTGCTCATCACCAAGGTACAGATGGCGGGCATGAGCCGAGACCTGGATGGTTCCAGGAATTGGCGCACCTTTTATATGTATGTGGACGAGGTGCAGAACTTCATCACCACCACCCTGGATCAGGCGTTCTCCGAAGCCGCCAAATATGGCCTGTCCTTCACGGTCGCCAATCAGTATCTGAAGCAGCTCGAAGGCAAGACCCTGGCCGCTATCCTGGGAAACGTGGGCACGACCATCATCTTTGGCGTGGGCGATGATGATGCCAGAACCCTGAACGCCCTGGTTGCGCCGAAGCTGACGGCGCGCGACCTGGTGAACATGAACCAGTACCGGACGGCGGTGAAGATGAAGGTGCGGGGGGAAACCATCAGCGCCTTCACCGCCATCACTGAGCCGCCGCCGCCGGAACCGCCGGACGCCGAGGAGCGAGTGGCCCGCATCACGCGCATGAGCCGGGAACGCTACGCCAGACCTCAGGCAGAAGTGGAGGAGGAGTTGAAACGCTCCTTTCAGAGCACGACGCCTGAACCCCAAGCGGAAACCGATTTCGAAGACTTTGATTTTGCTGGCTAGAAAGTGTTCGGAAACTATTCGCCGCCAGAAACCGCACTGCATATCGATGAACAAGGCATATACCCCCTCTTACAAACGCTCGGTCTCGCCGCAGCCTATGCAACTGACGGAACGGGATATCGCCATCGTCGATGCAGTCTACCGGCATCGGGTGCTGGCAGCCGATCAGATCGAAGCCTTGTTCTTCTCATCCTCCAGTCCTCGGGGCAGGCGTTCGAGCTGTCAGAACCGCCTGAAGCTCCTGTTCCATCATGGCTTCCTGCAACGCATTGTCCCCGCCCTGGTGTTGGGGGAAGGGCGGAAACCCTATGTCTATGCCCTGGACGAACGGGGCGCTGATATCGTGGCCAGCATCCAGGGCGTTGACCGGGAGAACCTGGCCTGGCAGCCAAAACAGAATGAGGTGGGCGGCCTCTTTCTCAATCATCTGTTGGCGGTGTCTCTGGTTCGGGTCGTGTTCGAGGTATTGGCCGCCGACCAGGTGCTGACAATCCTGGGGTGGCATGGCGAACATGAACTGCGCGGGGAACCGCTGAACCAGCGGATGCCGTACGTGATGCAAGGACGCAAAAAGGTCCGCACCATTCCCGATGGCTATTTCGTTTTGCAGCCCCCAGGCAAGGCGGAAACGTTGCACTTCTTTCTGGAAGTGGACCTGGGCACGGAGTCCAACAAACAGTGGCAGGACAAGATCAACGCTTACAACCTCTACCGCGAAACCGGCGAGTCGGTGCAACATTTCGGCACACAGAATTATCGGATTCTGACCGTGACCACATCAGACAAGCGCTTGCAGAATCTGCAACAAGCGACTCGAGAGGCAGAGGGCAAGCATCATTATTGGTTCACGACGCTCGACCAGTTCGACTTGTGGAACCCGGGACGAGCTTTGCAGGCGATCTGGCGCATCCCATCGGTGTCGGAAAGGAAAGCGCTGTACTAGTAGTCTGACAGAGAAATATTGGCGAATATGGTTAAACAGAACATACTTCCTGGAAAACCAACTTGGAGGAAGCAATGCCTGCGAAACTATACCGAGTCACCTTAACAGCCGAAGAACGCGAG